>JBJHBG010000117.1:0-14545 GCA_050485385.1 Geminicoccaceae bacterium | reverse complement strand
CTCGACGCCCAGGGGCTTTGGGCCGACCCCATCGTTACCGAGCTTTCGGCGTTGCGGCGGGCAGGGCGGGCTCGGCCTGTTCGCCGACGCGGACGGTGCAGCCGCCGAGTGCCATCGCCAAGCCGAGCCCGAGGACGGCGAGGCGCATCAATAACGCCCCAACAGGCTGAGGAAGACCCGGTTCTCCGTATAGTCCCGCGCTTCCTGCCGCGAGAATCGCTCGGTGTAGTTGTACGATGCGGACATGCTCAGATAGCGGTTGAAGCTATAGCGCGCCGACAGACCGCCGCGCAGGCTCTGGTCGACCCGGTCGGTCGAGAGGAAGTCGAAGCGGGAATAGCCGGTGTTGGCGCCGAGCGTGATGTGGCGGGACAGCACGTGCGAGAGGGCGAGGCCCACGCGCGTCGTGTTGCGGCCCGATGCACCGACGGAATCCGTCGGTTCCACGGCCTGGGACGCGTCGAACGCCAGCGTCGTCCGCGGCGTCAGGGTGAAATCCAGGGCACCGGAGAAGGAAAAGCCGGTCTGATCGTCCGTAAGGTCGTCGTCGAAGGTGGTGTGCTCGATGCCGACGGCGAACTCGCCGGCAACGAGGCGGTCGAAGTCGACCGAGGTACCGACCAGCAGCGACGCGCTCTGCTGGTCGCGGTTGCGCGCGCCCGGCGGGTTGTCGAAGGTCGTCACGGCGTAGCGCCCTTCGACGAAGACGTCGTACTGCCGATCCAGCCGGTAGCCGACGCGCACCCGGTTGAGGAACCGGGTTTCGTCGATGCCGTCGCTGACGTCGTCGTATTCCCGGTGAGTGACCGACGTGTTCAGCCGAACGAAGGTCCGCGTACCGTCGCGGGCGAAGCCGAGGCCGGCACGGTATCGGTGGTAGTCGACCGTCTCGCGGTTCGCCAGGCGGTCGGGGTCGTCGGTCTGGAGGTGGAGGTTGTCGTAGGCCGCCACCGCCGAAAGCGAGGAGCGTCGGGAAATGTCCCAGCGCCCGCCCGTCTCGACGGTGAAGTCGTTGTAGTCGCGATCCGTGAACTTGTCGTAACGGCCGAGATTGCCACTACCGAGAGCGTACCAGCGATGCCGCTGGGCGTTGGTTTGCACCAACAGCCGCGGTCTGAGCACGAACACGAAATCGCCTTCCTTCGGCGTGCCGGCGGCGGCGAACCGGTCGTCGGGCACCGCGAAGACGTTGTCGGTGTAGGTAACGCCGAAGCTGAGCTGGGGCAGGACGTCGACCGCGCCGAAGCGCAGGCCGAGTTGCTCGAAGTCGCCCAGGCTCTGCTGCGCCTGGGCCGGCAGCGACAATGCCGCCGCACCCAGCGCGAACGCGAGCGCGGCTTCCGGCAGCCCGCCCGGGCGTCGCTCGCCATTGGACATCCCGAGACCCCAAATTTCTCTTGCCATCAACCCTTTCGTCACTGTTCTTAACCCAGTTTTTCGCACGCACCCAAGCAGAAAGGCGAAGACGAGCGGACCAAGCCGATACGACGAGCGATGGAGGATGGGGTGGTTTGGCGCTGGTTGCGTCTC
Organism: Geminicoccaceae bacterium; assembly: GCA_050485385.1. Classification (GTDB taxonomy): domain Bacteria; phylum Pseudomonadota; class Alphaproteobacteria; order Geminicoccales; family Geminicoccaceae; genus RECO01. The sequence continues at coordinate 13,015 of JBJHBG010000117.1, read as the reverse complement.
TGGCAGAAGCGTCCACGCAAGGCAACCGGCGGATTCCGGCCGGTCTCGCTGCCGCCGGCGACGTGCGCCTACGCGATCGGCGACGTCCACGGCCGGCTCGACCTCCTGCGGGACCTGGAGGCGCGGATCGTCGCCGACGCGGCGACGCGACCGCGGACGACCGCCCGACACCTGATCCTGCTCGGCGACTACGGCGACCGCGGCCCGGACACGCGCGGCGTCGTCGATCACTTGCTGGCGCCACCGCCCGAGGGCTTCGAACGCACGCTCTTGCTCGGCAACCACGACTGGTGGGTCCGCCGCTTTCTCGACGAGGACGGCCCGGTGCTGCCGTGGATCGTCTCGGGTGCCGAGGCGCTGATGCGCAGCTACGGGCTGCGCGTCGACGTCCGTCCCAACGATGCGGAGGCCGTGGCGACGCTGCGTCGTCAGCTCGGCCGCCGCATGCCGCCCGCCCATCGCCGCTTCTTCCGGCAACTCCAGCTCTGGAGACGGCTCGGCGACTACCTCTTCGTCCATGCCGGCATCCGCCCCGGCCTGCCCTTGCAGGTGCAGGAACCGCAAGACTTGATGTTCATCCGCGAGCCGTTCCTCAGCGACGAGAGCGATCACGGCTTCGTCGTGGTCCACGGGCACACGGTGGTCGACGAGCCCATCGTCCGCGGCAACCGGATCGGCATCGACACCGGCGCGTACGCCACCGGTAGGCTGACCGCCGTGGCGATTGAGCGCGACGAAATCCGGTTCCTGTCCACGGCCGAGTGAGCTAAACGCCCCGCATGTTGCCATGCCATCGAATTGTCGCTGTGGGAACGGAAGCCTGAAGATCCCCACCCGTCGGGTGCTGGCAGCGCCGTCTGTCGTCCTGCTCGCGAACCTGGTCGTCGTCCTTGCCGGCTGTAGCGGTACCGGGCGCACCGGCCTGGAGCAGGAGGCCGAGGAACTGCGGCGCGGCCCGCCCATCCCCTACGAGGTGGCGATCACGGGCGACGTCGACGACGAGCTTTCGGACTTCCTCCGCTCCGTGAGCGAGGCCGAGGCCGGTCGCGACAATCCGCCGACCTCGGAACTTGCCCTGCGGCGGCGCGCGTCCGCCGATGCCGAGCGCCTCACCCGGGCGATGGGCTCGGAGGGCTACTACGATGCCCGCGTCGAGAGCATCGTCGAGACCGCGGCGGAGCGTCCCGACACGACGTTGGCGCTCATGACGTTCGAGGTCACGGCCGGCGAGCGCTACGTCTTCGACGCGATCGACGTCGAGCCCCAACAGGCCCCCGTGGACTTCGTGCCGCCGGCGCCGGCGGCCCTCGGGCTGCGCCGGGGCGAGCCGGCGCGCGCCGAAACCGTGCTCGCCGGCGAGGCGACGCTGTTGGAGCGGGTCCAGGCCACCGGTCGCGCCTATGCCCAACTGGGCGAGCGCACCGTGGTGATCGACCGCGAGCAGCGGATCATGGACGTCGTCCTGCGCATCCGACCCGGGCCCGTGGTCGGCCTGGAACGTCCCACCTTCGAGGGCACCGACGGTATCGACGAGGGCTTCCTTGCCCGCTACGTGCCGTGGACCGACGGCCAGCGCTTCGACCCGCTCTTGACCCGCGACGCCCGACGCAACCTCGTCGGCACGCGCCTGTTCCGCACGGTCGAGGTGCAATTGCCGCCGGAGCCCGAGGGAGACGGGCCGGTGCCGGTCACCATCGTCGCCGAGCAGCGGCTACACCGCACCATCAGCGCTGCCGGCCGCTTCCAGACCGACGGCGGCCCCGGCATCAATCTCGCCTGGGAGCACCGCAACCTCTTGGGCGCCGCCGAGCGGTTCCGCATCGAGTTCGATGCCGACCTGCTGCAGCAGCGGCTGGACACGAACTTCCGCAAGCCCGACGTGCTCGGCCTGGACAGCGCGTTTCTGGCCGAGGCCGGCTTCCGCCGGCAGACCACGGACGCCTTCGACAGCCTCGAACTCTCGACCAGCGCCGGCCTCGAATACCGGTTCACGCCGCAGCTCACCGGCACCTCGGCGCTGCGCTTCACGCTGAGCGAGATCGACGACAACCGCGAGCGGCAGACCTTCGCCACCCTGTCGCTGCCGACCGTGCTCCGCTTCGACAGCAGCGACGATCCGCTGGACCCCAATCGCGGCTTCCGCTGGCGCGGCGAAGCCACGCCGTTTTGGGACGTCAAGGACCCGTCCCTCACCTTCTATCGTTTCCGCGCCGACGGCTCGACCTATCTGCGCCTCAGCCAGTCGCCGCGGCTGGTGCTGGCACTGCGCGGCGCGGTCGGTAGCATCGTCGGCGCCGAACGCGACGCGATCCCGGCCAACGAGCGCTTCTATGCGGGCGGCGGCGGCTCGATCCGCGGCATCCCCTTCCAGACGGCGGGCCCGCTCGACGGCAACGACCCGCTCGGCGGCCGCTCGCTCGTCGAGTTCTCGACCGAACTTCGCTACGACATCACCGACACCATCGGTGCGGTGGTGTTCGTCGACGGCGGCAACGCGTTCGAGAACTCCTGGCCCGACTTCGACGGCGGGCTGGAATTCGGCGCCGGGCTCGGCTTGCGCTATGCTACGCCCATCGGCCCGTTGCGCTTCGACGTGGCCGTGCCGGTCGACCGGCGACCGGTCGACGACGCCTTTCAGGTCTACATCAGCCTGGGCCAAGCCTTTTGAGCGCTGCCACGCCCCGCCGCCGCTTCCGCCCCGTCGCGTTCCTCGGGCGCGCGCTGCTCCTGCTCACAGGGCTCGCGCTGGTGCCGGTCGTGCTGCTCGTCGTGCTGCTGGCGGCCTTGCAGAGCGAGTGGGTGCGCGGCGAAACGACGCGGCTGGTGACGGCGCTGGTGCCCGGCGTCGAGCTGGCGGAGCTCGGTCCCGGCCTGCCGTTCGACCTTGCCCTCGGCCGCGTCCGGCTCGCCGACGACGAGGGCGTGTGGCTCGACGTCGAGGCCGTGCGGCTCCGCGTCGACCCCTGGGCACTGCTCGACGGCACCATCCGCGTGCCCGAGGTCAGTGCCGGGCTGATCCACCTGCATCGGCTGCCGCCCGGCGCGGACGACCCGGCACCGCCGGAGCCGCCGAGCGACGAGCCCTTCGCCCTGCCCGACGACATCCCAGCCTTCGCCCTGGAGCGGCTGGAGCTCCGGCGCGTCCGGCTGGAAGCGCCGGTCACCGGCGAAGCCTTCGAGCTCGCGATCACCGGCAGCGCCGCCAGCCCCGACGGCCGCACGGTCACGGCGAACCTGGACGTGCGGCGGCTGGACGCGGCAGGTCTCGCGGCGACGCTGGATGCCACCGTCGACCTCGGGGCCCGCACCGCACGGCTGGACCTCGACGCGAGCGAGGCCTCGGGGCTGCTCGCCCGGCTGAGCGACGATGCGGTGCCTGGCCCGGTCACCTTGCGCGTCACTGGCGATGGTGCGCTCGCCGCGTGGCCCGTGCGGCTCGACGCCAGCGCCGAGGACTTGGCCGCGGCCGAATTGGACCTCGTGCTCGGGCTCGACGGCGCCATGCGCCTGGAGGCGCGCGGTCGCGTGACGCCCGGCGCGGGCCTCGTCGACGGACCGCTCGCGGACCTCGTCGGCGACGGCATCGTGCTCGACGTGGCGCTGTTGCCCACCGCCGACGGCGCCGACCTCGAGCGGCTGGACCTGCGCACCGACTGGCTGGTCCTCGACGGCACCGGCGCGCTCGCGGGCGAGACGGTCAGGGCACGCATCGACGCCGCGATCGACGACCTTGCACCCTTGCGCCCCTTCGTCGACGAGACGCTCGCCGGCAGCCTGCGCCTCGCCGTCGACGTCGACGGCAGCCTTCCCCTGCCCGCCGGCACGCTCACGCTCGACGTCGCGAACCTGGCGCTTGCCGACCTCGACGTCGCGGCCGTTCGGCAGACGCTTCGCTTCGAGCCGCTGGCGGAGGACGCCATCGGCTTCGATCTGGACGGCCGGATCGACGGGCTTCGCTACACCCTGCCGGACGCCGTCTTCGCCGACGACGTGGTGCTGGAGGCCCGCGGCAGCGTCGTGCCCGGGGGTGCGCTGAACGTCGAGACGCTGCGCGTCGCCATGGCGGCGCTGACCCTCGACGCTACCGCCGCGGGCGACCTCGCTACCGGTGACCTTGCGGCCGACGCGACACTGGACGTGGGCGACCTCGCCGTGCTGGCCCCCGTGCTCGATCCGCCGCCGTCCGGCGCTCTCCGGCTGGAGGCGCGGGCCCGGCTCGCCGACGACTTCGAGACGGGCACGGTCGAGGTGGACCTCGCCGGGCGCAACCTCGGCGGACTGCCGCCACCGGCGAGCGCGCTGGTCGGGTCGGCGCCGACCCTCACGCTGCGCGCCGAACGGACGGGGGCGATGGCCTTCCGCCTGCTCGCCCTCGACCTTCAGGGCAGCAACCTGGACCTCTCGGCGACGGGCGAGGCGGACCTCGACGACGGGCCGCTCGACCTGCGGGCGAGCCTGCGCGTGCCCGACCTCGCGCCGGTCGGCGTCGAACTGGAACAGGACCTCGCCGGCAGCCTCGTCGCCGAGGTGAACGCCACGGGCACCCTGGCCGCCCCCGACGGTGCCCTGACCTTGCGGCTGGACGGGCTCGAGGTCGGCGGCCAGGACCTGGACCTGCTGCTCGTCGAGGCCACGGTCGGCGGCACGCCCGACGACCTTGCGGGCACCGTCGCCATCACCGCCGACAAAGCGGCCGGCCAACTTCGCCTCGCCACGCCGTTCCGCTTCCAGCCCGAGCGGCTGCGGCTGGAGGCCATCGAGCTGACGGCGCCGGGATTGGCGCTCGAAGGCGCGTTGGCTGCGAACCTCCAGGCGACGACGGTCACCGGCCGGCTCGCGGGCGGCTCGCCCGATCTGCGGCCCTTGGGGACGTGGCTCGGCGAACCGCTCGCCGGCCGGCTCGACCTCGCGGTGGACCTGGACGCACCGGACGGCCGGCAGGATGCGCGCGCCCGCCTCGAGGCGCGCAATCTGGCGGCCCAAGGCGCAACCGTGCAGGCGGTGACGGTGCGCGCCGATGCCCAGGACCTGATGGGTGCGCTGGCACTGGACGCCGCGATCGACGTGACGGGCGTCGTCCAGGACGAGTTGCGCGTCGAGCAGGCGCGCGTGACGGCACGCGGCACGCTCGCCGCCATGGCCCTCGATTTCAGCGCCAATGGCGGCCTGCCGGATCCCTTCGATGTCACAGGCGCCGGGCGTTTCGCCCAGACCGACGGCGTGACCACGGCGAGCCTGACGGCGCTGGAGGGCGACATCGCCGCCGTGCCCATGCGCCTCACCCGGCCGGCGACGGTGCGCCTCGACGACGGCACCATCGAGTTGGACGGGCTGGAGCTGGAGGTCGACACGGCACGGCTCGACATCCGCGGCTCGCTGACGCCGAACCGCGTCGCCGCCAGCGTGCGGCTCGCCGATCTCGACCTCCGCCGGCTGGAGCCCTTGGGCGCGCCGCCGCTGGTCGGCATGGTGGCGCTCGACGTCGACCTCGCCGGCACCCCCCAGGCGCCGACGGTACGGGGCGAGGTGCGGCTCCGGGGCTTCGCGCTCGGCGCCGATCCGAGCCCGGTCGACCTCGGCGTGACCCTGGGCTTCGACCTCGGCGGCGGCCGGCTGACGGCGGCGGTGGTGACCGGCGGTCTGGGCGATCCGCCCTTGCGTATCGACGCCTCCGTGCCGGCGCGTTTCGCGCTGGAGCCCTTCGTCTTCGATCTGCCCGATCCGCTGCCCCTGGATGCCCGCATCACCGGCACCGTGCTGTTGGAGCGGGTGGCCGACTGGCTGGCGCTCGACGGCCAGACGGTGGCGGGGCGGCTGGACGCGGACCTCGCCGTCGGCGGCACCACGGCCGTGCCGGCCTTGACCGGACGCGTGGCGATGGCGGGCGGTCGCGTCGAGGACGTCGTCGTCGGCGCGTTGTTGACCGACCTCACGGTCGACGTAAGGGCCGAGGGTGACCGGCTGGTGATCGACCGGATCGGTGCCCGCGACGGGGCGGTGGGTTCGTTCGACCTCACGGGCGACGTGGCCTTTGGCGGCGCGGCCGGCGTAGCCCTGGACCTCGCCCTCGACATGGATCGCTTCGAGGTGCCGCAGAGCGACGAGATCATGATCGAGACCAGCGGCCGCGCCACCGTGGCGGGCACGCCCGAAGCGCTCGACGTGTTCGGCCGCTTCACCGTCAATCGCGGCGAGATCCGCATTCCCGAAGGCGGTGCCGCAGGTTTCCCTACGCTCGAGGTGATCGACGCCGCCGATCCGCCCCCGGCGGTGGTCGTCGGCGACGAGGTCGCGTCGCGCATCGACCTCGACGTGGTAGTCGACGTTCCGGGCCGGCTGTTCGTCCGCGGCCGCGGGCTGGTCTCCGAATGGGGTGGACGGATCGAGGTGACCGGCGATGCGAGCAGCCCGCGCGTGGTCGGCGGCATCGCCTACCGGCGCGGCCAGCTCGACCTGCTGGGCCGGCGCTTCGAGTTCCGCCGCGGCGAGGTCACACTCGACGGCGCGTTTCCACCCGACCCCACGCTCGACATCGAGACCACGGTGCAGCTGACCGACGTGCTCGCCGTCCTCTCGATCAGCGGCCCGGCACTCGACCCGACCATTACCGCCACCTCGGAGCCACCTTTGCCCGAGGACGAGGTGCTCTCGCGGCTGATCTTCGATCGCGGCACCGAGCGGCTCAACGCAGTGCAGGCGGTGCGGCTGGCCATGGCGGTCGAGACGCTGCGCGGCGGCGGTGGCGGCGGCTTCTTGGAGGGCACGCGCAGTCTGCTCGGGCTCGACACGATCGACGTGGCGGGCGAGAGTGCGGACGATGCCTCGATCCGCGCCGGCATCTACGTCACCGACGGGATCTTCCTCCAGCTCGAACAGGGGCTCGCCCCCGGCTCCGGCAGTGCGCGCGTCGAGATCGAACTGACGCCGCGCATCAAGGTCGAGACCGAGGTGCGCGAGGACCAGACCAGCAGCGTGGGCCTGCGCTGGTCGTACGACTACTGAGCCGCGCCAACCAAGAACGAACAGGCCGCATGCACCGCAACCCCACCGATCCACCGGGCGCCGCCGGCAGCTCCACCTTCGGCACGCCGTTCGACGTCAACTGGCTGGGCCTGTGGACGCTGTACAGGAAGGAGGTGCAGCGCTTCTTCAAGGTCATCACCCAGACCGTGCTGGCGCCGATCGTCACCACGCTCCTGTTCCTCGCCATCTTCAGCCTGGCGCTCGGTCGCGGCGACGTGCGGATCGGCGAGTTGGCCTTCGTCGAGTTCCTGGCACCCGGCCTGATCATGATGGCGATCATCCAAAACGCGTTCGCCAACACCTCCTCGTCGATCGGCATCGCCAAGGTGCAGGGCAACATCGTCGACTACCTGATGCCGCCATTGAGCGCCGGCGAGTTGACCTTCGGCGTGGCGATGGGCGGGGTGACGCGGGGTGTGATCGTCGGCGTGGTGGTGTGGCTGACGATGATCCCCTTCGTCGGCGTGCAGCTGGCCCACCCCTGGCTGGTGCCGCTCTACGTCCTCAGCGCGAGCCTCACCCTGGCGCTGCTCGGGCTGTTGACGGCGCTCTGGGCCGACAAGTTCGACCAGATGGCAGCGGTGACCAACTTCGTGATCACGCCGCTGTCGTTCCTGTCGGGCACGTTCTACTCGGTCGACCGGCTGCCCGAGCAGCTCTGGTGGATCGCGCACCTCAACCCGTTCTTCTACATGATCGACGGGCTGCGCTATGCGCTGACGGGCCACGCCGACGGCAACGTCGCGGTCGGCCTCGCCGTGCTCCTCGCGGTCAATGTCGGCCTTTGGCTCTTCACCCTCCGCCTCGTCCGCCGCGGCTACAACATCCGCCCCTGACACGCCGGCGGTCCGGCCTCGCGCCGATCGCGTACGGTCGATCGAGCCCAGGTGGGGGCCGCCAACGACCTGCATGGCGCTCCCATTGAGCTCACGGATTGGTCCACGTGTTCGACCTGACGGTCGACCACATCGCCCGCCTCGACGACGCTCGACTCCGCGATCTGGTCCGTAGGCGCTGCGAGGCAGAGTTCGCGGTTAAGGGACTGCCGATCGCTGCCGTGACCGCTGGTGGCAACCAACGCGCCGCCGACGGCGGCATCGACGCGCTTGTCGAGGTGGTCGACGAGCGGTTCGAGCGGAACGTCGTTCCTCGTCCGTTCTCCGGGCTACAGGTGAAGCAGCACGCCGGTCCTTTCGGGCCAGCGCGGATCCGAAACGAGGCGTGCCCTGAAGGCCCACTCCGCCCCTCGATCCGCGAACTCGCTCGAGCGCGCGGTGCCTACGTCATCGTCGGTGGTGGCGACTTTCCGGCTGACCCCGCGTTGCAGGACCGCCTGAACGCCATGCGGGAAGCCGTCGACGGCGCGGGCCTGCACGTCGACTTCCACGGCGGCGACCGCGTCGACCGATGGGCCAACCGGCATCCCGGCGTCGTGCTCTGGGTGCGACGGACACTCGTCGAGCCGCTGAACGGCTGGCAGCCCTTCGGCGCTCCGTGCGATCTGACCCTGCCCGGTGGTCGCCCGCGCTCGCAGCCAGAGGCCGTTGGGGTCGTGGCTGGTGATGGGCCGATTGGCAACGGTGTTGGGCGTCCGACCTCGGCGGCTGGTGTGCGGGCGGACGGCATCGTCGTCGATCCGCCGGCGCTCCGGGGTGGCCCGTGTGCCGGCCGTTGCCGCCGGCGAGGATGCAGCGTAGATCATCGGCTCCGGTGACGCAGAGCCCGGCCTCGCACCGTCACCGGCACCCTGAGCCCCGCCGCGGGGGTGAGTCAGGGTCCCTCGCGCGAATAGATCAGGTATCCGGACCGCTGCGCGTCGACACCCTGACGGGGACAGGCGTTGTACGCAGCCCATCCTTCCGGCGTGCGGGTGACCACCAAGAGCACGTCCCGACGGGCCGTCCGGCGTTCCGAATACGCCGACGTACCGCTTCAGGAGACGGGACCGGTGACGGTCGGGAGCGGGCGCGAGCCACACCTCCGCCGGATCTTCGATCGTCGCCTTGACGTGGGGCAGCCACGCGTCGCGCCCGTCGGGCCGATACTTGGCGCTCGGCGGCTCGTCCAACCGCTGTCGCCAGCCGGGTCCATCCAGCAGGTAGGGCAGCAACGCTTCGTCGAAGGCAACCCGCACGCCCTGCGGGTCGGTCGCGTAGCCGGTGGTGCGGCCCGCCGACGTGCCGAACAGGGCGCGGAACCGCTCCAGAACCGCGGTCTCGCCGGCGTCGCCGAGGGTGCGGGCCGCCGGCCATGACGACCGAGGCGAGGATGCCGACCTGGGCGAGGCCGCCGCGCCCGGCGGCAGCAACCGCGGTTGCCCGGCAGGTGGCCGAAGGTGCGGCGGGGAAGGGCTCAAGTGTTTGAGTCCAAACCGGAAAAGGGGGCTGCCGGTTCGTTTCGATTTTTCGTGTTCTGGGCGGCGGCGCGTTCCAACTGGAGGGCCTTCAGGGCGCGGAGGCTGCGCCAGAGTTGGGCGTCGGCATAGCCGCCATAGCGGACGACGACGTCGAGGGCGCGCAAGCAGCGCTTGTCCTTGACCAGCACCGCGCCTGCGCTGTCGCCCGCGCGCTGCGCACTCTCGAAGGTCTCGGCCTCGAACCGCTCGGCGCGCTCCAACCGATGCAGCGCAAAGGCGACGCGCTCGACCAACGCAGCCTCAAAGGGCGTGGCAGGCTCGAACTCGGCGGTGAGTTGGTCGATGCGGTCTTGGAGGCGGCGGCGCTCGTCCGGGTCGCGCACGAGGTCGGCTGCAAGCCCGTGCCGCACCGCATTCCCCGCCGCCCGCGCCTTGCCCGCCACCGTCACCGGCCCCTTCGACTTGCCCCCATTGGCCCGCCGCTGCGCCGCCAAGGCGCGCTGATGATGGGAAAGCTGCATGACCGGCTCCGGGTGAGGGAATAGGCCGGCAGCTTAGCCGAGAAAGGCAAAAAATCCTAGTCCTCGACGAAGGCCACGCCCGCGGACGAAGGGCGGCGCCTCCGGCCCAGCCCGCGGTACGTCGCCACCGGACGGCGAAAGGCCCGCAGGGGGCACGCCCCCTGCACCCCCGTTTCGACAACGGGCTGCGGCGGGCGTGGACCTTCGCGGGTTTAACGGGCGGTTTGGATGGGGAGTGGGCTTGTAGGCTGACCGTCCGCTCGTCCGCATCGGGTCACAGAGCCGCCAAGGTTCTGAAATGCCGAGCCTACATCTTGCTGGACGGCGTTGTCCCGGTTGGCTAGGCCTTCAGCAAATATCCGAGGACGAGGACGACAAAGGCACGCCTACTGAGGACAAGAATCTTGCACACGGAAGTTCAACGCGCGTGACTGCGTACCTAGAACGAATCGAAAAGCGCCGAGTTGTGATCGCGCGAGATGTGGAGCGCAAATACAAATCAAATCTTGGCCAATTTATGACGCCGATGTCCATTGCCAAATTTATGGCAAGCCTGCTGCCTGTGCCCAGCGAAGGGCCGATCCGCCTTCTCGATCCTGGTGCTGGGATTGGTTCACTTTCCGCCGCCTTTCTTGAGCATGCAATGAGTGAGGCCAAGAGCGCAATCGACGTGAAGGTCACGGCCTACGAGTTGGACGATAATCTGCATCCGTATCTGCGAGAGACACTGGCCTATTTCAAGACGATAAAATCCGAGGTTATTGGCGGCGACTTCATCGAAAATGCGGCAAATCAGTATTTAATTGACCATGGGGAATTTACACACGTTATCATGAATCCGCCATACAAAAAAATCAATATCGATTCGCCGCACCGGAAATTTTTGCGAGCAGTTGGCATTGAGACGGTTAATCTTTATACTGGTTTCGCTGGTCTCGCGCTGAAAATGCTCCAGCCTCACGGACATTTAGTAGCGATCATACCTAGAAGTTTTTGTAATGGTCCATATTACAAATCGTTCCGTAATTTTTTAATTTCGGAAAATGCGATTCGGCATATTCATATATTTGAGAGCCGCAGCAAGGCTTTTCGCGAGGATGAAGTCTTGCAAGAGAACATCATCATCGTAGTGGAGAAGCACGGCGAGCAGAAGGATATCCTCGTGACGTCGTCGCGGGACGGGGGTTTCGCCGACGTGAAGTCGCACCGCTATCCGTTCACCGAGATCGTGAAGCCGGGCAATGGGGAGCGCTTCATCTATATTCCGGGCGGTGCTGGTGATGCGCCTGTTGCACTGCCCTTATGCGCTACAGAAAGGCTGGCAGATCTCGGGTTGGGCGTGTGCACCGGTCCGGTGGTGGATTTCCGGCTGAAGAAGCACTTGCTCAAGGAGTATGAAGCTGGTGCGGCGCCGTTGCTCTATCCGGGGCACTTCGACGGCTACGAAACGCGCTGGCCGAAGCCTGACTTCAAGAAGTGGAACTATATCCGCGTGAATGAAATGACCCAGAAATGGCTGATGAAGGCCGGCACTTATGCCGTCGTCCGCCGGTTTTCAGCTAAGGAGGAGCGGCGCCGAGTGTACTCCAGCGTACTGCGCCGGCAGGCCCTCGGGAATGCAGCATGGGTTGGTGTGGAAAATCATCTCAATGTTCTTCATTGCGAGAAAGGTGGACTGACAGAAGAGCTTGCCTTCGGTTTGACCACTTACCTGAACTCTACAGCGGTTGATAATTACTTCCGGCTTTTCAATGGTCATACGCAGGTCAATGCAACCGATCTTCGTCAAATCAAGTACCCGCCCAAGAAAATTCTGGAGCAAATTGGAAGATGGGCCATAAAAAAAGGCACTCCTTCGCAAGATCAAATCGATCAGAAACTGTCGTCATATGAGCAATCAGGACCCGTTGCTGCTTGAAGCGCTGGAAGTTTTGAGGGAGTTGGGCCTTCCGCGTGCCCAACTAAACGAACGCTCGGCGCTTTCCTTGCTTGCCATTCTGGATCTTCGTCCTGGTATGACTTGGCAGGACTCCAAGTCACCGCTGATGGGTATCACTCCAATCATGGATTGGATGCAGCGGCACTATGGCAAAACCTATGCACCGAACACGCGCGAAACGGTGCGCCGTCAGACCATGCACCAGTTCGTGGCTGCGGCTATCGCCCTGTACAACCCTGATCGGCCGGATCGCGCTGTCAACAGTCCAAAGGCTGCCTATCAGATCTCGCCGATAGCGCTCGAACTGATCAAAAAGCGCGGCTTGCCGGACTGGGGGGCGGCGCTCGCTGCTTATCGTGAGAAGCAGGCAAGCCTTGCGGAGCAGTATGCAGCTGCCCGTGACCTCGCAATGGTTCCAGTTACTGTTGGTGATGGTGAAATTATTAAGCTGAGTCCAGGCGCACATAGTTTGCTCATGAAAGAAATTGTTGAGGAATTTGCCCCCAGATTCGCGCCAGGGAGTCACCTCGTCTATGCGGGGGATACCGGGGATAAATTTGGCTATTTTGACGAGGCATATCTGGCTGGTTTGGGCGTTCGCGTCGACTCCCACGGGAAGATGCCTGATGTGGTGCTTCATGATGTCAATCGAGATTGGTTGCTTCTCGTCGAATCCGTGACGAGCCACGGGCCTGTGGACGGCAAGCGCCATCGGGAACTGAGTGTTTTGTTTGCGCACGCGACGCCGGGGTTGGTCTATGTGACCGCCTTTCCCGACCGCGCCACCATGGGCAGGTACTTGCCGGAAATCGCTTGGGAGACGGAAGTTTGGGTTGCAGACGCGCCTACGCACCTCATTCACTTCAACGGCGAACGCTTCCTCGGGCCGTATGGCTGCGCCGACCGCAATCAGAAGGGTAGGCGTCCGCTCCTAAAATAGCTGTGGCGAGCCACGCAAAACGGCTCCTTAACGCAGGTCGATCAACAATTGTCCGCTTAGAACTCTCGTTTCGCCAGCGTTGTGCATGGGCGTTGGCCCCTTCGCTACCGACAGCCGACTTATCTGTCCTCTTAACCTCCTTGGCTGACGAATTGCTGGATGGTGTCCCAGGGTCTCCGGCCCTGATTGCGGTAGCCGAGATGCGGCCGTTCGCGGTTGTAGTGGTGGAGCCAGGC
>JBJHBG010000116.1:0-14879 GCA_050485385.1 Geminicoccaceae bacterium | reverse complement strand
CGACTATCCGCGGCCCCATCATCGACTTCGACTCCCAGTCCGAAGCGAAGTGAATCACGTCACTACATGAACCGCAAGGCCTTGTTTTTCAACAACATCGGCGCAACTCGGGCATGCCGTGGAGTTTGGTCGAGGATGGCGCGGCGGTGCGCTGCGTGCCAGGAGCCCGGAGCAATCCTCGCCTTTACCCTTCGCCGACGTGGCGTCGGCGTAGCCGGCGCCTGGGGGGCGCGGGGGGCGAAAGGCCCCCCGGTTGCTTTCTCGCCGTGTCCTTCGGCTCAGGCGGGCTCGCCGGCTTTCAGGGACTTTTCGACGATTTCGTAGAGGTCGCGGGAGAGGCCTTCGGTGGCGGCGAGGCGTTCGAGTTCGGCGCGCATGAGGCGTTGGCGGGTGGCATCGTAGCGGCGCCAGCGGTTGAAGGTGGTGGCGAGGCGGGCGGCGATTTGCGGGTTGCGGCGGTCGAGGGTGGCGACGGCGTCGGCGACGAGGCGGTAGCCGGCGCCGTCGCGGCGGTGGAAGCCAAGCGGATTGCCGCCGGCGAACACGCCGACGACGGCGCGCACGCGGTTGGGGTTGGCGAGGGTGAAGGCGGGGTGGCGGAGGAGGGCGTCGACCTCCTCGACGGCGCTTGCGCGCTCCGCCATGGCCTGGACCGCGAACCATTTGTTGACGACCAGCGGCTCGTGCTGCCAGCGGTCGTAGAAGCCGGCGAGGACGCGCTCGCGCTCGGGCCAGTCGCGGCGGGCGACGATGGCGAGGGCGGCGAGTTGGTCGGTCATGTTGTCGGCATGCTGCGCCTGGGCGACGACGGTGGCCTGGACCTCGTCGGGCTGGCCGTGGGCGAGGTAGGCGAGGCTGGTGTTCTTCAGGCGTCGCTTGCCCATCGCCTCGCTGGTGATGGCGTGGTCGGCGTCGGTGTTGACGTCGACGAGGCGGCGCCAGCGGTCGGCGAGGGCGCGGCCGATGTCGCGTTGTGCCCGCTCGCGCGCGGCGGCGATGGCCTCGACGTCGATCACCGTCATCTGCTCGCCGAGATAGGTGGCGGACGGCAGGCCGACCAACTGCGCCTTGAAGGCGGGCTCCAAGGCGGGGTCGTCCAGCACGGCGGCGAAGGCTTCGATCAGCCGGGTCGACAGGCGGCCGTCGTCGCCCCGTCGGTCCGCCTCGATCAGGTGCAGGAGCTCGCGCAAGGCCAGGGTTTGGCCGGCGTCCCACTTGGCGAAGCCGTCGGTGTCGTGGGCGAGGAGGTGGGCGAGATCGGCGTCGTCGAGATGCGCCTCGATCCGCACGGGGGCGGAGAAGCCGCGGAAGAGCGACGGCACCGGCCGTTCGGGGACGTCCTCGAAGACGAAGCGCTGTTGGGCCTCGGTCAGTTCCAGAACCCGCTCGGCGGCGCCCGGGCCGTCCTCGCCCTGGAGCCGGAGGGAAAGGGCGGTGCCGGACGCGCCGATCAGGCCGAGGCGCGCGGGGATGTGGAAGGGCTCCTTGGTGGGCTGGCCCGGCGTCGGCGGCGTGCTTTGCCGCATGGTGAGGGTGTAGCGCCGCGCCTGCTGGTCGTAGGTGGCCTCGACCGCGACCCGCGGCGTGCCCGCTTGGTCGTACCAGCGGAAGAACTGCTCGAAGTCGCGGCCCGAGACCGCGGCCATGGCGTCGACGAAGTCCTCGCAGGTCACCGCTTGGCCGTCGTGGCGATCGACGTAGAGGGCCATGCCCTTGGCGAAGGCGGCAGGGCCGATCAGCGTCTCGATCATGCGGATGACTTCCGCACCCTTCTCGTAGACGGTGCGGGTGTAGAAGTTGTTGATCTCGACGTAGCTCTCGGGGCGGATCGGGTGGGCGAGCGGGCCGGCGTCCTCGGTGAACTGGCCTTCCCGCAACGAGGCCACGTCGCCGATCCGCTTCACCGCGCGGCTGTGGTGGTCGGCGGTGAACTCCTGGTCGCGGTAGACCGTCAGCCCTTCCTTCAGCGTCAATTGGAACCAGTCGCGGCAGGTGATGCGATTGCCGGTCCAGTTGTGGAAGTATTCGTGGGCGATGATGCGCTCGACGTTGACGAAATCGGCATCGGTAGCGGTATCGGGGCGGGCCAGTGTCGCCGAGGTGTTGAAGACGTTGAGGCCCTTGTTTTCCATCGCCCCCATGTTGAAGTCGCTGACGGCGACGATGTTGAAGACATCGAGGTCGTATTCGAGGCCGTAGCGCTCCTCGTCCCACTTCATGGCGCGCTTGAGGCTGGCCATCGCGTGGTGGCATTGGTCGACGAAGGCGGGCTCGGTGTAGATGGCGAGCTTCACGTCGCGGCCGGACAGCGTGCGGAAGCTGTCCTCGAGGACGGCGAGGTCACCGGCGACCAGGGCGAACAGGTAGGTGGGCTTGGGGTGCGGGTCTTCCCAGGTGGCATAATGCCAGCCGTCGCCGAAGCTGCCGCTGGAGACCGGGTTGCCGTTGGAGAGCAGCACCGGTGCGGTGGCCTTGGGCGCCTCCAGGCGGACGCGGTAGCGGGCGAGCACGTCGGGTCGGTCGAGGAAATAGGTGATGCGGCGGAAGCCCTCGGCCTCGCATTGGGTGCAGAAGACGCCGTTCGAGAGGTAGAGCCCCATCAGCTTGGTGTTGGCGGCCGGGTCGATCCGCACCGTGGTTTCGAGGGTGAAGCGTTCGGGCGGGCGGACGAGGACGAGGGCGTCCGGCTCGACGCGGTACTGCGCCTCGGTCAGGGGCTCGCCGTCGATGGCAACGTCGACGAGGTGGAGGTCCTCGCCGGCCAGCCGCAGCGCGCCGACCGGCATCGCCGTCTGGCGCACGACGTGCAGGCGCGCGCGGACGACGGTGGCGTCCGGGATCAACCGGAACGTGAGGTCGACGGTCTCCACGCGGTAGTCGGGCGCGCGGTAGTCAGCCAACCGCACGAGTTGCGGGGTCGGTCCATCGGTCATGATTTGCGCCGGAAAGTGCCTCTGTCGTCGGGGCGGGGTATGGCCGATAAGCCGTTCGCTTGTCCACCCTCGAGCACGGCGGCAGCACCTTGCTCGCTTGAAGGCGGGCGGCCGAACGCCTAGGAGACGGGCCGACCGGCGATCCCTTGGGAGTTTCGACGATGGTGGCGTGCGCGTTCTTGGGCTTGGGCGTCATGGGCGGGCCGATGGCCGGCCATCTGGCCAGGGCCGGCCACGCCGTGACCGTCTACAACCGGACGGCAAGCAAGGCCGAGGCGTGGGCGCTGGCGTATGGCGGGCGGACGGCAGCGACACCGGCCGAGGCCGTGGCAGGCGCGCGCATGGTGATGACGTGTCTCGGCAACGACGACGACGTGCGCAGCGTGGTCTACGGCGAGGAGGGTGCGCTTGCCGCAATGAGCGCGGGTGGGGTGTTGGTCGACCACACGACGGCGTCGGCCGACCTGGCGCGCGAGTTGGCCGGTGCCTGCCGCGAACGCGGCTTCGGCTTCGTCGACGCGCCGGTGAGCGGCGGCGAGGCAGGGGCGGTCAACGGCACGCTCACCGTCATGTGCGGCGGCGACGCGGCCACCTTCGCCGAGGTGCGGCCGGTGGTCGAGGCCTATGGCCGCGCCGTGACCCTGATGGGCGAGGCGGGGGCGGGCCAACTCACCAAGATGGTCAACCAGATCTGCATCGCCGGGCTGGTGCAGGCGCTGGGCGAGGCGGTGGCCTTCGCCAAGGCGGCGGGCCTCGATACCGACCGGGTCGTCGAGGTGATCGGCAAGGGCGCCGCGCAGAGCTGGCAGATGGAGAACCGTTGGCGGACGATGGCCGCGGGCGAGTTCGGCTTCGGCTTTGCCGTCGACTGGATGCGCAAGGATCTCGGCATTTGTCTGGAGGAGGCCAAGCGCAACGGCACCCCCCTTCCCGTCACCGCCCTCGTCGACCAATTCTACAGGCAGGTGCAGCGGCAGGGAGGCGGCCGCTGGGACACCTCGAGCCTCGTGAACTTGCTCACCGATCCCCGTTGAGGCCGGAGCCCGTGCCCAATCGTCTGGTTCATCGCCTTGCGAAGCTCAGGGGCGGGCCGGCCGGCCCGCAGTCCGACTTCACCTATGCCGATCCGAGCGACGGCCGCCTCCGGCGGCTGGCGATCCGGTCGATCGAGCGGATGACGGGTCAGCCGCGCCTGCGCCGTCTCTACGAGGCGCACTTGGCCGAGAAGGACCCGGACTTCTGGTCGTCGGCGGTGCGCCGGCTGGGGCTCGTGCTGGACTACGACGGGGCCAGGCTGGAGGCGGCTTTGCCGGCGGCAGGGCCGGTCGTGATCGTGGCGAACCACCCCTACGGCGTGCTCGACGGACTGATGATCGGCCACCTCGTGCAGCGGCACCGGCCCGACTTCCGCGTCGTCGCCAACGGCGTGCTGACCCGCTCGGCGGAGGCGGCACCCTATCTGTTTCCCATCGACTTCGCCGAGACGACCGAGGCGCGCACGACCAATCTGCGGTCGCGCCAGGGGGCGATCGAGTGGTTGCGCGGCGGCGGCGTGCTGATCGTCTTTCCGGGCGGCACCGTGTCCACGGCGACGCGCCCCTTCGGCCCGGCGGTCGATCCTCGCTGGAAGCCGTTTACCGCCAAGCTGATCCACGCCGCACGGGCGCCGGTGCTGCCGGTCTGTTTCGTCGGCCAGAACAGCCGCCTGTTCCAGTTGGCGAGCCAGGTCAGCATGACCTTGCGTCTGTCGCTGCTGTTCCACGAGGTGGCGAACAAGATCGGCAGCCGGCAGCGCATCGAGATCGGCGACCTCGTTGCCTACGCCGAACTGGCGCCGATGCGCGACCGCCAGGAGCTTGCCGACGAGCTGCGTCGCCGCACCTACGCCCTGCACCCTGCCAAGCACCTCGCGCACCGCGTCTGCCGCCTGCGCGCGGCCTGATCCGACAACGGCGATGACCGATCACGCGGACACCGGCCCACGGCCGGCGGGCTGGGCCGAGGTCCGCCAGGAACTGCGCAGCCTCGTCGCCCTCGCAGCACCGCTTGCGCTCGCCCAACTCGGCCAGATCGCCATCAACACCACCGATCTCGTGATGATGGGCTGGCTCGGCACCGAAGCGCTCGCCGCCGGGGGGCTGGCGATGAGCCTCTGGATCGTGGCGGCCCTGTTCGGCATCGGCCTCGCGAGCGCCACGGCACCCTTGATCGCCCAGGCGCTCGCCGTCCGCCGGGCGCGGCCGGTCCGCCGAGCCGTGCGGCAGGGGCTCTGGGTCGTCTTTGCCTTCACGCTGCCGGCGGCGCTCGTCCTTGCCAATGCGGCCGGCCCGTTGGCGTGGCTGGGCCAGTCGCCGGCGACCGCGGCCGGCGCCGAGGCCTATCTGCGCGCGGCGGCGGCGGGGCTGCCCTTCGCCGCCGGCTTCGTCGTGCTGCGCTCGTTTCTCGCAAGCTTCGGCAACACGCGCGCGATCCTCGTCGTCACCGCCGCCACCGTCGTCGGCAACGCGATCTCCAACTATCTGTTGATGTTCGGCCATTTCGGCCTGCCACGGCTGGAGTTGGTCGGTGCCGGGCTGAGTTCGACGTTGGTCAACCTGCTCGGATTCCTGGCGTTGGCCGTGGTCGCCGCCCGGCGCCAGCCCTATCGCCGCTTTCGACTGTTCGGCCGGTTCTGGCGGCCGGACTGGGTCACGTTCGGCACCATCGTCCGCCTCGGTCTGCCGATCGGGCTGACCCTGCTGTTCGAAGTGGGCATGTTCTCGGCGGCGGCGCTCCTCGTCGGCACGCAGGGCACGGTGCCGCTCGCGGCGCACAACGTGGCGATGCAGGTGTGCGGCATCGTCTTCATGGTGCCGCTCGGCCTCAGCCAGGCCGCCACCATCCGCATCGCCCTTGCCGCCGGCGTCCACGATGCGCCGCGCGTGCGCCGCGTCGCCATGCTCGCCGTCGGCATGGCCGTCCTGATCATGGTCGTGCCTGCCATCGCCTTTTGGACGGTGGGCGCCGTACTCGTCGCCCCCTTCGTCGACGACCCGGTGGCACAGCGCGAACTGCACGTGCTGGCCGTGCGGTTCCTGGCCGTCGCCGCCGTGTTTCAGCTCGTCGACGGTCTGCAGATCGTCGTCGGCGGTCTGCTGCGTGGGCTCAGGGATACGCTGGTGCCGATGGTCTACGCCTTCGTCGGCTACTGGCTGGTCGGCCTCGGCAGCGGCGCTTTCGGCCTGTTCGTCCTGGACCTGGGAGCGCTCGCCGTCTGGTTCGGGCTGGCCCTGGGGCTCGCCACGACGGCATGTCTGGGGCTGGCGCGCCTCGGCCGGCTTGCCGGCCGAGGCTGAGCCGGATCAGCAGGCGAGTCGGTCCCGGGCGAGCGCGGGCTCGGAGTCCGCGAGGACGCGGGCGAGGGTGCAGAGCGCTTCCTGGTGGCGCCGGTTGGGCAGCGAGATGAAGCTGCGGGCGAGTTCCAGCAGCATGCGCTGCTGCGGCGTCGGCTGGAAGTCGCCGTTGGTGTCGAGGCCCTGGAAGAAGTAGCCGACCTCGACGCCGAGGGCTCGGGCGACGTCGTAGAGGCGGCCGGCGGCGATGCGGTTGATCCCCTTCTCGTACTTGTGCGCCTGCTGGTACGTCACACCGATGAGGTCCGCCATCTGCTGCTGGGTGAGGCCCAGCATGATGCGGCGGTCGCGCATGCGCGCCCCGACATAGCGGTCGACGTCCTGCGGACGGGCGCGTCCGCGGGGATTCACGGGCGGCTTGGCGGCAACGTTGTTCATTCTCTTCATTCCCACGACGTTCGGGGCGTCCACGATCGACCGCAGCAACCCGCCCGAGAAGGTCACTCAGCCGCGATCGGCATCCGGCACGACGATGGAGTTCGCTACCGCCGCCGCAACTGACGACGAGATGTAGCACGGCCCAGCCCGTTGACGGTGCGGTGACGGGTGCATGATATGCGCATCATGGTATTTGAACGTGCAGGATGGCACCGCGTCTGCAACCACAGCCTTGGGAGACCCACGCCAATGTCCGACGTCAAGGCCGAGCTGGAGCGGCGCCTGGTCACGGCGCTCGCCCCCGAACGGTTGGAGGTGATCGACGAGAGCGAGCAGCACCGCGGCCATGCCGGCTATCGCCCTGGCGGCAATACGCATTTTCGCGTCGTGCTGCGGGCATCGAGCCTCGCCGGGCTCGACCGGGTGGCGCAACAACGGCGGGTCTACGCTGCGGTCGGCGACCTGATGGCGACCCCGATCCACGCCCTCAGGCTCGACGTCAAGGCGAACGAGGCGTGACGCCCGTATACCACTCCGGGTAGTGCTCGCGGACCACCGGCCCGTCGCGACGCAGCGCGTGGCAGCCGTCGAGATGGCCGGGTGGGCGGCCCGGCGCGGTCGGCCGTGTCGGGCGGCGCAGCGGCAGGATCGTCTGCAACGCGGTCGTGGCCAACGGCCCGAGCAGTTCGACCAGGTGCGTGCAGCCGGCGGTTCCACCCAGTTTCTGCCTAACGGCACGAAGGAAGCCGGGCCCGATGCGCAGGCCGACCAGCGCCTGGAACGCCGGCTCGATGTCGGCACAGACGGCGAAGGGGGAGCCGTCGGTCACGGCCACCGCCGCGCGGATCTCCAGCGTCTCGTCGAGGGTCAGCCGGAGGCTCATGTCGTGAAGCGGCATACCCGGAGACAGCGGGCCGCGCCAGCGGTTGGCGATGGTGTAGGCCTTGGTGTCGACGATGCGGGCTTCGACGTCGAACAGGCCGTCGGCGCGGCGAAAGCCCTGGCAGTCGACGGCGCGCCGATGCAGCTCGACGCGGTCGACGGGCGGGGGAAGCGGCAGCGGATCAGCCCTTCTCGTTGAACATGTCGATGCTGCGCACGATGATCCGCTTCGCTTCGTCGGCGTCGCGCCAGCTGCCCACCCGCGTCCACTTGTTGGGCTCGAGGTCCTTGTAGTGTTCGAAGAAGTGCTGGATGCGCAAGAGCTCGATCTCCGGCACGTCGGTGTAGCTGTTGACGCTCTTGTAGAGCGCGGTGATGCGCGGCACCGGCACCGCTAGGATCTTCTCGTCCTGGCCGCCGTCGTCCTCGAGCTCCAAGACGGCGATCGGCCGCGCCTGGAGGATGCAGCCCGGCACCAGGGGCATGCGCCCCATCACCAGCACGTCGACCGGGTCGCCGTCGTCGTAAAGCGTGTTGGGCACGAAGCCGTAATTGCACGGGTAGAACATCGACGTGTAGAGATAACGGTCGACGAAAATGGCACCGGAGTCCTTTTCGAACTCGTACTTGATCGGATCGGAGCGCAGCGGCACCTCGATCAGGACGTGAATGTCCTCGGGAGGATTGATGCCAGGCGGAATCTTGCGGATATCCATGGGGGGTCTCGCTCCGAGGGTCAGGGCCAGGAAACCAGGGGCGGCAGGGACATGAGGATCGCCTCCGGATTGCCCCCCGTCTTCAGGCCGAAGTGGGTACCACGGTCGTAGATGAGGTTGAATTCGACGTATCGCCCACGCCTGACCAGTTGATGCGCCCGTTCTTCGTCGGTCCATGGCCGGCGCATCTTGGCATCCACGAGTTTCGGATAGATGTCGAGGAACGCCTCGCCCACTTCCTGTGTGAATGCGAAATCCCGTTCGAAGTTGCCGACGAGATCGTCGTAGAAGATGCCGCCGACGCCACGCGCTTCGCCGCGATGCGGAATGAAGAAGTAGTCGTCGGCCCAGGCCTTGAAGCGGGAGTAGGCGTCGGGCGCATGGGTGGCACAAGCGCGTTCTAGACGCGCGTGGAACGCCGCCGTCTCCGCGTCGTCGGGAACGATCGGGTTGAGGTCGGCGCCACCGCCGAACCACGCCTCGGTGGTGACGATGTGTCGCGTGTTCATGTGCGCCGGCGGGACGTGGGGGTTGCGCGGATGGGCGACCAACGAGATGCCGCTCGCCCAAAAGCGCGGATCGTCCGCCGCGCCGCGCACGTGGCCGCGGAACTGCGCGCTGAACTCGCCCCACACGGTGGAGACGTTGACCCCGACTTTCTCGAAGACGCGGCCGTTCTGCATCAACCCCATCACGCCGCCGCCGCCGCCCGGTCGGTCCCAGGGGCGGAACGTGAAGCGGCCGGGTGGCAGCGTACGCGTCGCCGGGTGGTCGACCGCGTCCTCGAGGGCCTCGAAGGCGTTGCAGATGCGCGTGCGCAGGCTTTCGAACCAAGCCTTCGCCCGTGCCTTGCCGGGCTCGTGCACCGACGTCTCCGCTGCGTCCACCGCGCCTATCCCTCCGCTTGCATGGCCTGCATCTGGCGCAGGGCCTCGCCCGCGACCATGGCCAAGGCGACCACCACGTTCAAGCTCCGCACGCCGGGCCGCAGCGGTATGCGCACGCGCAACGCCGCCGCGTCGTGCACCGTCTCCGGCACGCCGCCGCTCTCGCGTCCGGCCAAGAGGGTGTCGCCTGGGCGGTAGGCGGCGTCCGTGTAGGACAGGGTGGCAGCGGTGGTCAGGAGTACGAGGCGTCCACCCGCCGCGGTTCGGGCGGCGGCGAACGCGGAGAAGCCGGTATGTCTTTGTACATCGGCCAGCGTGTGGTAATCGAGCGCCGTCCGCCTCAGCTTGGCGGGCGAGTAGACGAAACCGAAAGGCTCGACGAGGTGCAGCGGCAAGCCGAGGCCGGCTGCCAGCCGGACCGCCGCGCCGACGTTCTGGGGGATGTCGGGCTGGTAAAGCGCCAGGGCCGGCGGGGGCGTCATGCGACTTCTGCCATCTTGTTCGTCTTTCGGACTGTCTCTAAGAACCGGGCCACTCGTAGAACGCATATGGGGCACCCATGGCAACGGACGCGCAAGACGGCGGCAGCCGCCGCGATTTCCTCAACATCGTGGGGTGGACGGGGCTCGGCCTGGGCGCTGCGGCGTTCGCTTGGCCGTTGGTCCATCAGATGAACCCCGCGGCCGACGTGCTGGCGCTCGCCACCACGCGGGTCGACCTCTCGGGCATTCAGGAGGGCATGACCGTCACCGTGCAGTGGCAGGGCAAGCCCGTGTTCGTGCGCAATCTCACCGAAGACGACGTCGCGGCGGCGGATGCGGTCGACCTCGCCGACCTGCGCGATGCGGAGACGTTGGCGGATCGCGTCACTCGGTCGCCCTGGCTGGTCCAGATCGGCATCTGCACGCATCTGGGGTGCGTGCCGCTCGGCAATCGTAGCGGCGAGCCCAAAGGCGACTACGACGGGTGGTTCTGCCCGTGCCACGGCTCGCACTACGACACGGCCGGTCGCATCAGGCGGGGACCCGCGCCGCGCAACCTCGATGTGCCGCCCTACGAGTTCGTGAGCGACACAGAGATCGTCATCGGCTGACGCGGTGCGCGAGCAAGGAGCAGAAGATGAGCGCTGAC
The DNA here is from genome assembly GCA_050485385.1 of Geminicoccaceae bacterium. Taxonomy (GTDB): domain Bacteria; phylum Pseudomonadota; class Alphaproteobacteria; order Geminicoccales; family Geminicoccaceae; genus RECO01. The sequence continues at coordinate 4,560 of JBJHBG010000116.1, read as the reverse complement.
ACGCCCAACCCGCAGTTCCGCGGCGTCTTGGGTTGGATCGACCACCGCATGCCCGTCGTCACCTTGGGCTACAACCATCTGGTCGTGTACCCGACACCGAAGAACCTGAACTACTGGTGGAATTTCGGCTCGCTCGCCGGCATCATGCTGGTCATCCAGATCATGACCGGCATCGTCCTCGCGATGCACTACGTGCCGCACGCCGACATGGCGTTCGCCAGTGTCGAGCGCATCATGCGCGACGTGAACTACGGCTGGCTCCTGCGCTACGGTCATGCCGTCGGCGCCTCGATGTTCTTCATTCTCGTCTACATCCACATGTTCCGTGGCCTGTACTACGGGTCGTACAAGGCGCCGCGCGAGCTTCTGTGGATGATCGGCGTGGTCATCCTGGTCCTCATGATGGCAACGGCCTTCACCGGCTACGTGCTGCCTTGGGGGCAGATGAGCTTTTGGGCAGCCGTCGTCATCATCAACCTGTTTTCCGCCATCCCGCTGGTCGGCGACGCCTTGGTGACTTGGTTGGTGGGCGGCTTCGCCGTCGACAATGCCACCCTGCAGCGGTTCTTTTCCATCCATTACCTGCTGCCATTCGCCATCGCCGCCATGTCCTTTTTGCACATCGTCGCCCTCCATCAGTTCGGTTCGAACAATCCGGTGGGTATCGACCTGACCAAGAAGGACAAAATCAATTTCCACCCCTACTACACGGTGAAGGACGTCTTTGGCCTATTCGTCTTCATGACGGTTTACGCTATTTTCGTCTTCTACGCGCCGTTGACGTTCGCGCATATCGAGAACTACATGCCGGCCGATCCGCTCGTGACGCCGCCGCACATCATTCCCGACTGGTACTTCCTGCCGTTCTACGCGATCCTACGGGCGATTACCTTCGACATCGGCATCTTCGGTTTCACCCTGATCGATGCCAAGCTCGGCGGTGTGATTGCGATGTTTGCGGCCGTGCTGGTCCTGTTCTTCCTGCCTTGGCTCGATACCTCGAAAGTGCGGAGCGCCCACTACAGGCCGATCTATCGCATCTTCTTCTGGGTGTTCGCGCTCAACGCGGTGGCGCTCGGCTATGCCGGCTCGCAGCCGGCGGAAGGGCTTTGGCTGTACGTCGCGCAGGTCGGCACGTTCTACTACTTCTTCCACTTTCTGGTGCTGCTGCCGTTGCTCGGCAAGTTCGAGCGGCCGTTGCCGGTTCCGGAAAGCATCAACAAGCCCGTGCTGCCGAGCGCGCCCGCGAGCGCCCAGTCCCAGCCGGCGGAGTGACGTGATGTCCAAGCTCTTCGGTGCCGCGCTTCTGGGTGCGGCCCTTCTCCTCGCCACCCCGCAGACGGCTCGTGCCGCCGGCGATGCCGACCCGCTCCTGACGCGGAACTGGTCATTCGAGGGCGTGTTCGGCCGTTACGATCGAGCCGCGTTGCAGCGCGGCCTGCAGGTGTTCGAGACCGCCTGCGCGACCTGCCACGGCTTGGAGTTCGTGCCGTTCAGGAAGCTGATGGAGCTCGGCTACTCCGAGGACGAGGCGGCGGCCTTCGCGGGTCGCTTCTTCGTCGAGGATGGGCCGGACGAGACGGGGATGATGTTCGAACGGGAGGCCGTGCTGACCGATCCGTGGCCGGCACCCTGGGCGAACGAAGCGGAAGCGCAGTTCATCCACGGCGCCGTGCCGGTCGACCTGTCGCTCGTCGCGAAGAGCCGCAACGGCGGAGCCAGCTACATCTACAGCCTGTTGCAGGGTTACGACGACGAGCGGACGATGGACCTCGACCCGGGCAACTACTTCAACCGCTTCTATCCCGGCAACATCATCGGCATGGCGCCGCCGTTGTTCGACGGTCTCGTCGACTACGAGGACGGCACCGAGGCGACCATGCAGCAGATGGCGGCCGACGTGGCGCACTTCCTGATGTGGGCGGCCGAGCCAAAGTTGGAGGAGCGCAAGCGCCTCGGCCTCGGCGTCATCCTCTATACGACGGCCATGGCCGGCGTGTTCTATGCGATGAACCGGCGCATTTGGCGCAACGTCAAGAAGTAGGCCACTGCCGGAACGTGCCGACCGGCGCCGTCGATGGTCCCGAGCGGCGGCGCCGGTCCGTTCTGCGCGCTTAGTCGGGGCGGGCGGCGTCTACGGCCGCTTGCAACTGTTGTACGGGCACGGCGCCGGGCAGAAGTTGCTCGCCGACGACATAGGCGGGCGTGCCCTCCACGCCGATCGCCTGCGCCAACTCGTAGTTGCGCTGCAGGCGCTCGCGGATGGGCGTTCCCTGCATGTCGTCGAGCATGCGTTGCGTGTCGAGGCCGAGTTGGCTCGCCATGCGCATGAGTGCCGGCGCCGAGAGATCGTCCGCATGCATCAGTGCTTCGTGATAGCGGGCGTAGACGGACGGGTCCTGCTGCCAAACGGCCAGCGCCGCCTGCGCCGCGCGGAGGCTCTCCGGGCCGAGTACGGGGAATTCGATGTAGACCCGGCGGAGGTCGGCGTTGCTCTCCATCAGGCTCGCCACCGCCGGCGCCATCCGCCGGCAGAAGCTGCATCGGTAGTCGAAGAACTCGACCACGGTGACCGCCGCGTCGGCGGGACCGATGCTCGGGTGGTCGGCCGCGCGCAGGGCGGCACCGTGCGCCGCCAGCGCATCCTGCACCGCCGCCACGCGGGCGGCTTCCTGGTTGGCGCGATAGGCCTCGATCGCCTCGATCACCAGTTCCGGCTCGCGTTCCAAGAGCTCGCGTACCACGGCTTCGATCGCCGCCCGGTCGTCGGCCGTCGCGGCGGGCGCCACGGCAACACAGCCGACTGCGATCCCGAGCGCCATCATGGTTCGTCGCAAGTAGCGTCTCCTCCAGCCTGCCTCGAACCGGCGTAGCGCCTCGGCCTCGACGGCGCCAGTCACGATGCGGTCACCGTCGTTGCGCCTCGCGGTCGGCCAGCTCGAGCGCTGCCTGAAGGTCGTGATAGTGCTGCCGCTCGCGTCCGCTCGCCGGCAGGATCTGATCGGCCCGCCCCAAGAACAGCCGCGCCTCGCCGAGCTCGCCTCGGAGGATCGCCGCCTCGGCGAGCGCCAGGTTGCTGGGGCCGAGATCGTCGAGCCGCCCGCGGGCGATGCCGAGCAGGCGCCATGCCCAGGCGTTGCGCGGCTCGGCCTGGACGACCGCCTCGAAGGCCTCCGCCGCGCGATCCACCTCGCCGCTCTCCAGCAGAGCCCGGCCGTAGCCGAACCGCACCTGCGGTTCCCGCGGCGCCAGCTCGACCGCCCGTCGGTAGGGAGCGACCGCGTCCTGTACGCGGCCCGTCTCGAACAGGATCTGCCCCTCCAACTCGTGCAGGAACGGGTTGTTCGGCTCCAGTGCCTTCAACTCCTGCAACTGGCGGAGCGCGCCCTGGCCATCGTTCAGCCGGAAGGTGGCGATGGCGCGGGCGTAACGGCCGGCGAAGCTGTCGTCGCCTTCGTAGCGCTGTAGGGCGCGACTCGGATTATCCAGGAAACCCGCCAGCTTCGCCACCATACGGGCGTGACGCTCCACGAACTCGGGAGCCATCGGCTCCGGCTGCGGCCGGGCCTGGACTTGACGCTCGACGAAGGCGATGCGGTCGCGGGTGAGCGGATGGGTTTGCAGGTAGGGGCTGACGCGGCTGCCGGTGAGCATCTGCTGGCCGTCGAGGACGCGGAAGAACTCCAACAACCCCTCGGCGCCGATCCCGGCGTGCGCCAGATAGGTGATCGCCGCTTGGTCGGCTGCCTGCTCCTGGCCGCGGGTGAAGCGGAGGAAGCCCTGCCTTGCCACTTGCTCGCCGCCGAGGATGACGGCCGTGCCCACCTGCGGCGCGCCCGCGGCGACCGCGGCAGCGCCGAGGATGGCCGCCAGGATCTGTTCGGCGGCGGCACGCTCCGCCGCCATCGACATGCGCACCAAGTGGCCGCCCGAGATGTGGCCCGTTTCGTGGGCGATCACGCCAGCGAGTTGTTCCGGCGTCTCCGCGCGCATCAGGAGGCCCGTATTCAGGAACATGTTCTGGCCGCCGGCGACGAAGGCGTTGAGGCTGTCGTCGTTGACCAGATAGATGCGGACGCTTGACGCCCCGATGCCGGCTGCCGAGAAGATGGGGGCCGCGAGTTCGCGGATGGTGCGCTCGATCTCGGCGTCGCGAATCAGGCCGAGCTGCGCCCACGCGGGAGGGGCGACGAGGCCGACCGTCAACGCCAATGCCAGCAGAGCCTTGCGCACGCGCGTCCTCCCGGTTTTTCCCAATGTCGTGACCCAGAGTGGAGCTTGCAACCACCATGCGGACGGAAGCGAAGGACAGCTCGTCACGGCGCAGCCGGGTCGAGCCGTTTCGTGCCATGGCGGTGCTCGCCGCCGCCAATGCCCGCGCCGCCGCCGGCGAGAGCGTGCTGCACATGGAGTTGGGCGAGCCGGGGGGCCGTCTGCCCGAGCCGGTTCGGGCGGCCATCGTCGCGGCCGTCGAACGGGGCGCGCTCGGCTACACCGAGGCTTTGGGCCTGCCGGAGTTGCGTCGTGCCATCGCCGAACTCTACCGCACATGGTACGGCC
>JBJHBG010000115.1:0-15269 GCA_050485385.1 Geminicoccaceae bacterium | reverse complement strand
CGGCAAGACCGGTCGCGGCCCGCCGCCCGGCAGCACCGGCCGGGGCCCGGCGCCCGCCGCCGGCGCCGGGCTCGGCGGCCTCGCGCCGTTGCCGGCGACGATGCGGACGCCGTCGGGCACCCGGAGGATGCGGTCGGCGATGCGATCCGGCTCGACCATCAGGTGCTCCAGCACCTCGCCGAACTTGTTGAGCGAGAAGGCGTGGTTGAGCGCTTCGACGACGCCGGCCGCGGCGGCCCGCTTCTCCTCCAGCCGGGCCTCGATGTCGTCGGAGACGTAGAACGGCGTGAGCTGCTGGTGCAGTTGGCGGCAGACCGTGGTGAGCTGCGCACCGACCTGTCGCGCCTTGACCTCGGGCTTGCAGACGGGCGTCAGCCGCTCGACGAGGTAGGAGACACCGCCGTCGTTGAGCGTCATCGCCGCATCCCAGGCCCGCTCGGGCTCGGCGAAGTGCTTCTGCACGGCCGGCACGGACAGGCAGCCGACCTTCAGCTCGTCGAGGCGCGCCTGCTTCTCCTCGACGAAGCCGACCTCGCGCATCGCCGCGTCGTAGCGGAAGAACGCCTCCGCCGGGTAGTTCGGGTTGCGCAGCCAATAGGAGTTGCGGAACGGCTCGCCATTGGCCCAGTCGTTCACCCAACTGTCCGACAGCTTGCCGAACGGATCGGTCATCGAGGCGGCGACGCGGCGCTCGTAGCGCGTCACCGGATCGGTGCCGGTGGCGGCGTTGTCCGGCAGGTGCATGTCGAACTTGGTGAAGACGAAGAACAGGATGCACTCGGTGCGCGCCCGCTCCGCCGGCGTGGTGCCGTGGGTGGCGCTCACCCAGTCCTCGACCAGCCCCGGCAGGTCCGTGACCTCCATGTTGGAGGGCGGGATGCAGAGCAGCATCGAGGTCAGTTCCTGCTCGGCGACGTAGCGGTCGAACAAATAGGCGACCTTGCCGCGCAGGAACGTGTCCTTGCGTGGCGATTCGGCCGACTTGAAGGTCTGCTGGATGTTGGCGGTGAAGCGCGCCCGGGCACCTGGAAAGTCGAGCAGGTCCGTTTCGGCGAACATGTCCCAGGGCTGCTCGGCCATGGGCACGATCAACTCCGCCGTGAGTGCGGTGACCAGCGGCTTGGCGAGCTTGGCGGTGACGCCCGTTGCCGTGCGCAGCGCGACCTCGTCCTGGTTGCCGCCGCCGTCGAGCCCGGCCAGCAGCTTGACGTCGATGATCGATTCCTCGCGCGGGAAGAGCGCTTCCGGTCCCGCGTGGACCTCGGTCGCGTGGCCGAGCTTGGCGAGGGCCGCGGCCAGCATGGTGTAGACCTCGGTGAACGGCGCGTGGCGACCCCAAAGCACGGCGAGGAACGCCGCCCGGTCGGCGAGCGCGAGGTTGGGCGCGATCTCGGCCGCTTCCGCCCAGAACGGCTTGAGCGCCGCGACATAGGCGGTGCGGGCGAAGCCCTTTTCCAGATATTCCCGGATGTCCCACACCTCGTCCGTGCTCATGCCGGTGCCGCTGCCGGTCTTCTTGGCGTAGGTGGCGAGCAGCCCGTTGAGTTCCTCCGCCGTCGGCGGCTCCTCGCTCTGGTCGCCGTCCATGAGGAAGGTGTTGGCGAGCACCCGCACGAGGTCGGCCTCGGACAGGAGCCTGAGGCGGATCGGAAAGCCCGGCGGCGAGGGGTCCTTGCGCATGGTGAAACGGGTGACGAGGCCCGTCGATTCACCCTCGCCCGGAGGATTGATCTCCGAGATGAAGTCCTTCTTGCCGGCCGGCGCGTCGAAGTCGGCGGTGAGCTTGCCGCCGGCCGGCCGGGCCAGCACCGAGACGAGGAACGACTTGCCCGCCTGCGACGGGCCGAACACGCCGACGCACATGTTGCGCTCGGCGGCGACCGCGAGCTTGCGGGCGCGCGAGGCGGCGCGGCGCAACTCGCGGGCCAGTGCCGTGCCCTGGCTGCCGACCGTGTCGGCGTTCTCGGCGTCGTTGATCCAGTCGAGCGCCTCGCCGGCCATGTCGGCGACGCGGGCGCAGGTGGCGGCAAGGTCGGGTTTCACCATCGTCCGCCTCCTCAAACGACCCGGAACACGCCGGTATCGAGCCAGTAGTCCGGCTCGAACCCGATCGTTTGCAGCGTCAGCCGCACGTCCGACTTCAGACACGGCACCTGTGCCGCGTCCTCGATTTCCGCCACTTCGAACGCCTCCCGCAATGCCTGGGTCTTCAGGTTCTCCTCCGCCGTCTCGATGTCGGTCTCGAACTCGGCCCGCCGGAGCGTCACCGTGAGCGGGGCCGGGCGGCTCGCCGCCTCGGGGTTGGCGAATTCGAGGCGGTAGAGCGGCGTCGTCGTCCACCGCTCCAGCGGCAACTGCCGAAAGCCGATGTGGATCGGCGTGTAGAGCTTGACCTTGACCTCCTCGCCACCTTCGCCCTTGTCGAGGTCGACGTCGCGCAAGAGCACGCGGTCGTCGAGGATCTGACCGTTGAGCGCCATCTCGCCGATGAAGCGCGCGGTCGAGCGCATGCCGAGCGCGTTGGTCATCATGCGGAAGTTCTCGATCCGGCTGCCCGACAGCGCGCACAGCATGCCGCCGACGGCGACCGTGGACTTCGGATCGCCGATGCGGTTGGTGACCGGGTCGCGGTAGGGATACCAGCCGTCGACCCGGTAGCGGTGCATCGAGATCAGCCGGTCGGGCGTGATCGCCAGCATCTCGCGCAGGATGGCGCGCACCGCCGGCAGTCGCGACGGCCGCCCCGTGATCAGCACCACGTCGCAGTCGAGATGGCCGATCACCTCGACCATGTTGCTGAGGGCTTTGTGGAACACGTCGCGCACCACGGCGTCGACCTCGGCGCGACGCACCGCGCACTCGAACTGCGCGAGCGACCAGTCGACGGCGCCGAGCGCCTGCGCCGGGCCTTCGAGGTAGTCGAGCAGCGCGCGGGGCAGCGCGATCCGCGCGGGTGTCTCGGCGCCGTCGCCGTCGTCGGCCAGCGGCTCCCAGCCGAGGACGTCGCCTGCGCGCACGGCGATCACGTCGTTCTCGCCCACGTTCTCGCAACGCTGGAGGATGGCGAGGCCGATGGGGGTCAGTACGCGCAGGGCGAACTGCCGGCGCAATTGGCGGGACTGCTCGTCCTGGCCGCCGACATTGCCGCCGAACAGGGCCTTCAGCCGTTCCTGGGCGTAGGTGCCGCCGGCCGCTTCGATGGCGTCGCGCAGGCGCGGCAGCACGAGGGCCGACACCGCCTCGCGCAACAGGTCGTCGCCGGCGACGCGGAAGCCCTCGCGAAAGGTCTGCCGCGGGTGCAGGACGCGGTTGCCTTCGCCGTAGAAGGTCGTGACCATCAAGTCCGTGGTGCCGCCGCCGACGTCGACGCAGGCCAGCCGCAGCGAGGCCTGGGGCGCGGCCCTGGGCGCCTCCGGCATCGGCCGCTTCTTGCCCTTGAGCGCCAGATAGCCGTCGATGTCGCCGTCGAACTTGCGGGTGATCTCGTTGTAGAGGAACACGAGCTGGGTGCAGGTCGCCTCGTCCCACTGCACGATCAGGTTCGGCCGGCGGCAGGTGCTGGCGGTGTTCTCGCGGATGTCGAGGATCGACCAGATCAGCTTGAGCGCACCCTCGGCCCGCGAGCGGATGATCGCCTGCTCCTGGATCGGCGTCGCCGACGGCAGGGTCAGGATGATGTTGCGCAGCCGCCGGGGCAGGCTCGACTGGGCCCGGCTCGCCCGCGCGGCCGGATCGTTGATGTGCACCAGCGCGTGGCAGAAGATCTCGGCGAGCATGAAGCCGAACAGCGACGAGCGCGAGAAGCGGGGCCGGATCGCCGGGTCCTTCACCGTGCGGCCGCGGCGCCGCAGCCCGCGCTTTTCCTCCTCCTCCACCTGCCGGATCACGTCGCCGCTCTCGTTGAGGAAGCGGAAGGCGGAGCGGGCGATCAGCGGCAGCGTCTGGTTGGCGCCGACGTTCTGGAAGCGCCAGTTCTGGTTCCCCGGCGCGTCGTCCCAGAGATAGCGCTTCGGGGAGGACAGGCCCGAGGTAATCTCGGTGCCCTCCTCGCCGCGCACGAGGCTCATCGCCTCGGGGCCGATCCGCACGAAGGAGGGCCAGACGAAGGCGCTGCGGCGCCCGGAGCGGCGGGCGATGTGGTCCTTGCCGAAGGTGGCCTCGGCGAACTCCACCCGACTTTCCAACAGGCGTGCGTACACCCGCTCCGGCCGCGTCAGGTCGCGCACCTCGAGCGCGTAGCAATGGTCGAGGTTGACCCGCGTGTCGCCCGGAAAGTGCTCGATGAGAATGCCGCAGGTGCGGCTGTTGCCGACGTCGAGCACGAGGTCGACCTCGACCGGCGCGTAGCGGTTCTCCTCGGAGACGACGTCGAGCAACCGGATCTTGGGGATGCGGGCGAGGGCTTCCACGAGCGCGATCAGCGTGAGGTAGCGCGCCCAGTGCTCGAAGCGGTAGGGGACGTCCTCCTCGCGCAACGCCTTGCCCCGGCGCTGCGCCCGCTTGAAGTCGAGGAACTGCTCCTCCAGCCACTCGCTGACCCAGCCCTGGACGTCGACCTCCTCGCCGGTCGCGAGCTTGGCCGGCCGGCGCAGGAACCACGCCATGTCGGTCGGCTCGGCGACGAAGCGGAACTCGCGCTCGTCGGCCGCGTCCTGGCGCGAGGGGGCGAGGTAGAAGGCGGCGTCGTCCTCCGCCACCAGGCTCGTGTCGATGGCGAGTTGGAGACGATGCGTGTTGCCGGCCGCGTCCGGCGCGGGCAGGGCGATCACGCGCAGCCGTGCCCAGGTCGAAGGCCCGGCGTCGAACTGCTCGCGTCCGTCGGCTGCGCGGCCCGGCCGGATGCGCACCAGCGGCGCCGGCAGCCACGCACCGAGAAACGGCTCCAAGGCTTGCTTCAAGGTGATGTCGTAGGCGTCGTCGTCGGCGTGGTGTGCATCGAGCACCGCCGCATCGAGGTCGTCGTCGCCGGTCAGCGGCAATAGCGTGCGGACGTCGAGATCGCCCTCCTTGCCAGTGGTCCGCTCGATGAAGCCCTTGGTGCGGAAGGGCGCCCGGTCGAGCGCCATGCCGAAGTCGAGCACCTGGATACCGCTGAATGGCACCAGCGTGGTCTCGTCCTTCCATGCGCACAGGCGCCGCAGCTCGGGTTCGGTGCCGGCCATGCTCATCCTCGATAGTCGAACGTGGTTCGCCAGTCCCGCCGCGCGTTGGTGACCGTGCCTTGGAAGGTCTCCGTCCGCTCGCCGGCCTCTACCCTAACCGTAAAGTCATGCGAGCTGCCATAGCGACTCGGTGCATCGTAGAAGTTCACACGGATCGTATAGGTGCCGTGCGGCGCGCCGGCGCCGAAGCGGACGTTCTCGACCGGCGTCTGCGTCCGATCGCTGGCGTTGGCGTCGACGTCGTGCACGCCGCTGCCGCAAGCGTTCGGATTGCGGAAGTAGAGCGTCTCGCCGTTCGGACAGGTCACGTGCAGGTCCAAATCCGAGCGGCTGTTCCAGACCAGGGTGATGGTGAGCTCGCCGCGCTCGCCGCCAGCCGCCTCGCGTCGGCGATCGATCTCGTCCGGTTCGGGCTCGGGCTCGGGCGTCGGTTCGGGCTCGGGCGCCGGTTCCGGCGCTGGCGCAGGTGGCGGCGGCGCCGCTTGCGCCGTCTCCTGGCGGGCGCAGTTGCGCTCGGCGAGGAGCGCCTGTCGTTCCAGGGCCGCGATTTCCGCTTCGAGCTGACCGCGGCGCGCTTCGAGGGCCGGGTCCACGGCCATCGCCTGCGCCGGGCGCGGGCAGGCGTTCAGCCATGCCGGGCCGGCAAGGCCGCACGGTGCCACGAGCAGCCAGACGATGGCGGCGAGCACGGCCCCGGTCACGCCGACCGTCACCCACCACAGCCAATCGAGCGGACTGCGCGCCATCGCCACGGCGGTCGTCGTCGCCGCCGCGGCGGCCGGCGCTGCGACGGGGACGGGTTCCGGCGCCGGCCGGGGACGCATCGGGATCATGGCGCTCAGTACGCCGCGCGGCGCTTCCTTGACGTCCTGCCGGTGTGCCCAGTTGGTCAGCACGGGCTGGCCGCCGACGACGAAGATCGCGGTCTCGTCCGGCACTTCGAGCGCGTTGCGCAGCGCCTGCGCCAGCCTTTGGCTCTCGGCGTCCGGGCTGGTCGCCAGCCGGTCGGCGAGGGCGAAGACGTCGCCCACCAGCCCGCCCAGCGTCTCCCGTGCCTCGCGTTGCTCCGCGGGCTCCAGGTCGACGAGGCGCTGCGGCGAGCCGGGCACGGTCGCGTACCAGTCGGTGGCGTCGCCCAGCGGTGCCGCGATCGGCTCGGCGAAGAGCTGCGCGTGGCGCTCGCCCAACGCGCGCTGCACCGTCGGCACGATCAGCTCGAACGAGCGTTGACCCGGCGCGCCGAGCGGCCGGAGCCCCGCCGAAGCCGTGGTCGCGAGCTTGAGCTGCACCATCGCCTAGCGCTCCTCCCGCCGCCGGCTCACGGCGCCGCCTGCGGCTCGGGCTCGGCCGGCGGCTCCTCCGCCGCGACGCGCGGCATGGGCGCCGACGGTCGCACGTTGGGCGTGCAGGCTCCGCCGTCCGCGGAGACGCCCACACCCGTGCGTTCCAGGAAACGGAGCAGGTCGGTCGTGGCGAGGGCGAAGTTCAGATGCCGCTGCCCCGAGGTGCGCCCGAAGGTGTTCACACCGACGGCCCGGCCGCAGCCGTCCACCAGCGGACCGCCCGAGTTGCCCGGCGAGATGACCGCGGTGTGGATCAAGGCGCGGGTCGACGGGCCCAGATCCTGCTCGGTGTTGACGATGCCGGCGGTGACGCTGACGTCCGGGATGGCGGCGGCATCGCCGTCGCGCAGCGCCTGGAAGTTGGCATCGGTTTCCAGGATCGCGCCGGGATAGCCGGCGGCGATGACGTTTTGCAGCTTCATCGTCTCGATGCTGGAGCGAAGCGTGTAGTAGGGCATCGCCACGTCCGCGATCCGCAAGAGCGCGTAGTCGCCGCCGACCGTCTCCAGCGGCCCGTGTGTGGCCACGATCTGCGCTTCCTGGAGGCGGCCGAGGCGGCGGTTGGTGACGTAGACCGTGCCGTGGCCGTTCATCGCGTTGAGGACGACGTGGTGGTTGGTGACGACGTGGTCGGGGCTCACGAAGAAGCCCGAGCCGGTGCCGAAGCCGTCGCCGGAGATCGACAGCACCAAGACCGTCTGGTCCTCGATGATCTGGAGGAGCGTGCCGGGCTCGGCCTCGCCGGTCGCCGGGTCGGCTTGGCGGGGCACTTCGACGCGCGACGGGTCGGGCGGCACCAGGGCCGTCGGTAGCGCCGGGCGCGGCGTCGCCGTCTCTTCCGGCGAGGCGCCGGGCGCGGGCGGCAGCATCCCTTCGGCGGTGCGTCCGTCCGGCAGAAGAAGGACGCCGTCCGACGTGCAGACGGCGCCCTCGACCGCGGCCCGGAGGTCGCGGGCGCGCTCCTCCAGCGAGCGGTTCACCTCTTCGAGCATGCGCTCGGCGTCGGTGTCCGCCACGAACTGCGGCGCCGGTGCCGGCGGGAACACGCGGGTTCCCGGCATCAACAACCAGACGAGCAGGGCCAAGGCGAGGGCGAGCAGCACCAGCAACGGCACCCAGCGCCACCGCCCGGTCCCGGCGGGCGCTACGGCGGGTGCCGAGAGCACGGCCGCTTCGGTCGCCGCCGGCGCTCGCGTCGTCGTTTCCGGCGGTGCGGCTGCCGCCGCCGGTGCCGTGGCCGCAGCCACCGCGGCTGCCACGCCCGCCGCCTGCGCCGCCGCGCCACCGCGCATGCGCCACTCGGCGAGTGAGATCGGCGGCGCCAGATCCAACGGCAGATATCGGCCGAGCGTTTGCTGGAAGTGCTGGTTGCGGGCGGTGGCGTCGGTCTGGGCGGGGGGCGGTGCCGCACCCCAGCCGACCAGCACGGGTTCGCCGTCGACGATCCACACGCCGTCCGGATCGTCGATCAGGAGTGCCGCACCGAGCAGGGGGGCAACGTCCGGATTGCGCAGCGCCGGTGCGATGGCCGCCAGCCGCTTGCGCAACAGCGCCTCGGCCTCGGTCCGCGCGTCGTCGTCGAGATCGGCCAGCCGGCGGGCGGTGCCGGCCCAGACCGAGTACCACGCCACCGTCCGCCCCTCGGGGCCGGTGCCGCCGAGCACGGGCTGAGCGAACAGACTGGACCGCTGGCCCTCGCCGAGGGCGTCGAGCGCGCTTTCCAACGCCGCGAACCGCTCCAGCGCCAAGCCGTCGCCCACCTCGACGAAGTGGGCCGGGGCGATCACGGTCTTGGTCAGGAAATGGCTGGCCATGACGGGCTCTCCGTGGCGTCGGCCATCACGCGCCGAGGCGTGAGGCGACGAGGCGTGAAACGGGCATCATCGGCGCATGGTGAACGTGGCGCGGCCCGGGCGCTCCACGGTCCGCGATTGGCAATCGGCGCGCCCCGCGCGGTTGAGGCTGCAGGTCGAGATACGACGGAAGATCGCGCTGCCGTTGCTGCACTGCACGTTGGCGATGTCGTCGATCTCCAGGTCGCCGGCCGCGTTGAAGGCGCTGGAAAGGGAACCGCTGCACGTGGCACCGCCCCGAAAGCGCAGCGTCTGCCGGCCGCGGCCGTTGCCGTCGAAGCACATCTGCCACGCCTCGACGGGGGTAATGACGCGTGTGTGGATGTCCTGGACGGCGTAGTCGCTGTCGAGGTTCCAGCAGCCCTCGAGGACGCCAAGGTCGCGCTCCTCCCACCGGTCGCGCGGAATGTCCGGCGCCGGGGTGACCACCTCGGGCTGTGGTTCGGGCTGCGGCTCGGCCCGAGGCACCTCGCAGAGCGGCAAGGCCGCGACGCGTGTTTGCAGGGCCGCGATCTCGGCCTCCAGGGCGTGACGTCGCGCCGCCAAGTCGTCGAGCCGGCTGGAGGGTGCCGGCGGCGATGGGCAGACACCGGCCCAGGCGAACGGCAGGACGGCGCAGGCCGGCAGGACGAGGACGGCGGCAGCCAGTGCGGCGAGCGCGATGCCGATCGGCAGGAGAACGAAGACGAGGCGGCGCAGCATCGATCAAGGCCGCCAGACGAGCGCGCGGAGCCCGCGCCCTGCCGCGCCACCGTTTCGTTGGTTGTCGTTCGATGACATGACCGGATCGCCGATCGGCTGCGCCAGATGGCCCGTTGTTCACGATCTCGCCGCCCCTGTCGAGGCTCGAGGGCGGTACGGACGTACGTTCGTGGGCATTCATCGCCGCCTGCGCAGGACGAAGCTCTGCTGCAACTGGTCGACGTGGCGGATCGAGGTACAGGCGGCGCGACCGTCCGCGCGGAGGGTGCACGTGGCCTGCCGCCTGGCGACCTGACCGCCGGTCGCGCAGCGCGCGTCCTCGGTGAAGCTGATGTCCAGATTGCCCGAGCGCTGGAACGCGCCGCGGACGCCGCCCGAGCAATGGACCTGCGTGCGGAAGGCGCGGAACTCCTGCCGACCGCGCCCGTTCGCATCGAAGCACATGCTCCAACTCCGCACCGGATAGCGGACGTTGCCCGGCTCGACGGTCTCGAAGTTGCTGTCGAGATCCCAGCAGCCTTCGAGCAGCGAGATGTCCTGCTCTTCCCAACGGTCCTGGGCGATGTCCCGTGGCGGCTGCGGTGGCGCCGGTGGCGGCGCCGGCGGCGGCGGAGGCGGCGGGACCGCGACCACCGGCTCGGGTTCGGGCTCCGGCTCGGGAATCGGCACCGCGCAGATCGGCAGGGCCGCGACCCGGCGTTGCAGCGAGGCGATCTCGGCTTCCAAGGCCGCCCGCCGCGCGGCGAGCTCGTCGAGCCGGTCGGTGTCCGGCGCTTCGGTGACCGGCGGGCAATGCCCGGCCCAGGGCGCACCGACGAGGCTGCACGCCGGCAACACCGCCCAGGCTGCCGCCAGCGCCAAGCCGGCAACGGCGAACGTCATGCCGACATAGGCCGCGGCGCGCATCGGTTTCTCCACGACGATCCGGCGGCCACCGGCCAGCCGTCCTGTACGGCCGTCAATCTGTCGGATTTGCGACGCATTGAATAGACTTGGCGTCGCGCCGCCGCTGCGAGCGCCGCGCCCGACCTACAGGCTGGCCGCGAGCTGGCGGAAGCCGGCGGCGGTCGGTGAGGTGGGGTGGTGGGCGAGGAACGGTCGTTGGGCGCGGATGCTCGCGGGCACGCGCGGGTCCTCCAGGAGCACCGCCGCGGTCGCGAGATCGAGCTGCAGGAAGCCGGCGGCGGCGCGGGTCAGGCGCGACGCAGCGGCATCGCCCGCGGCACGGGAGGCCGCGCGGTTGACGACGATTTGCGGTCGGCCGACCGCGCCGTCGCGGCGGCAGAGCTTCAACAGCGCATAGGCATCGGTGAGCGAGGTCGGATCCGGCGTCATGACGACGAGGCGGACGTCGCCGAGTTGCCACCACCGCCGTACCGGCGCCTCCGCCCCGGAGGCGAGGTCGACGACGACCCGGTCGTAGCGTTGCGCGAGCAGGCGGAGTCGGGCCGCCAGGCGATCGAGCGTCGGCCGGCCGAGATCGACCAGCCGGCCGCTGCCGGAAGCCCCTGCGAGGAGACGAAAGCCCGCGACCGGCACCGTCGCCGCTTCGAGCTCGGCAACGTCGCCCGCGACCGGCAGGCAGGGCGCCCGCGACACGCCGAGCTGCACGTCGGCGTTGGCGAGGCCCCAGTCGGCGTCGACCAGCAGCACCGCCTCGCCGCGCTCGGCCAGGGCCTGCGCCAAGGTTGCAGCCACCCAGGTCTTGCCGACGCCGCCCTTGCCCGAGGCGATGGTGACGATGCGGCTCATCGTGCAGCGCTCGGCGTGGCGGCGGCATCGAAGCGGCGCGCGAGCAGGCGGGCGAGGCCGGTCGCGCTGAGCCGCGAGAGACCGTCCCCGACATTGCCGCTCACGCTGACCGGCTCCAGTCGGACACCGGCCGCCGCCACGGCGACCAGCGCACCGTAGCGGCGAGTCGCGTCCAGCTTGGTGAACAGGACCGAGCGGCAACCGAGGCCCAGATGGTCGACCACGGTCTCGAGCACGCTCGCCGCTTGGCCCTCGACGCTGACGACGAGCGCGCCCACGGCATCGACCGCGTGCAGGATCGCCCGGAGCCGCGCGGCGTCGCCCGGCACCTGGGCGACGAGGCCGTCGACGTCGACGACGACCTCCGTCCCGTCGTCGACGGCGGCGATGGCCGTGTCCAGGGCGCCGATCCCGTCGAGGTCCTCGACCGCGAGTGGGGTGTCGGCGAGCAGGGCACGGAGCCGGCCGCAGGCGGCGGCACCCGGCAGGCGTAGGGCCAGCACGCGTGGCTTCCGGCCACGGCCGAGCGACGCCTTCGCCAGCCGTGCGGCGGCCAGCGTCTTGCCGTGTCCCGGCGGGCCGACCAGCACCCGCCGCAGCGGCTCGGTCGCGGGCTTCAGATGTGGCCTGAGGCTCGCCGCGAGGGCCGCCTCGATCTCACCGATGCCGACGGCGGCCGTCGCCAGTCGGCGGACGAGTGCCGGCGGCACCCCGTGGAAGGCCAGCACGCGCTCCAGATGGGGATCGACCTCGGTGGCGTCGTCGGCGGCGAGCAGGTCGCCGATCCGGCTCTCGGTCTCGACCGCCGCGGTGATGCGGATGCCGGCCGGCGTCGTCTCGGTCGCCAGGATCAGCGCGTCGTCCCCCAACACCGCGCGCACGGCCGCCTGGGCGGCGTCGAGCGTACGGGCATCGAAGGTCCTGATCTGCATCGCCTACACGTGTCCGAGGGTCTTGATTCGCGCCTTCGGATGGATCTCGTTCTGCGAGAGAACCACCGTCGACGGCCGAAACCGCTCGATCATGGCGCGAACGTAGGGGCGCAGCGTCGGCGTGGTGACCAGCACCGGCAACTCGCCCTTCTGCGCCTGCTCCTCGAACCGCTCGCGGACGGCGGCAACGAACCGGTGCAGTTCCGAAGGCGCCATCGCCAGCTGCCGCTCGCCGCCATTGCCACCGTCGACCAGGGCGTCGGCGAAGGCCTGTTCCCAGGCCGGCGACAGCGTGAGGATGGGGACGTAGCCGGCGGGCCCGGTCGCGTCGCGGCTGATCTGCCGGGCGAGACGACCGCGGACGTACTCGATCAGCAGCGTGTGGTTCTGCGTCATGCCGGCCACGTCGCTCAGCGCCTCCAGGATCAAGGGCAGGTCGCGGATCGACACGCGCTCGCTCAACAGCCCCTGCAGCACCCGCTGGATGCCACCGGTCGAGAGCTTGCTCGGCACGAGGTCCGAGAGCAACCGTTGATAGGGCTCGGCGATCTCCGTCAGCAACTGCTGCGTGGCTGCGAAGCTCAGCAGGTCCGGCAGGTTTTCCTTCACCATTTCGGTGAGGTGGGTGGTGACCACGGTGGTCGGCTCGACGATGGTGAGGCCCTTGGCATCGGCCATGTCCTTGAGGTGGCGGCCGACCCACATGGCATCCAGGCCGAACGTCGGCTCCTTGGTCGCCTCGCCGACCAGCTCGATCGGCAGGCCCTGCGGGTCCATCACCAGGAGCTGGCCCGGTCGCACCTCGCCGCGCGCGATCTCCATCTCCTTCAGGCGGACGACGTAGGTATTGGCGGGGAGCTGCAGGTTGTCCTGGATGCGCACCGCCGGCATCAAGAAGCCCAACTCCTTGGCGAGCTGCCGGCGCAGCGCCTTGACCTGGTCGGGCAGCCCGGGCGCATCGCCCGGCTTGATGAGCTGCAACAGGCCGTAGCCGAGTTCCAGGCGCAGGGTGTCCATGGCCAGTGCCGCACCGATGCTGTCCTCGTTGGCGGCCGTGCTGCCGGCCTCGTTGGCCTGGGCCTTGGCGTTCGCTTCGTTGGCTGCGGCTTCGTCCTCGCGCGCCTTGTGCTTGCCGCCGTACCAGGCGATCGCGGCGCTGGCGCCGGCGAGGGCGAGGAACGGGAGCATCGGGAGGCCGGGCAGGAGCGCCAGCACGACGAGGAGCCCGGACGTCACCTGGAAGGTGCGCGGGTGGGCGCCGAACTGCTTGACCAGGGCGATGTCGACGCGGCCGCCGACGCCAGCCTTGGAGACCAGGAGGCCCGCCGCGGTGGAGACGATCAAGGCCGGGATCTGCGAGACGAGGCCGTCGCCGACGGTCAAGAGGGTGTAGCTCTGCGCGGCGTCGGCGGCGCTGATGCCCATCTGGCCGATGCCGATGATGAGGCCGGCGACGAGGTTGATCGCCGTGATCAAGAGGCCCGCGATGGCGTCGCCGCGGACGAACTTGGCGGCACCGTCCATGGCGCCGAAGAACGAGCTTTCCTCCTCCAGCGTCTTGCGCCGCTGGCGGGCGGTGTCCTCGTCGATCAGCCCGGAGGAAAGGTCGGCGTCGATCGCCATCTGCTTGCCCGGCATGGCGTCGAGCGAGAAGCGGGCGGCGACTTCGGCGATGCGCCCCGAGCCCTTGGTGATGACAACGAAGTTCACGATTACCAGGATCGCGAACACGATCAGGCCGATGACGATGTTGCCCTGCATGACGAAGCCGCCGAATGCCTCGATCACGTGGCCGGCGGCATCCGGCCCCTCGTGGCCGTGGGCGAGGATCAGGCGGGTGGAGGCGAGGTTCAGCGCCAGCCTGAGCATCGTTGCCAGCAGCAGCACCGTCGGGAAGCTGGAGAATTGCAGCGGGTGCTCGATGAACAGCGCGGTGAACAGCACCATCACCGACACCGCGATCGAAATCGCGAGCAGCATGTCCAGCGCCATCTTCGGCATCGGCAGGATCAGCACGACGAGGATGCCGATGACGCCGATGGCCATGAAGATGTCGCGCTGGTCGCTCAGGCGGTCGAGCCAGGTCTTGGGGGCGCCGGTGCCGGCATCGGCGAGGACGGTGGCCATGGCCCTCAGCCCCGCTCGCCGTCGGCGGCCGCTACGGCGACGCCTTGGGCGGTGTATTCGGTCAGGCGATTGCGCAGCGTGCGGATCGAGATGCCGAGGATCGCTGCGGCGTGGGTCCGGTTGCCACGGGTATGGTCCAGGGTCTCGACGATGAGGTCGCGCTCGACGTCGGCGACGGTGCGGCCGACGAAGCCGCCCTCGCCCGAGGCCGCGACCGACCCCATGCGCTAGGGCACCAATATTGCGGTGGCCGCGTTAGACGCACCGGCGGCGAGCAGCACCGCACGGTGCATGCAGTTCTCCAGCTCGCGCACGTTGCCCGGCCAGTCGTGGGCCTCCAGCCGGCGGACGGCGGCGACCGCCAGCTTCGGCTGCGGCAGGCCGTTGAGGCGCGCGAACTTGGCGGCGAAGAAGCCGGCCAGGGGCTCGATGTCGCCCTTGCGCGTGCGCAGCGCCGGCACGGTGAGCGTCACCACGTTGAGGCGGAACATCAAGTCCTCGCGGAACGTGCCGGCCTTCACCGCCGCTTCCAGGTCGCGGTTGGTGGTGGCGAGCACGCGGATGTCGACCGCCACCGGCTTGGTGCCCCCGACCCGGTCGATCTCGCGCTCCTGCAGGGCGCGCAAGAGCTTCGCCTGCAGCCTGGGGTCCATCTCGCTGATCTCGTCCAGCAACAGGGTGCCGCCATTGGCCTCCTCGAACTTGCCGATGCGGCGGGCAGCAGCCCCGGTGAAGGCACCCTTCTCGTGGCCGAACAGCTCGCTTTCCAGGAGGTTCTCCGGGATGGCTGCGCAGTTGACCGAGACGAACGGACCCGCCGCGCGTCGGCTCTGCTCGTGGACGAAGCGGGCGAGCACCTCCTTGCCGACGCCGCTTTCGCCGTTGATCAAGACGCTCGCGTCCGACGGGGCGATGCGGCGGGCGAGCGCCAGCGTCGCCTGCATCGTCGGGTCGCCCGCGACGACGCCGGCGGCAGGCCCGCTCGCCGCCTCGACGATGGCGGCGATCAGGTCCTCGTCGGGCGGCAGCGGCAGGAACTCGACGGCACCGCCGCGAATCGCCTGGACGGCGGTGCGGGCGTCGGTGTCGACGCCGTAGGCCACCACGGGGAGATGGATGCGCTCGGCTCGCAGCCGGCGAATGAAGCCCGCGACGTCCTCCTCGGCCGGCAGCCAGAGCTGTTCTGCACCGCGACCGGAGCGCAGCTCGGCCATGGCGGCAGCCGTGGACGGCACCATCCGGGCCTTGCTGCCGGCCTTGGCGGCAAGCGCTACGGCCTTGGCGACCATCGGGGTGTCGATGCTGACGATGAGGAGGCGCATGGCGATCTTCCGTTCGGGGCGGGCCGGGGAGCCTACTGCTCGCCCTTGATGATCTCGGTCATGGTGACGCCCAGAT
>JBJHBG010000114.1:4205-15466 GCA_050485385.1 Geminicoccaceae bacterium | reverse complement strand
CTCGTCGCCCGCCGCCAAGCCCTCGATGGTCGTGACCGAGCGCCCCGCCGCCTGCACCGCCAGCATCGTGCACGCCTTCACCGACGACCCGTCGACGTGCACCACGCAGCACCCGCACTGGCTCGTGTCGCAGCCCACGTGCGTCCCCGTCAGACCCAATTGCTGACGCAGCGCCTCCACCAGAAGCGTCCGCGCCTCCACCTCGACCGTCACCGGGTTGCCGTTCACCGTGAACGTCACGTTCGCCATGTCCTCACCCGTTCTTCGTTCTCGTTCCAAGTGACGTCGTAGCACAGTCGTGGACAGGGGAAACGAGGTCCTGCGACAGCGCGCCTCGAGGCGGTCAGGCGGTGCCGGCGGGTGGCCCGGCGAGCGGCGAGCCCGCGCCGGTGTCGCTGAGTTGGCCCAACTGCTGAAAGTTCCGCATCGATTGCAGGTGCGCGTAGATCACCTCCAAAACGTCGTCCTTGGCCAGTCCGGCCAGCACCGCCGGCTCGAGCCGCTTGAGCCGATCGCGACCGACCGCAAAGAAACCGCCGACGTTGAACTGTCGACCATCGGGGGTCTTGATCTGCGCTTGCACGCTCTCCAACAGGTCGAGCTCGCGCAACCGGTTGCAGAACGTCCGCGTCCGCTGATGCTCGACCTGATACTGTTTCACGAAGTCGACCACCTTCTCGAGGTACTTGGTCTCGGCGCCCGACTCGTCGAACAGCCGCTCGCCGCGGCCCTCGGTGTTGCAGCCCGCGAAGTCCTCGTCGATGCAGAGGGTGAAGGTCTTGCCGTCGTCGTTGCTCGCGAACACGAACGGGTAGCGACGCACGAACGCCGGGACGTAGCTGGCGCGCCAGCGGTCGTGCGCATCGAGGAACGCGTTCTCGCCGTCGCGCACGCCCAGCACCACGGCGGGCATCAGCGCCTCTTCCTGACCCGCGAACACGATGCAGTACTCGCGCGCCGCCGCCGCGATCTCGGCGGCCATGAGCGGCACCGAGTTGATGCCGCGGGCGAATGCGAACGTTCCGCTCGCCTCGACCGACCAGTCACCGTGACGACGGTTGGAAAGCGGTACGGCGCGGTCGTAGATCAGCAGTTGGCGCGTCATCGCTGGATCCTTCGAGTTGCGAGGTCGCTTGGCGTGGTGCGGGCTTTGGTCGACGAACGCAAGGGTAGAGGCGTGAAGCCGCGCACCGTGATACGTGCGGTTGGAGAGAGGGGCTTCGCTGGATTCGACGCCGTGCTATCGTCGGTTTACGTTGCGGCGGTCTTGCGGCGCCGCCGAGCCTGCACCTTCGTGAGGATTTCCGAATGTCCGAGAGCCCGCGCCGCCAGTTGCGCATCGCCGTTGGCCGCGCCCGCCTCTTGATGGCCTTTTTGGGCTTGGTCAGCTTCCTGGTCGCCCTGCTGATGCTGACCGGTCCGCTGTACATGCTGCAGATCTACGAGCGCGTGCTGGTGTCTGGCAGCGCCGAGACGCTGTTGCTGCTGACGGTGCTCGCGGGCGTGGCGTTCCTGACCTACGGCATTCTGGAGGCGGTCCGACTGCAGGCAGGGCGGCGCTTCGGCATCTGGCTGGAGGCCTTTCTGTTCGAGCCGGCGCTGCAGGCCGCCGTCCGCCGCCCGGAGCCCCTGAAGCCGCACGAAGACTTGGCCAAGGTGCGCGACGGGTTGCAGACCCCGGCGTTGTTCGGCTGCATGGACCTGCCGTTCGCGATCCTCTTCCTCGGCATCATGGCGCTGCTGCATCCGTGGCTCGGCATCTACGGCACGGCATCGCTGCTGGTGCTGATCGCGATCACCGCCTTCAACGCGTGGCGGACGATGTACGGACAGTCGCTGACCTCGCGCTCCACCCACTTCATCGCCCGCCGCGCCGACAGCTTCCTTGCCGGCCGCCGCATGCTGCGGGCGATGGGCCTCGAGACCGGTCTCCTCCAACGCTTGGCGCGCGATCGCGCGGAGGCGGTCGGGCCGCTGACCAAGGCCATGGACGAATCGTCGCACCTCACCGGCACCGCGCGTTTCCTTCGTTACGGCCTGCAATCGGGTGTTCTCGGCCTCGGCGCCTATCTCGTGCTGCTCGGTGAGCTCGGCCCCGGCGCCATGATCGCTGCCTCGATCCTGCTCGGCCGCTGCCTCGCGCCGGCCGACCAGGCGATCTCCGGCATGCATGTCCTGGTTGCCGGCCGCCGGTCGTGGAAAAGGCTCTACGCGCTGCTCGACCAAGCGGAGGACGAGATCGCCCGCGACCGGCTGCCGACACCGGAGGTCGCGCTGGCCAGCCGCAAGGCCTCGGTGATGCTCGGCCCCAACCAGCTCATCCTGCGCGACGCCTCGGCGCTGTTCGGCGGCGGCGAACTGGTCGCCGTGATCGGTCCCTCCGGCGCCGGCAAGACGACCTTCCTCGACCTCTTGAGCGGCGTGCGCCGGCCCAATGTCGGCGAAGTGACGCTCGGCGGCGCGTCGCTCGAACTCTACCCCGCCGATCAACTCGGTACCCTCGTCGGCTACCTGCCGCAGCACCTCGCACTGTTCCCGGGAACCATCGCCGACAACATCGCGCGGCTGGCCATGCAGCCGGATCGCGACGCCGTGTTTGCCGCCGCCGAGGCCGCGGGCGCCACGCCGATGATCAAGGCGCTCAAGGACGGGTTCGAGACGGTGGTGGAAGCCGACGGGATGCCGCTCTCGGGCGGCCAGCGCCAGCAGGTCGCCCTGGCCCGGGCGCTCTACGGCAACCCGCCGATCCTGATCCTGGACGAGCCCTACGCGCATCTCGACGGCGCCGGCACGCGTCGGCTGGAGCAGCTGCTCCGCACCCGTAAGGAAGCCGGCCAACTCACCTTGATGGCGGTGCACGATCTCCGCCTCGCGTCCCTTGCCGACCGTATCGTGGTGGTCCAAAACGGCCAAATCACCGCCGACGGCCCGGCCAAGGAAATCGTCGCCCGCTTGCAGCAACCCACGCGACTGGTAGCCACGGCATGACGTTCTGGTCCTTCGTCCGCTCGCCCTTGTTGGTAGCCACCCTGACGGGTGCGCTGTTCTTCGGCGGTCTCGTCGCCTTCTCGGTGGTCTTCCCCATGGCCACGGGCGCGGTCGCCGACGGTGAACTCGTGCATCTGTCCAACCGCCTGCCGCTCGGGCACTCCGAGGGCGGTCGCGTCGCCCGCGTGTTCGTCCGCGACGGCCAGCGCGTGGAACCGGGCGACCCCCTCATCGAACTCGAGGACCCCGAACTCGACCGTCAGCTCGCCGTTCTGGGCCAGCGGATCGTCGAGTTGAAGCTCACCCTCGCGCGGTACGATGCACTCATCGCGGAAGAGGACGCACTGTTCGTCGATTTCGACGTCACCGACCAGCTGCTGGTGCGGCATCAGAGCCTGCTGGCGCGCGAACGCGAGGCCCTGACCCAGCGCCTGCAACTGCTGCAGGAGCGCATCGTGCTGCGGCAGGCCGAGATCGAGGGACTGAAGGAAGTCGAGCGGTCGAAGACCAGCGAGATCGGCGAGGTCCGCGATCAGGTGGCGCTGTTGGAGGAACTGGAACGGCGGGGTGCGGCGCCGCGTCTGCGCATCCTCGAGATTCGCCGGCAGCTCTACGACATCGAGACGGCCCTGTCGGAGATCAGACTGCAGCGGCAGCGGGCGGAGTTGGAGATCAACGACGCCCGGCTCCAATACGCCAACGAGCGTGCGGAAGCCTTCCGCCGGTACGAGCGCGAGCGCTCCGACCATTCGGCCGAGTTCGACGAGTACATCACCTCGCTGGCCGCGTTCGAAGCGCGGCGCGACCGCCTCGTGATCCGGGCTCCGGCACTGGGCCGCGTCATCGATCTCCGCTTCACCGGCCCTGGCGCCGTGCTCACGCCGAACGCCGAGGCGGTGACGCTCGTGCCCGAGGACGAGACCTTCGTCATCCAGGCCCGGCTGTCACCGACCGACGTCGACAAGGTGCGCATCGGCCAGCAGGCCGACATCACCTTCTCCGGCATGTCCAACCGCTACGCGACCCGCATGTTCGCCACCCTCGAACAGGTCGATGCCGGCCGCACCGACACCGAGGCCGGGTCCTACTACCGGGCTTGGCTCACCCTCAGCGACGAGGCGGTGGCCTTCGCCATGGACCACGGCGGCTTCGTCTCCGGTGCCCCGGTCGAAGTGCGGATCAATACCGGCGAGCGGACGCTGGCCTCGTACCTGATCGATCCCTTGAGCGGCTGGTGGTTCCGCGGCCTGCGCGAGAGCTGAGCGAAGGGTGACCGAGCCGCCGCCCGGCGATCAGGCTTTCCGCGCGACGACCCTGCGCGGGCGTCAGCCGGAGCTGACCTTCGCGGGCGCCCTGAGCTTCTGCCGGCGACGCTACACGCGCGATCTCGAGGGCGTCGACGTAGCGGTGACCGGGCTGCCGTTCGACGGGGCCGTCACCTATCGCCCGGGTGCGCGACTCGGTCCCCGTGCGGTACGCGCGGCGTCGGTGCAACTCGCCGAACTGCTGGCCTTCCCGTTCGGCTTCGACCCATTCGAGCGGCTGGCCGTGGTCGACTATGGCGATGCCTTCCTCGATCCCGGCGCGCCCCAGGACGTCGCCGAGGCGATCCGCCGGCACGTCGCCACCATCGTCGATGCCGGCACGTTCTGCCTCGCCCTCGGCGGCGATCACTTCGTGACCTATCCATGCCTCCAAGCGCACGCCGCGCGCCACGGCCCCCTTGCCCTGGTGCAGTTCGACGCGCACTCCGACACGTGGGCGGACGACGGGCGACGGATCGATCACGGCACGATGTTCGTGCGCGCGGCCCGCGAGGGGCTGATCGATCCGGGCCGCTCGGTACAGATCGGTATCCGGACCTTCAACCCGGAGACGCACGGCTTCACCGTGCTCGACGCGCCGTGGGTTCATCGCCACGGCCCCGAGGCCACCTTGGCGCGAGCATGGGAGGTCGTGGGCCGGGGGCCGGCCTACCTCAGCTTCGACGTCGACTGCCTCGACCCCGCCTTCGCACCGGGCACCGGCACGCCGGTCGTGGGCGGTCTCTCCAGCGCGCAGGCGCTCGCCATTTTGCGCGGTCTCGGCAATCTCGATCTCGTCGGCGCCGATGTGGTCGAGGTGGCCCCCGCCTACGACATGGCCGAGATTACCGCCATTGCCGCTGCCACCGTGGCGCACGACATGATCGCGCTGCTCGCCGGCCGGCGCTGACACCACGACCCGGTCGGCTGCCGATTGCGCCCCGCAGATCTTAGGTGTAGTTTCCTAGCATCGATCGATCGTCCGGGATCTCGCCCATGTTGATGCGCCCTCATGCCACGATCGCAGCACCGGTCGCCCTGGCGGCCAGTACTGCCGCCGGCAGCGGCCTCGACATGACCTCGCCCGCACTCGCGGCGCTCGACCTCCAGGCCGTCCGCCCCTTGGCCGAACGGGTCCGGCGGGGCGGCACCGCCCGCGTCTGGATTCCCAATTGCGGCGACGGCACGGCAGCCTACGCGGTCGCCATGCTCTTCGCGGCGGCCGGCGAGCGGATGGGCAGCCCCGGGCTGCCCCGGATCTTCGCAACCGAACGCGACCCCAAGACGATCCGCGCGGCGAGCACCGGCCGGATGAGCCGCGAAGCGGCCCGAACCTTTCTGAAGGCCGGACACCGTCGCCGGCTCGCCTGGGCCGGCGACGGCTGGCAGGTCAAGCCCGACGTGCGCGGGCGCATCCTCTTCAGCGTCCACGATACGTTGCACGATACCGCCTTCGCCAACATCGACCTGATCGTGGCGCAGGCGGCGGCGGGCCGCGCACCGGGCGGCTGCACCGGCTGTCTCATCGGTCAACTCATCAGCGCGCTGGCGCCCGACGGCCTGCTCTTCCTCGGCCCCGACCGGTTCCTCGGCGTCGCCATCCAAGGGCTGGAAGCGGTCGATGCCGAAGCCGGCCTGTATCGCCGGGCCACCAGCGCGGTGCGCCGCCAGCCGCCCACGCGCCGTGGCCCGCCGTTCGGCGCCATGCTGCTGGAACGACTGGCCCACCACTTCGCCCCACAGGCGCTGGTGGTCGACGCGACCGGCCGCATCACGGCCACCATCGGCGAGGCGGGCTCGCTGCTGCGCTGGGACGATGGCGGTGTCAACCGCACGCTCGCTACCGCGACCGACCCCAAGCTGCGGCCAGCGATGGTGGGTGCTCTGGTCGAAGCGGTACGCACCGACGCGCCGAGTTGCCGGTTGGCGGACGCCGAGCGCGACCTTTGGGTTCATGTCGAAGCCATCGCCGGCTCGGACCTCGACAGCCAACCGCTCTGGCTCGTCAGGGCAACCACCCGTGGCGAGCCGCGCAAGACCGTCGACGCCGACGTGCCGCAACTGCGCGCGCACCTCGAAGAGACGAGTCGTAGCCTGCAACGCACCACGGACGAGGTCACCGCCCAGAACATTGCCCTCGCCACCGCCAACGACGAACTCCAGGCCATCAACGAGGAGCTGGAGACGAGCAACCAACGGCTCGCCGCCGTCAACACGGAGCTGATCGCAGTGCGCCAGGATCACGAACGGCAGATCGACGAGCTGAGTGGGCTCAACCACGACGTCGACAATCTGTTGCGTTCCGCCGACATCGCCCTCGTGGTGCTGGATGCGGCGCATCGGATTCGCCGCTACACACCGGCGGCAGCCCACCTCTTCCGTCTCACCAAGGGCGATGTCGGCCACGGCTTCGGCAAGTTCCTCGACGCGCACAAGGCGCGCGTGATGGAGGCGGTCGAGCAGGTCGCCAAGGAGCGCAGCAAGGCACGACTCCGGCTCGACTGGCCGACGTCCGCCGGCGAACCGCGGACCTTCCAGGTGGAAGTCCATCCCTATACCAAGGACGAGGCCAGAGTTGCGGGAGCGGTCGTCTCCTTCACCGACATGACCGACGTCAAGGCGGCGCAGGACAACCTGGAGCGACAGAACCAAGCGCTCCAGCGGGCCAACGAGGACCTGGAGCGGTTCGCCTACATCGCCTCCCACGACCTGAAGTCGCCGCTCCGCTCGGTGCGTACCATGCTGGAGTTCCTGCGCGCCGATCTCGGCGACGTGCTGCAAGAAGACAATGCCGAGCACCTCGATCTCGTCGCCCAACGGGTGCAGCAGATGGAGCGGATGATCGAGGACCTGCTTGCCTACTCCCGTCTCGGCCGCGAGGCGGGACCGGTCGAGACCGTGGACGTCAAGGCGCTCTTGAAGAGCCAGGTGGAGCTGCTCGCACCGCCCGAGGGCTTCACGGTCGAGGTGCAGACCGAGGTCGCGAGCCTGCGCACCGATCCGGGTCTGCTGGAGCACGTGCTGCGCAACCTGATCGAGAACGCCATCAAGCACCACGACCGCGCCGACGGCCAAGTGGTGGTCCGCTGCTTCGAGGTCGATCGGACGACGGTGTTCGAGGTGGCGGACGATGGGCCGGGCATCGCCGAGCGCTACCAGCCGCGCGTGTTCGAGATCTTCCAGAAAGGCGGCGGCAGGGCAGGGACCGGTGGCAGCGGCATGGGCCTGGCCCTGGTCAAGAAGGCCGTTGAAGGTCAAGGTGGCACCCTCACGCTGTTGAGCCGTGACGGTCAGCGCGGCGCGACCTTCCGCTTCACCTGGCCGAACAAGGCTCAAGACGAGCCCGCGACCGAACCCATGGCTTGAGGCCGACCGGCGTCGGGCCGCGGCGGTGGCAGGCGCTCCAGCGTATGCATCACCTTCGCCATGAAGGCCTCGCGCTGGGCCGCGGTCACGCTGTCCATGCGGTGCAGCGCGCACCAGAACGTGCGGCAGCGCGGATGCACCAGGGGCTTCAGCCCCCGCAGCACGATCCGTCGGCCCGGATCGCCCACCCAGCGAGTGAACCACCAGGGGGCACCGTAGGTGCTGATGCCGCCCAGCACTTCGATGTGCTGCATCAACGGCCGGATCGGGAGGTTGCCCTCGGGCATGGCGAAGCAGACGTGCGGCAACCAGACCCGCTCCAGCCACCCCTTCAACATGGCCGGCTGCGCGTACCACCAGGTCGGGTAGACGAAGACCAGGGCGTTGCACCAAGCGAGGTGGTCGAGTTGGTCCTGGACCGGCACCGCGTTGACGTCGCGCTCGTGGTAGTTGCGGCGACCCTCGGCGCTGAGGACCGGATCGAAGCCCGCCGCATAGAGGTCGAGCCCGCGCACCGCATGGCCGCGCCGGGCAAGGGTGGCGACGGTCAGGCGGAACAGCGCCTTGTTGAAGCTCTCCTCGACCGGATGGGCGTGGACGACGAGATAGCGCATCAAAGACCCCGCATCGCAGTCTCCACCCGCGCCAGGAACGCCGCGCGCTTCGCGTCGGTCGCGACGTTCATGTGATAGAGCGCGTGATACGCAATCCGGGCGTCCTTCGCGACGAACCAGCGCAGATAGCGCGTCACCAACTTGCGCGGCGGATCGCCCACGTACCAGGCGTGCAGCCGCGGTCGGCCATAGGTGGCGATGCCGACGAGGCGGCGGACGTGGCCGAGCAGCGGCCGCACGCTGGCGGGGTTGGAGAGGTCGAAGGCAACACCCGGCATGAACACCCGGTCGAAATAGCCCTTCAGCATGGCGGGCGGCCCGAAGCACCAGGTCGGGAACTGGACGACCAGCGCCTCGGCGCGTCGCAGGCGGTCGACATGCGCTTCGAGGCCCTGCCGGTTGAGCGCCTCGTCGTGGTAGGTGGCGCGGCCCTCGGCGGTCAGCACGGGATCGAACCCCTCTGCGTAGAGGTCCAGGAGATCGACGTCGTGCCCGGCCGCTACGAGGCCCGCCGACACCCGCGCCTTGATGCCGGCGTGGTAGCTGGTGGCGAGCGGGTGGCAGTAGAGGTGGAGGACCTGCATCAGCCGGCGGCCAAGACCTCGATCTCGACCCTGAGCGCCGGGTTCACCAACCCCGCGACGTAGAGCAGGGTCGAGGCGGGCGGCGGATCGGCCACCCAGGCGTCGCGGACGGCCATGTAGCCCACGCGGTCGGCCGGATCGACCAGATAGGTGGTCAGCCGCAGCAGGTGACGGCGCTCCAGCCCGACATCGGCCAGGAGCAGATCGACGTTCTCCAGGATCAGACGGGTCTGCGCCTCGATGCCCTCCGGGATCGTTTCGTCGGCGCGGACGGCGATCTGCCCGGAGAAGGCGACGAGCCGCTGCACGCCCTCGACCGCGACGACATGCCGGTAGCGGCCATAGGGTGGGCGGAGGGAGGAACGGTCGGTCATGCGCGGACACCTCGACACGGGCGCGGGCTCGGCTAGCGTGCCCGAGAGATGCCAGAACCGTGCCAGGGAGCAAGCATGGGTCTTCTGCCGCGCCGCCATTGGGTCGAGATGACCAGCGCCGACTTCGACCACGTCGACCCGGAGCGGTGGGTGGCCGTCCTCCCGGTGGGCGCCGTCGAGCAGCACGGCCCCCACCTGCCCTTGATGGTCGACGCTGCGATCAACCGCGGCATCGTCGGGCGCGCCCTGGAACGCACGCCCTCCGGCCTTCCCGTCACCGTCCTGCCGATGACCTGGGTCGGCCGCAGCGAGGAGCACCTCGCCTTTCCGGGCAGCCTCACCCACTCCGCCGAGACGCTCAGGCGCCTGTGGTACGAGATCGGCGCGTCGGTGGCGCGTGCCGGCGTGCGCAAGCTCTTGATCCTCAACAGCCACGGCGGCCAGGTCCAGGTCATGCAGATCGTCGCCCGCCAACTGCGCATCGAGCACGGCATGTTCGTCGCGGCCGTGAGCTGGCCGCAGCTCGGCCTGCCCGACGGCCTGATCGACGAGAGCGAGCGCCGCCACGGCATCCACGCCGGCGAGGTCGAGACGAGTGTCATGCTCGCCCTGCACCCGGAGCACGTGCGACGCAACGAGGCCCGCGACTTCGTTCCCCTCACCCGCCGCGCCGACAACGACTTCCCGCTGCTGATGGGCCTGGGTGCGGCCGGCTTCGGTTGGATGGCGCAGGACCTGGACGCCTCGGGAGCGGCGGGCAACGCCGCCGCCGCCGAGGCGGCGACGGGCGAAGCCATCCTGGACCACGTCGCCGGCCGGCTCGTCGCGTTATTGGAGGAACTGGTCCGCTATCCGCTCGCCAACCTGCGCCGAGACCGTGAGTGACCGGCGCAGGGGGCTATCGGGCCCCCTGCCCTTCTTCCCGATGGCCCACCACCGAAGGTTGCGCTACGGCTCGCACGTCATGTTCACGAACGAGGGACGATCATCGATGTGCACCGACGCCGCAGCGCCGTCATCGTCGAGTTGCGCACGCCGCAGCGCCTTGCTCGGAGCCGGCTTGACGGCGCTCCTTACCACGCTCCCCATCCGTAGCGGCATGACGGCGCTCGACGGTGCGCAGCGCGACGCGCTGTCGCCGGACGACGTCGTGACCGAGTTGCTGGACGGCAACGCGCGCTTCGTTTCGGGAGTACGCGCCGAGCGCGACTTCCTGGCCGAACAGCGCGCGACGGCCGACGGGCAGTATCCAGCGGCCGCCATCTTGAGCTGCATCGACAGCCGTGCGCCGGCCGAGATCGTCATGGATACCGGCATCGGCGACGTGTTCAACGCGCGCATCGCCGGCAACGGCGTCAACGACGACATCCTCGGCAGTTTGGAGTTCGCCTGCGCCGTGGCGGGGGCGAAGGTCATCATGGTGCTGGGCCACACCGCCTGCGGTGCCATCAAGGGCGCCATCGACGGTGCCCAACTGGGCCATCTGACCGGCCTTCTCGCCGGCATCGAGCCGGCGGTCGAGGCAACGGCCTACGACGGCAACCGGACGAGCGACGATGCAACGTTCGTCGACGCGGTGGCCGCGACCCACGTCGTGCGCACGGTCGAGGCGATCCGCGCGCGCAGCGCCGTGCTGCGCGAGTTGGAGGATGCCGGGACGATCCGCATCGTCGGCGCCATGTACGACCTCACCGACGGCCGCGTGCGGCTGATCGCCTGACCGTGCCGAACGATCGCCCGCCCATCCGCCCCCTCTTGTGATACAGTTGATCGGCTGCGGCGGGCGATCGATCGTCCGTGCCGCAACGTCGTTGCTGGAACGCCTGTCGGGAGACGGCTCGCATGCAACAGGCCGCACCGGTCCACCGACCGCGACACGGTCGCGTGGCGGCGCCGGGCCCGGGGGGGGGGCCCGCCCTGGGCGCCCGGGCAAAGGCCCCGCCCCCCCCCCACAACCCCCACCCCCCCCCCCCCCGCGGGGCCAGCCCGCGACCGGCCCCCCCCACCCCCCCCCCCGGGGACCTGGGCCCC
>JBJHBG010000114.1:0-4195 GCA_050485385.1 Geminicoccaceae bacterium | reverse complement strand
TGGCGGCGCCGGCCGCGGTGCGGCGGACCGCCGTCGCGGCCGGTGAATCGGCGCGGCCCACCCTCGTCTACCGCCTCGCCGACCGGCCGATCTTCCCGCCGCCAGCCCGGTCGAAGGCCGGCGTTCCGCCAAGCGTCCGGCGCTACGCCACCGAGGACTGCTCACCCGCACACGACGCCAACGTCCGCCAAGCCGCGCAGGACGCCATCGTTGCGCTGACGAGAACCATCGCCGCGATCTCGGCGACGCCGCCCTCGCCCGCGGCGAGCGCCGCCCTGTCACTGTACTTCGGTGCGAACCCCGCTCAGGTCGTCGCCCATTATCTGCGCATCATCCTCACCCATCTGCCGACCGCAACGTTCGAATGCGAGTATCCATCGCACGTCTTGTATGACCACTTTTGTGGGCAGGGCGCGACCGCTTACGTGCGGCCGTATCTGGCCAAGGCGGGCATCGGCAACATTCACGTCTGCCAGCCAGCCTTCGATGCGGAGCTGCCGCAAATGCGCATGGGGACTTTGGTCCATGAAGCGGCGCATCGCTATGCGGCAGCCTATCTCGACAAATACTACGGCAATAATTGCGCCCCATCGACGCTGACGGTCGGCCTGAACGATCTGGAAAAGCTGCGCAACGCCGACAGCTATGCCTGCCTCGTCGAGACCTTGGGCTGAGCGCGCAACTCGGCGTGCGGGTGCGCTCAGGCGGCGGTGAAGCCGAACGGCGGCGGCGGGACGTCGCCCGCCGGCGGTGCCTCGAAGGTGCGCATCTTGCCGGGGTTCAGGAGGTTCTTCGGATCGACCTCGCGCTTGAAGGCCAGGAGGTGCTTGTCGACGTGCTTTCGGCCCATGTCCTCGAGGGTGAAGACGTGGGGGTCGAACACGGGGCAGCCCTCCTGCTCGTGCTGGTCGATCACGGCCTGGAGCCGGTAGCGGCTCGTGTAGCGCAGCAGCGGCAGCCCCGAGCAGGTCACGATGCCGCCCAGCCGCAGGAACTCGACGTGGGTGATCAACTCGTCGGTGGCGAAGGCGCGGGCGAGGCGGAGCACCTTGGCGACATGGTCGGGCGATGGATAGGCGACCTGGAGGTAGGTCCAGGCGCGGTCGTGCTTGAGCGTGTGCAGCGTCGTGTGGTTCCAGGCGTACTCGTAGAGCGGCGAGCCCGCCACCGACAGCGCTTGGCCCCCGTGTGCCGCCACCAAGTCCTGCACCGCCTCGCCGCTAGCCTCGGCCGCCATCACCAAGACCACGTGGGTCGCCTCGTCGACGCCGTGCGGGAAGAGATACCGTCCGGCCGCCGGGGCCGCGACGACCGACACGAGGCGCTTGGGAACGGCGTCGGCGTGGGCGAGCCCGTCGGCGAAGCGGAGCGCCGCTTCCAGGTCCGCGAAGCCGACGACGCGCTCCAGCCAGCGGACGAGGGGCGCTGTCGGCAGCTCCACCTCGGTGATCACGCCCGTCGTGCCGAAGCCGTGCATGGCGAGGCGGACATGCCCGCCCCGCAACTCCAGCGTGCGCGGCGTCGCCTCCATGGTGACGACACGCAAGGCCCGCACCGCGCCGAGGTCGCGCAGTGTCCCCCAGGTCACGCTCCCCACCCCGCCCGAACCGCCGGCGACGAAGCCGCCCACCGTGGCGGTGGCGATGGTGCTCGGGTGAAAACGCAGGCTCTGACCGCGCTCGTGCAGCGCGTGGTCGAGGACGCCGAGCACGCATCCGGCCTGCGCGCGGCACCAGCCCTGATCGACGGCGACGATGCGGTTGAAGTAGCCCATGTCGAGGACGATACCGCCCCGGAGCGGCATGGCCTGGCCGTAATTCCCCGTGCCGGCGCCGCGCACGGTAACGGGCACCTCGTGGCGGTAGCAGGCGGCGAGCAGCCGCTTCAGCTCGTCCTCGTCCACCGGCGAGACGACGGCATCGGCGCTGACCTCGTCGAGCTGGTCGCGCAGGACGGGGCTGTACCAGTAGAAGTCGCGGCTGCGCCGGCGCACCCTGGCGGGGTCGATGTCGACCACCAGCCCGTCCAGCTCCGCCAGGACGGCGTCGACCGCCGCCCTCGTCACCCTCGGTCCGAACGCGGCCTCAGTGGTCATAGAGAAAGCGCCGGTCGGCGCTCTCGTCGTAGTCGGGGTCGTCCCAACCGATCATTTTGCCGGGGTTCAAAAGGCCCTTTGGATCGGCCTCGCGCTTGAAGTCGAGTTGGACCCGGTCGACACGCTTCATGCCCCCACCCTCCAGGGTGTAGTCGTGCGGGTTGAAGATCGGGCAGCCTTCGCGGTTGTGGTGGTCCATGATCGCCTGCAAGCGCTCGGGGCTCCGATACTCCACCACCTGCAGCCCGAAGCACGCCACCTCGCCGCCGAAGCGCACGAACTCCAGGTGCGGATGCACCTCCTCACCGAAATGGCGCCACATCTCTTCCACCTTGGCAAGATGAAACGGTGGCGGGAACAACGTCTGGAGATAAGTCACCTCACGGGTGTGCTTCAGGCAATGTAGGGTGGTGTGGTTCCAGGTGTACTCGTAGAGCGGCAGTGCGCCGTCCGGCAGTTCCGCCTGAAGGACGTCGTGGACCACGCGTCCGGCACTGGCGGCGACAACGTCGTGGAACACCTCGGCGGCGAAGTCCGCCACCATCAGCAGCACCAGCGTCTCCCGCTCGCCGGCCAGGTCCGGCAACAGCCAGCGGCCGGCGATCGGCGCCGGCAGCACCGACACGAGCTTCTTCGCAAGGCCGTCCATCTTCGCCACCCGGTCGGCGAAGCGGCAGGCGGCCATGAAGTCGTCGAAGGCGACGACGTATTCGCGCCAGGGATAGGCGGGGGCGAGCGGCATCTCCAATTCGGTGATGATGCCGTTGGTGCCGTACGCGTGGTTCACCTTCTGCACGTCGTTGCCGCGCAGCTCGAGCACGCGCGGCGTCTCCTCCATGGTGACGACGCGGGCAGCGATGATGTTGCCGGGGTCGCGCAGGAGCCCCCAGGTGATCGAACCGATGCCGGACGAGCCGCCCGCGACGTAGCCGCCGATGGTGCCGGTGGCGCGGGTGGAGGGGTGAAACCGCAGTTCCTGGCCGGAGTGGCGTTGACAGGCCTCGTCGACGTCGACGATCTTGGCTCCCGCCTCGACCCGAACGCGGCCCGACCCGATCTCCTTGATGCGGGTCAGTCCGGAGAGGTCGAGCACGACACCGCCCCGAAGCGGCATCGCCTGACCGTAGTTGCCGGTGCCGCCGCCCCTGACCGTGAGCGGCACGTCGCGGGCGAAGGCACGCTCGACGACGCGGACGACGTCGGCCTCGCTCTTCGCCGTAATCACCGCGTCGGCCGTCACGCCGTCGAGCTGGGGCCGCAGGATCGGGCTGTACCAATAGAAGTCGCGGGAGCGGCGTTTCACCTTGTGCGGCTGCGTCTCGACGTCGAGGTCGGCAAGCTCGTCCAGCAACAGGGCCAGGTCGGCCATCCACGTCTCCCGGTGATCAGGCGAACAGCGCGTCCAGCTCGGCATAGGCCGGCGGCTCCGCCTCACTGACCTTGCCAGCGCGCAGGATGGTGCGTCGGCTCTCCGGCCTCGACAAGACCTCGGAGAAGCTGCGGCCCTGGAAGACGACGAGGTCGGCCGGCGCGCCCGGCCGGATCACGCCACGGTCGGCGAGCCCCATGATCCTGGCGGGCGTGCGCGTCACCAGAGCCGGCCAGTCGCCGAAGGGGTGGTCGAGATGGCCGATGCGCACGGCGGCGCGGAACACCTCGTGCAGGTCGAGGTCGCCATAGGCGTAGAACGGATCGCGGGTGTTGTCGCTCGCCACCATGACGTCGATCCCGCGCGCGCGCATCTCGTGCAGCAGCGTGACGCCGCGGCGGCGCGGCGTGCGCTCCGCCGCGCGATCTTGAAGGTAGAGGTTGCAGAGCGGCAGCGCGACGATGGCGATGCCCGCCTCGGCGACGAGGTCGAGCGTGCGCAGCGCTTCGGCCTCGTCCTGCACGCCCAAGGAGCAACAATGGCCGGCAACGACGCGGCCGGGAAAGCCGGTCCGCCGCACCGCCAGCGCCAGCTCGCGCAAGGCCGTGGCCCCTGGCTCCAGGCTCTCGTCGACATGGAGGTCGACGTCGAGCCCGCGCTCGGCGGCGAGGCCGAGGAAACGGTCGAGCTTGGAGGCCAGATCGTCCTCCATCCACGGCACCAGCCCGAGA
>JBJHBG010000113.1:0-15479 GCA_050485385.1 Geminicoccaceae bacterium | reverse complement strand
CAGCGCGCCGGCCCGCCGGAGGGCTAGGGCTTCGGCAACGATGGCGACGGCGACCGTGGCGAGGAACAGGACCGAGATCGCCGCCGGAAAGAAGCCCGGCCCGATCCGCCCGCCGCGGATGAAGATGGAAAGGCTCGACAGGCCCCAATAGGCATAGGCCGAGCCGGCCACGAACAGGCCCACCAGGAACAGGAGCTTCATCGCGGCACCGCGAGGCAGGCGGCCGGCCGCCGCTAGGGGCGACCGGTCCTCCCCGCCGTCAGTTGATGGCGCCGGTGGCGCGCAGGATTTCGGCGAACGCTTCCTGCGTCTCGGCGAGCATGGCGCGGAAATTCTCGCCGTAGACGACGTTGGCGCTGAGCACGTTGGTCTCGACGTAGTCCTGCCACTCCGGCGTCTCGACGATCCGCTCGACCACGCCGATCCAGAACTGCTGGACCTCCTCCGGGACGTCCGGCGGCATGATCAGGCCGCGCGGCATGGAGATCTCGATGTCGAGGCCGAGGTCGCGCAGGGTCGGGATGTCGCCGAGCGTCTCGGGCACCGCACGGCCGCCGAAGGCCAGGGGGCGGATGTCGCCGGAATCGAGCAGGCCGAGGGCCTGGCCGGGGTTCACGACCATGGCATCGAGCGCGCCGGACAGCAGGGCCGTGGTGAGCTGGCCCTGGGCGTTGAAGGCGACGTAGTCGTAGTCGTAGTCGGCCTGCTCGGCGATCAGCGTGGCGACGATGAAGACGACGTTCACCGAGCCCATGCCGCCCACGGCCGGCGGGTTCTCCTTGGCGGCGGCGACCCACTCCTCGAAGGTCTGGATGGGCGAGTCCCCCGGCACGACGAACAGCAAGTCGTCGGACGCCATGAGGGCAATGGGCGTGAAGTCGGTCGGCTGCCAGGGGGTGTCCGCCTGGAGCGGCGTGTTGATGAACGAGCCGCTGGTGGTCGAGATGTGATAGGGATTGCCCGCGTGGTTGAAGACGTAGCCCCAGCCCACGGCACCGCTGCCGCCGGCGCGGTTGGTGGCGGTGATGCCTTGCGGGAACAGCTCGTACTTCTCGATGATCTCGATCATCGTGCGCGCCATCATGTCGTTGCCGCCGCCCGGCCCGAAGGCAATGGTCCAGTCCAGCCGCTCGGTCGGGTAGTCGTTGGCACGAACCTCGGCGACGGAGGCGGCGAGGGCGAACGCGGCGACGGCCGCGGTAGCGTGGAGACGGGTATGCACGACAGGCTCCTCCCTGGAGTCTGCGGCCGACAGGATCGAACCGCGGTTTTCGTTCGGGCGCGTTCGGCTTGGCCTCGACCCGGTGTGCCGATCACGCTCCCTGCGTCTTTCGTCGTATACCACTCGGATCTAGCAACGGGGTGCTCCCGCGGCAACCCACCGGCACGTCAGGCCCCACGCAACACCAGCATCACCCCCAGCACCAGAAGGGCCAGCCCCACCCCCTCGCTGACGCTCGGCGTCTCGCGGAACAGCCGGCGGGCGAGGAGTTGGGCGAACAGCAGTTCGACCAGCGCCAGGGTGCGCACCGCCGCCACGTCCATCAGCGCAAAGGCGAAGAACCAAAGCTGCGAGGCGAAGGCCCCCATGAAGCCGGCCACCAGGGACGGCCGCCAGCGGTGCACGACGGCCCCGACCACGCCCGGATGGGTCCGCAGCAGAATCAGGGTCATCACGACGGCCTGGAGGGTCTGGGCGACGACGAGTGCCGTGCTCGCCTCGAGCAGCCCCGGTGCGGGATCGAGGGCGACGATGCCGCCCTTGTAGCCGACGGCCGAGAGCGCGAAGAGAGCTGCCGAGCCGATACCGAGCAGAGCCGGCATCAGCGCGTCGCTGCGCATCGGGCTGGGCGCGCGCGGCGGCCAGGCGAGCACCGCCACGCCCCAGGTGGCGGCGACGACGCCCGCGACCACGAGCAGGCTCGGCACCTCGGCGAGGAAGGCGACGGCGAACAGCAGGACCAGCACGGGCTCGGTCTTGGTGAAGGCCGTGGCGACGACGAAGGAGCGAAAGCGCATGGCCTGGAGCATCAAGGCCGTCGCCAGCACCTGGCCGAGCGCGCCCACGGCGATCCAGGCGAGGCTCGTTGGCCCCGGCACCGGCGGCGCCCGGCCGGCCATGGTCGCGGCACCGAGCAGGAAGACGAGCGCGAAGGGCAGGCCGAAGAGGAAGCGGACCAGCGTCGCCCCCCACGTGCCGACCTCGCCGGTGAGGCCCTTCTGGGCCGCGTTGCGGACGGTCTGCGCTGCGGCCGCACCGACCGTCACGAAAGCCCAGAGATAGGCCTCGATCACGCTGGCAGGCGGTAGGTCACGAGCTGGGCGTAGCCGCCGGCAAGCTCCTTGAACCGGAGATCGGCCCCATCCGCCTGCCGTCGCTCGCGCAGGCGATCGTGCGCAGCTGTCGAGGGATGGACGTGGAAGGCGCGGAGCCAGCGCATCAACAGCCAGCGGAGCGGCGCCGGCATGCCGGTCATGGTGCCGAAGTCGACCACGTGCAGCCGGCCGCCCGGCGCGAGCGCGGCAACGGCGCTGTCGACGGCGCCAGCCGGGTCGTCGAACATCGAGAGCGCGTAGGAGAAGAGGATGCGGTCGTAGCCCTGGGGCCGGTCGAACAGGGCCCGCTCGTTGCCGCTGCCGCCGAGGCCGAAGGCGAGCCGGATGCGGTCGCCATGCCCGGCCCGCGCCACCTTTGCACGACCCACCTCGAGCATGGGCTCGGCGGCATCGAAGCCGTAGAGCCTGGCCCCCGGATAGCGCGCGGCGATGGCGACGAGGTTGCGCGCCGTGCCGCAGCCGATCTCCAGCAGGTGCTCGTCGGGCCGGAGATCCAACTCGGAAATGAGCGTGTCGCGGCCCCAGAGGTAGTACTTGCGGCTGAGGTCGTAGACGTGCCGCTGCCAGCGGTACATCCGCTCCATGCGCACCGCGGCGTCGGCGGTCATGGGCTCAGGCCAGTTCGTAGAGGTGGAAGCCGCCGTAGATCGCCGAGCGATCGGCCTTGAACAGCTCCTTCGACTGGGCCTCGTGGTAGTGCCAGCGGGCGAGCAGGTTCTCGGGCAGGTTGCCGTCCAGGCAGGTGGCGGCGCCGGCGGTGCGGAAGATCACCTTGGCGCCGGGCTTGGCCGTGCGCGTCACCTGGACCCAGAGATCGGTCATCTGCCGCGCGGTCATCCAGTCCTGGGCGTCGAGGAAGACGTAGCGGTCGTAGCTCCGGTCTGGCTCGTCCTTCAAGTGCGCCACGAGGAGCGTGTGCAGGATACGCACGCGGCCGGCGCGCGGCTTGATGCGCTCGTAGACCGCCTCCTTCAGATAGGGCGGGACGGCCTTGCGGCCTTCGAGGTCGTAGCGCCGGCCGAACGCCTGCCACGCGAAGTAGTTGTCTTCGAGGTCGAAGTCGCAGGCGAGGCGCCGCACCCGCTCGCGGATCTCGGCCGCCGGGTCGGCGCTCTCGGCGTGCAGCGCCCTGTACTGCGCGGGCGGGATGCCGAGGCCGTAATAGGCGGCGCGCGACTTGGCGAGACGGCGGATGGCACGCTTGTCGAACACCGGCGCGATGTGCCGATCGAACAGCCGGAGTTGCTCGTCGCGGCTCTTCGCCTCCAGCATGGACTTGGGCCGGCCGCCCATCAGGCGGGCGGTGACGTGGCCCGCCTTGATGGTGCGGCCGAGCAGCGAGCGACGGTAGAGGCCGCGCCGGAACAGCTCGACCCGCCGCCGTTGCCAAAGGTCGCGCTCGTCCCAGTGCTTGCGGGTGTCGGCATCGAGGTGCGGACGCAGACAGCGATCGTAGGCCTCGACGTTGGCCGGATCGGCGCCGTGGCCGAAGAAGCGGAAAAAGCTCTCGTGGTCGGGCAGGTGTTCGAGCGCCGCCAGCTTCAGTCGGCTGAGGGCCACGTGCGCCGGGTTGAGGTCGACCGCCGTAATCCCCGCCGGATCGCCGTCGAGATAGTTGAGGACGTTGCAGCCGGCCGAGGCGATGGTGAGGATGCGCTTGCCCTCGAGCGGCGCCATCGCCGCCATGTCGACGACCGGGTCCTCCCAGATCTGGTTGTAGACGAAGCCGTCGAACGACCAGGTGAACAGCCGCTCCGCCAAGCGGTCCCGCCGTCGTGCCGGGCGGGTGAGCGCAGCGTCGCGCAGAAGCGTATTCGCCATCATCGATCCTCGTTGGGGCCGCCACGTTCAGCGGCAGGCGTGCAGATGCACCCCGCTCGCGTCCACGGTGGCAAAATGCGACGGCAGGCGCGTCCAGCAACCCGTGTTGACGTAGTCGACCGTGCCGCCGGACACGTCCACGCGCTCGTGTAGCGCGTCGTGCGTGTGACCGCAAAAGATCGCGTCGACCCCCTGGTCGGCGGCGAGCGCCAAGGCCCCCGCCCGGACCTTGCCGGTGAGGCCGCGACGGGGATTGCTGCGGCCAGCGATCCAGTTGCCGCCGCGCCGGCCGACGCGGAGCATCCGCTGCGTGGTCCCGAGCAACCGGCCGCCCCATTCGGTAAGGATCGGATGACGGGTCAACAGCCGGTCGAAGCCGTCGCCGTGCACCGCGAGATAGTGCCGCCCGTCCTGCTCCCAGGCGTAGCGGTCGTGGACGGCGACGCCCATGAGATGCGAGGCCACCTGCGCTGCCCTGCGGTCGTGATTGCCGAGCACCCACGCCACCTCGACGTTGCGCTTGGGGTTCGAAAGCTTGCGCACGTGCGAGAGAAAGTCCCAATGCTCGGCGTTCAGCCGGCGGAAGTCGAGGTCGTGGAAGATGTCGCCCAACAGCACGAGGCGGCCGAACCGCCAGCCCCGGAGC
This sequence comes from Geminicoccaceae bacterium, assembly GCA_050485385.1. GTDB lineage: Bacteria > Pseudomonadota > Alphaproteobacteria > Geminicoccales > Geminicoccaceae > RECO01. The sequence goes on along the minus strand of JBJHBG010000113.1, from coordinate 10,675 downwards.
GTCTCCAACAGCGGCTTGGCCCGGCACGCGGGCAGGCCGAGGTGGACGTCCGATACGATCAGCGTGTCGGTGTGCTGCTTGACACGGGAAGCGGGCCGCTGCGCGTCGGACGGATCGGACAGGATGGGGAGGTCGTTCACACTGAGCCCCGGCCGATGGTCTGGCGATGGCCGATATGCCTCGCCGGCCGGGCTTGGGGTAGCAGGATTTCGTGAAACGTCCATGACAATGCATCCCTTGGCGGCGACCCGGGAGAGGTCTGGACATAGTTTGGAATCGTTCTAATTTCGCGACGGCAAGGAGATGCCGCCGTGGTCGAGCCTTCCGTCCTCTTGGTGTTCGTCGCCGCCCTGATCACGGCCCTCGCCACGGGCCTGGGGGCATTGCCGCTCGCCGTCGCAGCTCGGGTCGAGGCCCGTTGGCTGGCCATGGGCAACGCCGTCGCCGCGGGGCTGATGCTGGCGGCCTGTTACAGCCTGATCGTCGAGGGTTTCGCGTTCGATGCGCCGCGAACCCTGCTCGGCCTCGTGCTGGGCGTCGGCCTGATCGTGGCCGCCAGTCGCTGGCTGCACGCGCACGACGGACCGAGCATCGCCCACGTGCACGGTGCCGCCGCCAAGAAGGTGCTGCTCGTCGTCGGCATCATGACGGCGCATTCGGCCGCCGAAGGCATCGGCGTCGGCGTCGCCTATGGCGGCGGCCGCGACCTCGGCGACTTCATCACCATCGCCATCGCACTGCACAACGTACCCGAGGGGTTGGCCATCGCCCTCGTCATGGTGCCACGCGGCGCCAGCGTGCTCGCAGCCGCCGGCTGGAGCATCTTCTCGAGCCTGCCGCAGCCGCTCCTCGCGGTGCCGGCGTTCCTGTTCGTTTTGACCTTCGCACCCTGGCTGCCGCTCGGTCTCGGCGTCGCCGCCGGCGCCATGCTTTGGATGGTGTTCGCCGAGCTGTTGCCGGAAGCGAACGAGGCGGTGCGCTCGGAAACCCTGGGCGTCGTGGTCACCCTCGCCTTCGCCGCCATGCTCGGCGTCACCCTGCTGCTGCACTGACCGCACCGGAGCGCACGAACCGCGCCTCCCAGCTCGAGCTGACGTCGCCCAGGAAGCGGCGCTCGCCCGTGTCGACGAAGCCGTGCTTGACGTAGAAGCGGTGCGCCCGCGTAAAGCGCGTGTCCGACCAGAGCTCCATCCGCTCGATGCCGCCTTCGGCTGCGTACCGTTCGGCCTCGGCCAAAAGCCGCCGGGCGAGGCCGGTGCCGCGTTGATCGGCCGCCACGTACACCTTCAGCAGTTCCGCGCTGCCCGAAGGGGTCGGCCGCACGGCCAAACAGCCGACGAGCCCGCCTCCCCACTCCGCGACCCACATGGCGCCCATCTGCCCGGCGAAATGGGTGGCGATGGCGTCCAGTTCGGGGAACTCGGCGGCGCGATCGAACACGCAGCCAGGGTATTCGGCGAAGCAGGCAGCGATGAGGTGGGCGATGGCGTCGCCGTCGTCGTCGCGGGCGGAGCGGAGGTTGGGAGCGGCGGCTTCGGTCATTGGCTTCCGGCAGGATCGGTCAAAACGGAACTCGCGCGCCATCCCAAGCGAAGAGCCGGCCGGTGTCGCCGGGGCCGAGTCCGTCCAGCACGCCCAGGAGCCGTCTCGCGGCATCGTCCGGCGGCACCAGACTGCCGTGCGGCACGCCGCCTTGGAAGGGCTTCGACAACGAGGTGTCGACGGTCCCGGGATGCAGGCCGACGCACAACGCCTCCGGCGCACGCCGCGCCAGCTCGACCGCCAGCGTGCGGACGAGCTGGTTGAGTGCCGCCTTGGCCGCGCGATAGGCGTACCAGCCGCCGAGCCGGTTGTCCTCGATGCTGCCGACCCGCGCCGAGAGGACGGCGAAGGCAGCCTTGTGGTCGCGCCGCAGCAGCGGCAGGAGGCGGCCGGCCAGGAGCGCCGGCCCGACCGCGTTGACCTCGAACGAGCGCAGGAGGGCACTGCGATCGAGCTGCCGCCAGCTCTTCTCCGGCGCGAGGCCTCGACCTTGGTCGTGCAGCATGCCGGTCGCGACCACGACGAGATCGAGCGAAGGCCCGTCGCCCAGCACCGCCGCAGCCGCGTCGAGGCTCGCATCGTCGTCGAGGTCGAGCTGGTGCGACACCACCTTGCCCGTGGCCGCAGGCGCGGCATTGCGCGCGAACGCCTCGATGCGGCCGACCGCCGCATCCGCCCCGAGGGTGCGCACGAAAGCACCGCCGAGGCCACCGCCGGCACCGATGACGGCGGCACGCAACGGTGCGTGGAAGCTGGTAAGCAAGAGGCATCTCCTTGACCGGAACGTGTGAAACGGGCACGACGTTGCCAAGTTCATCCGAAATCTCGAGATGGACGCCGAAAACGCGCTGTCCATAGGTTCGGAGGTCTCTCGCGATGTGGTCATGCCGGTTCGCTTTACGCTTGGTCCCGTTCGTCGCCGTCGGCCTGGGACTGGTTCTCGCGGCCCCCGTGGCCGAGGCCCGAGACCGGGCCTACAACCTGGTCGACCAAGTCAAGGCGCACAGCCAGTTCACGGTCTTCGCACGCGCCCTGGAGGCGACGCCGTACGGCGCGAAGCTGTCGGACGGTGGCACCTACACGGTGTTCGCCTTCACCGACCACGCCTTCGAGCGGCTGCCGCTGGGCATCCGCGAGGTGCTGTTCACCCCCGCCGGCCAAGCGTGGCTGAACAAGCTGATGGCCTACCACGTGATCCCCGGCCGCTCCGCCAGCAGTGACCTGTTCGGTCAGGTCCAGACCGTCAAGAGCGTCGACGGCTACCCGATCACCATCGAGGGCCACCTCAAGTTCATCCGGGTCAATGGCTCGACCATTTTGCACGCCGACATTCCGGCGGCGAACGGCGTTATCCACCTGCTCGACTACGTCATCATCCCGCCGGACCTCTAGCCGCGCGCGGCGGTCGCACCGCCGCCTGCATGGCAGCCACGGGGCCGGCGGCACTTCCGCGCCGGCCCTCCAGCGCTAAGGGTCTCGGTTGCCGGCCTGGCCGGTCGGCTGCTTCCGTCGACGTCGGAGACCCGCCTCGCGCTCCCCCTCCACCTCGCCCCTTGGCCGCTATCGCGGCCTCTCGCCGACCGTGCGCGCGGTCCTGCTCATGGCGATCGCGGCGATCGGCATGGTCGTCATGCACGTACTGGTGCGGGCGGCCAGCGAGGGCATGCACCCGTTCGAGGTCGCGTTCTTCCGCAACGTGTTCGGCCTCGGCTTCATCCTGCCCATCCTCTGGCGGCAGGGTATCGGTCAACTGCGGCTCACCCGGCCGAGGCTGATGCTGGTGCGCGGCGGCAGCGACGCCGTCGCCATGCTCTGCTTCTTCACCGCACTTACGCTCACCCCGCTCGCCACCGTCACCGCGCTCTCGTTCACGGCACCGCTGTTCGCCGCAGCGCTCGCCATTCCGATCCTGAAGGAAGTGGTCGGCATCCGCCGCGCCCTCTCGATGGTGGTCGGCTTCGCCGGGGCGCTGATCGTCATCCGGCCGGGCGGCGAGACGCTGATCACCGCCGGTGCCGCGCTGACCCTGACCTCCGCTTTCTTCTGGGGCTTGGCGCTGGTGTTCATCAAGCTGCTGTCGCGCACCGAGAGCACCGTCGCCATCACCTTCTATGCGACCGTCGTGTTGCTGCCGATCACGCTGATCGCCGCCCTGCCCTTCTGGACTTGGCCGACCTCGGACGAACTCTGGCTGCTGGTGGCGCTCGGGGCGTGCGGGACCCTCTCCCAGCTCTGCCTGTCGCAGTCGCTGCGGCTGGCGGATACCACCGTGGTGCTGCCGGTCGACTTCACCCGGCTCGTCTGGTCGGCCATTCTTGGCTTCGTGCTCTTCGCCGAGATCCCGGACGTCGCCACGTTCGTCGGCGGCACGGTGATCTTTGCGAGCGTCGTCTACATCACCTACCGCGAGCGCGTGCGCGGCAGGCAGCCGGCGCCGTTGAAGGACGTGTGACGCGGTTGCTGCGGCAGGGCGCCGACCTACCTCCAGACCATGCGCAGCCTCTCGATTTTCGGCCTCGTTCTGCTCCTCGCCGCCCCGGGCGCCGCCGACCCCATCGGCCCCGGCAGCGTCGTCGTGCTGCGCCACGCGCTGGCGCCGGGCGTCGGCGATCCGGAGGGCTTCCGCCTGGACGACTGCGCCACGCAACGCAACCTCGACGAGCGCGGCCGCGCCCAGGCCGAGGCGCTCGGCCGTGCGCTTGCCGCGCGCGGGCTCGGCGACGCCGTCGTGTTCACCAGCCGCTGGTGCCGTAGCCGGGAGACGGCGGCGTTGCTGGGATTGGGGCCCGTACGGGAGCTGGAGGCGCTCGATTCCTTCTTCGGACGGCCAGAACGACGCGATGTCCAGGACACCGCGCTACGCGCGTTCCTCGCCGCGCGCGAGACGAACGGCGAACCGCTCGTGCTCGTCACCCACCAAGTCAACGTTTCGGCGCTGGTCGGTCGCAGGACCCGGTCCGGCGACGGGTTCGTCCTCCGGCTCGACGGGGACGGCACCTTCACCCTGGTCGAGAGGCTGACGGCACCGACTCCTCGAGCCGTCAGCCGGACATCGGCGGGCAGCCAACGGCGTCGGGGCCGCCGAGACCCAGGTCGACCAGGTGCCGGATCGCGGTGCAGGCATTCAGGTCGTCCGGCGCGTCGATCAGTGCCGCCTTGAGTTGTGCCGGCGTCGCCTCGGGTGCTGCCTCGCGCAGGAGCGCGACGAGGCCGCTGACGTGGGCGGTTGCGACCGATGCGCCGTCGAAGAAGCCGAAGCCGCCATCGACCGCCGTGCTCAGGATCTGCCGCGCCGGCCCGGTGACGCTATCGGCCGGGGCCTCGCCGACGCTGCCCGCCGGACGGACGCCGAGAACGCCTCGTGCGGTCGCCGGAAAGTTGCCGTCGCTCGCCGGCTCCAGGGCCGCGACCACGCTGGCGCCGCGGTCGATGGCGGTCTCGATCAGCCGCTCCATCACCGGATCGTACGGGCCGCCCAGGCTTAGGTTGATGACGTCGGCGCCATTGAGGATGGAGAAGTTCAACGCCCGCGCCAGGGTGAAGCTGGAGCAGCGTCCGCGTCCGTCGTCGAGTTCCCAGCAGCCGCGCAGGCCCATCAGTCTCGCCGCCGGTGCCACGCCGACGATCCCGACGCCGTTGCCTGCCTCGGCGGCGATGATGCCGGCAATGGCCGTACCGTGCCGCTCCGGCGGCACGCCACGGCCTTGGGTGGTGAAGTCGTTGACCAGGTCGAGCTGAGCGACGAGGTCGGGATGGGTGCGGTCGACGCCGGTGTCGATCACCGCCACCCTGACCCCGGCGCCGGTGACCACCTCGTGCGCCGCCCTGGCACCGATGGCCGCGAGGCCGGACTGCAGGTCCAGCAACGGGTCGCCCTGATGCGACTGGCGCGTGTCGAACAGGTTCATCGGCTGGGCGATCGAGACGCGCGGATCGGCGGCGAGGTCGGCCATCACTGCCGCCGTCTCGAGGTCGTCGTCCACCTCGAAGACGATGCAGTAGAGGTCGATGGCGACCATCGGCCAGAGGGCGACCACGGTGACCGGATACTCTGCGCTGAGGTCGGCGGTGACCGCCTCGAGCGCCGCCCCGTCCGCCAGCGGCACCATGACCATCACCTCCCGGTCGGCGGGGATGACGACCGACGGGTCGGGCAGGAGCTGCCGCGGTGCCACGGCCGCGTCATGCTGGACTACGGGCGTGCAGCCGACGACGAGCACCAGGGCCAGCAGCAGCATCGAAACGAAACGTCGGCGCGCACTCGTCACTTGGGCACGTTCCCTCTCGTCGGGCGCCGGAGGGCTCAGCCTCAGCGGATGGGTGCGGCGAGCCTGACCGACGCTTCTCGTTGCAGTCGCGCGGCCAAATCTCCGGCCGCTATCGACGCCTCGGTCATGCTCTCGACCACGTAGACGCCGGTCGCACTCGGACCATCCACCAAGACGAGTCCCGCGTCCAGCAACAGTTCCCGCAGATCGCGCTCTGTCGTCGCCGGCTCGAAGACCAGATGCAGGCGCGCCGCATCGCTTGCCGGCATCGCCGCCGTCATGGTGCTGAAGCTCGCGTCGCCCGGGGCCGGCGGCGGCAGCACGAGCCATGCCACGGCCGCGGCGACGGCCGCCGCCTGTCCGCACACCACCCAGCGGAGACGGGGCGGTGTCACCCACCACGCGCGCCGCCAGCTCTGCCACCAGCCGACGCCGGCTTCCGGCGGCGCGTCCGGCTCCGGCTCGGCGGCGACGGCCGACTGCAGGCGGCGCAAGAGAGCCAGCTCCGCCCGCAGCGTCGGCGAGGTCGGCAGCGCCGCCTCGACCTCGGCCCGATCCTCCGCCTCGAGCGTGCCGTTGACGTACCACGGCAGCAGCTCGAACAACTCGCCATGCGAGCGGCGTTCGCTCACCTCCACTCCTCCTCGAGTTCGCGCGCCTGTTTACGCAACGCCAAGCGCAGCCGCTGGCGGGCATGGAACATGCGGCTCTTCACCGTCCCCTCCGGACAATCCAGCATCTCAGCGATCTCGGCCTGGCTGCAGCCGTGATAGAACGTCAATTCCACCACCGCCCGCTGGGCCGCCGGCAACGCCGCGACCGCCGTCTGCAAGAGCCGCGCGATCTGCGCATCCTGGGCCTGCCCCTCGATCGACACCGGGTCGGCCACGTCGACCTCGTCGATGTCCAGGGCACCGTCGTGGCGTTGCTGCTGCCCCAACCGCTTCAGCGCGAGCCGGTAGGCGATGCCGCACAGCCACGTCGACACACGCGCTGCACCGCGAAAGCTGTCGGCCTTCTGCCAAGCCACCAGCATCGCCTCGTTGCCGATGTCCTCGGCCAAATCGGGGCGCCGCGTCAGCCGCACCACCAAGCCGACCAAGCGCGCGTGGTGCCGGCGATAAAGCCGCTCGAACGCCCGCACGTCGCGCTCGACGACGAGCCGCATCAACTCGGCGTCGTCGTCGGCCGTTGCCGCCCTGCCCTCGCCCCAACCGGCCAAACCCCGCTCCCGCGCTCGTCGACGGTGAGTACCCGGAGCGCGCCGCCGGGTTCAATCCCTCTGCGCCGGACCTTTGCACGGGCGCGCCGGCTTGCTATTCCGTCACGCCCTGACGCTATTTCTCCGGGGGACATCCCGTTGCAGCCGTTCAAGAGCCTCACCGGCGTTGCCGCTCCCTTGCCGATGACCAACGTCGATACCGACGCGATCATCCCCAAGCAGCACCTGAAGACCATCAAGCGCACGGGCCTCGGTGCAGCACTCTTCGAAGAGCTTCGCTACTTCCCCGACGGCAGCGAGCGGCCCGACTTCGTGCTGAACAAGCCGAAGTACCGCAACGCCGAAATCCTCGTCGCCGGCGCCAATTTCGGCTGCGGTTCGTCGCGCGAGCACGCCCCTTGGGCGCTGTTGGACTTCGGCATCCGCTGCGTGATCGCACCCTCCTTCGCCGACATCTTCTACAACAACTGCTTCAACAACGGCATTCTGCCGATCGTCTTGCCGCAGGAGGAGATCGACGCGCTGTTGGAGGAGGCGGAAACGGCGGAAGACCCAACCTTTACCGTCGACCTCGAGCGCAACGTCATCGTGCGGCCGAAGGGCAACCGCGAGCTGCCGTTCGAGATCGACCCGTTCGGCCGGCACCGGCTGCTCGAGGGTCTCGATTCGGTCGGCCTCACGCTGACCAAGGGCACGGCCATCGACGGCTTCGAAGGCAAGCAGCGCCTGGGTCAGCCCTGGCTCTATCCGGCGGCCTGACAGCCGCACGCGGCGTCGCACTGGACCCTTCGGGTCGACCGCGCTAATCGGTCGCTCCCTCGATCACGCGACTGGAGCATACCCATGGCCCCCTCGATCCTCATGCTGCCGGGCGACGGCATCGGCCCCGAAGTCATGATGGAGGTGCGCCGGGTGACCGAGTGGTTCGCGGACCGGCGCGGACTGGAGTTCCAGATCGACGAGGATCTGGTGGGCGGCGCCGCCATCGACGCGCACGGCGTGCCGGTGACCGATGCGACGGTGGCCAAGGCCAAGGCGGCCGACGCCGTGCTGCTCGGTGCCGTCGGTGGTCCGCAATGGGACGAGCTGCCCTTCGAGCAGAAGCCCGAGCGGGGGCTGTTGCGGCTCAGGAAGGAGCTGGGCCTGTTCGCCAATCTCCGCCCGGCCATGGTGTTCGACGCCCTGGTCGACGCCTCGTCGCTCAAGCCCGACCTCGTCCAGGGGCTCGACATCATGATCCTGCGCGAGCTCACGGGCGGCGTGTATTTCGGCGAGCCGCGCGGCATCACCGAGCTCGGCAACGGCGAGCGCCGCGGCATCAACACCCAGGTCTACGACACCCACGAGATCGTCCGGGTCGGCCGCGTCGGCTTCGAGCTGGCGCAGAAGCGGAACAAGAAGCTCTGCTCGGTCGAAAAGGCCAACGTGATGGAATCCGGCGTGCTCTGGCGCGAGGAGATCGGCAAGCTGGCGGCGACCTATCCGGACGTCGAGCTCAGCCACATGTACGCCGACAACTGCGCCATGCAGCTCGTCCGCTACCCCAAGCAGTTCGACGTGATCGTCACCGACAACCTGTTCGGCGACATGCTGTCGGACTGCGCCGCCATGCTCACGGGCTCGTTGGGCATGCTGCCGTCGGCGTCGCTCGGCGAGGCCGACAAGGACGGCAAGCGCAAGGCTCTGTACGAGCCGGTGCACGGCGCGGCACCGGACATCGCGGGCCGCGGCATCGCCAATCCGCTCGCCATGCTGTTGAGTTTCTCGATGATGCTCCGCTACTCGTTCGACGAGCCGGAGGAGGCCGAACTCCTGGAACGGGCGATCGAGCGCTCGCTCGCCAAGGGCAAGCGGACGGCCGACATCATGTCGCCTGGCATGACCCAGGTCTCGACCCAGGAAATGGGCGAGAGCATCGTCGGCGAACTCGCGGCGATGCAGTAGAAGACGACCACACCTCATTCGAAAGCGACCGCCATGGGTTATCGTGTGGCCGTCGTCGGCGCCACCGGCGCCGTCGGCTCGGAGATCCTGAACATCCTCGACGAGCGCAACTTTCCGGCCGACGAGGTCATCGCGCTGGCCTCCGCCCGCTCGGCGGGCAAGGAGGTTTCCTTCGGCGAACGCGGCACGTTGAAGGTGCGGGCGCTGGAGACGTTCGACTTCGACGACGTGGACATGGCCCTCTTTTCGCCGGGGGCTGCGGTCTCGGCCGAGCATGCGCCGAGGGCGGCGCGCCAGGGCTGCATCGTCATCGACAACACCTCGCACTTCCGCATGGACCCGGACGTCCCGCTGATCGTGCCGGAGGTCAACGCGCATGCCCTCGCCGGTTTCCGCGAGCGCAACATCATCGCCAACCCGAACTGCTCCACCATCCAACTCGTGATGGCGCTGAAGCCCCTGCACGACGTCGCCGCGATCCGCCGTGTCGTCGTCTCGACCTACCAGTCCGTCTCCGGCGGCGGCAGCGAGGCCATGGACGAGCTCTTCGAGCACACCAAGGCCATCTACATGAACGACAAGAAGCAACCCGAGCTGTTCCGTAAGCCCATCCCCTTCAACGTCATCCCGCAGATCGACGTGCCGGTGGCGGACGGGCTCTACAAGGAAGAGTGGAAGATGGTGGTCGAGACGCAGAAGATCCTCGACCCGTCCATCCAGGTCTCGGCTACCTGCGTTCGCGTGCCGGTGTTCGTCGGCCACTCGGAGAGCGTCAACGTCGAGTTCCTGGAGCCGATCAGCGTCGCCGAAGCGAGGGACGCGCTCTACGAGTTCGAGGGCATCGTGATCGTCGACGACTACGAGAACTACGAGTTCGTCACGCCGATCGAATGCGTCGGCGAGTTCGCTACCTTCGTTTCGCGCCTGCGCGCCGACCCCACCGTCGAGCACGGTCTCAACATGTGGGTGGTCAGCGACAATCTTCGTAAAGGGGCTGCCCTCAACGCCGTCCAGATCGCCGAAACGCTGATCGAGGAAGGCTACGTCTGACGCGACGGCGGCGCGGGCGTCAGCCGGACGTGGCCGCGCCCTCGGTCGTGGCTGGCTCGTCGACTTGAGGCGCCTCCTCGACCGCCGGCGGCATCAACAGCAGCACCACCCCGACGACGATCATGGCCAAGCCCGGCCAATTGGCTCTCACGCCGAGGAAGCCGAGCGTGCGACGGCGCGGCTCGAGGGTGGGGGTGCCGTCGGGCTTCGAACGAGGCTCGCTCATCCGGCCGCGAAAGACCGCGACTCCGGCCATGTAGACGATCCCGCAGACGATCAGCAGACTACCGATGAGGGGCGTCGTCAGCATCGTTCCCCCTTTGCGAAGGTGGGGCGTACGCGTTGCCGGACCGCTGGCTTGCGAACGGCACGCCGCCGAACCAACCCTCACCACAGCGGCACTCCGTCGAACAGCGAATCGGCCGCGGCATGCGATCTCTCAACGCTCGACAAGACCGGGAGTTCCCAAAGTGCTTTCGAGAAAGCTCGATCCGCTTGCGGGGAAAGAACGCAGCACGAGTGGGGCACCTCGAAAAACCTCTTGATCGCAGGCCGTTGGCGTGAGTCGATGGTCATGACGAGCGGGAGAGCGGCATGGCGGGTCAGCGGGGTTTCTTCGACGTCGACGAGCGGCTGGCGGCGTTGAGCC
>JBJHBG010000112.1:0-15839 GCA_050485385.1 Geminicoccaceae bacterium | reverse complement strand
GAAGCGAAGACGCGCGGCAACTCGGTCTACTTCCCGGACCGGGTGATCCCGATGCTGCCCGAAGGGCTCTCCAACGGCGTCTGCTCGCTGCGGCCGAACGAGAACCGCGCCTGCCTCGCCGTCGAGATGGCGATCGACCGGGACGGCAAGCTGCTGCGCCACCGCTTCGGCCGCGGGCTCATGCGCTCGGTGGCACGGCTCACCTACGAGCAGGTTCAGGCGGCGTTCGACGACCGCCCGGACGACGTGACCGGCCCGCTCGTGGAGAGCGTCGTCCGCCCGCTCTTCGCCGCGTGGCAGGCCCTCGACCGGGCGCGCCGGGCGCGCGGTACGCTCGACCTCGATTTGCCCGAGCGGGTGGTCCAACTGGGCGCCGACGGCAAGCCCGTCCGCATCGCCAGCCGCGAGCGGCTCACGGCCCACCGGCTGATCGAGGAGTTCATGGTGCTGGCGAACGTCGCCGCCGCCGAGACCCTGCACGAGCGCAAGCGGGCCGCCCTCTTCCGCGTCCACGACCGCCCCGATCCGGTCAAGATCGAAGCGCTCGCCCAGTTTCTCCAGGGTCTGGAGATCGGCTGGAAGGCGTCGGGCCTGCGCTCGCCCAAGGACTTCGACAAGCTCCTCGCCCACGTCCGCGAGCACCCGTTGCAGGAGACCATCAACGGCTACGTGCTGCGGGCGCAGTCGCAGGCCGTCTACGCCCCCGACGACATCGGCCATTTCGGCCTCAACCTTCGCCACTATGCCCACTTCACCTCGCCGATCCGCCGCTATGCCGACCTCGTCGTCCACCGCGCGCTGATCGACGCGCTCGGCCTCGGCCAGAACGGCGTGAAGTACGCGCACACCGACCTCGTCGGGCTCGGCCAGGAGGTCTCGCAGTGCGAGCGGCGAGCGATGGAGGCCGAGCGCAAGACGGTCGACCGCTACGTCGCGCTCTTCCTCCAGGATCGCATCGGCGCGCGCTTCGCCGGCCGCGTCACCGGCGTGCAGAAGGTGGGCCTGTTCGTGCGGCTGGACGAGGTCGGCGCCGATGCCTTCGTGCCGATCTCGACCCTCGGCCACGAGTTCTTCGTGTACGACGAGGCGCAGAGTGCGCTGTTCGGCGAGCGCTCGGGCACGCATTTCGGCCTGGGCGACCGGGTCGAGGTGGAACTGGTCGAGGCCGACAGCCTCACCGGCGGCCTGCTCGCCCACGTCGTCGACCACGCGCCGATCCAGCCGCGCAAGCCCAAGGGCCGCATCGGCCGCCGCATGGAAGGCCTCGCCAAGCGCCGCGGCGGGCGCCGGCGCGGTTGACACGAACGATCCGCTGGACCATCTTCCGGCGCCGAATTCGCGCCTCGAGGAACGCTTCATGGCCAAGCCGCAGACCGTCATGATCAAGCTGGTGAGCACCGCCGGCACCGGTTACTTCTACACCACTCGCAAGAACACTCGGAATACCACCGAGAAGTTTAAGATGAAGAAGTACGACCCGAAGGTTCGCAAGCACGTCGACTTCACCGAAGCCAAGATCAAGTAAATCCGCTTCGGCATGACGGCGCCGGCCATCGGCATCGATCTCGGTGGCACCAAGACCGAGATCGTCGTGCTGAACGAGGCCGGGGGCGAAATTCGGCGCCGCCGGGTGCCGTCGCCGCAGAACGACTATCCGGGCACCATCGAGACCATCGCCCGTCTCGTCGAGGACGCCGAGACGGACCTCGGGCAGACGGCCACCGTCGGCGTCGGCCATCCGGGCTCGATCTCGCCCACGACCGGCCGCATCCGCAACGCCAACTCGACGTGGCTCAACGGCCAACGCTTCGGTCACGACCTCGAAACGCGACTGGACCGCAAGGTCGCCTTCGCCAACGACGCCGACTGCCTGGCGCTCTCGGAAGCGACCGACGGTGCCGGCGCCGGCTTCGAGGCCGTGTTCGCGGTCATCGTCGGCACCGGCACCGGCGGCGGCCTCGTGCTCGACGGCAAGCCGATCCGGGGCGCCAACGGCATCGCCGGCGAATGGGGCCACAGCGCCCTCCCCTGGCCGGACGAAACCGAACATCCGGGCCCCGCATGCTGGTGCGGCAAGCGCGGCTGCATCGAGACGTGGCTGGCCGGCCCCGCCCTCGCCCGCGAGGCCGCCCACACCCTCGGCCGGCCGGCGACCGGCGCCGACGTGGCCGACTCCGCCGCGGCCGGCGATGCCGCGGCGCTCGCCGTGCTCCACACCTATGCCGAGCGTTTCGCCAAAGCGAGCGCTACCGTCATCAACCTGTTCGATCCGGATGTGGTGGTGCTGGGCGGGGGCGTCTCCAACATTCCCCAACTCTACTCGCTGGTGCCCGAGGCGTGGCCGCGTTGGGTCTTCGCCGACGCCATCACCACCCGCCTCGCCCGCGCCGCCCACGGCGACAGCTCGGGTGTGCGCGGTGCAGCTTGGCTCGGCCGCGGCGGGTAGGGCTCCCGGCGCGTTCAGCAATCCGGCTCGGGCAGCCACGCCATGTGGTCGAGCGTTGCCTTGAGGGCGAAGTCGCCGTAGTCGAGATAGACGTCGCGCATCAGCCCCTGCTCGGTCAGCTCGAAGCGGATCTCGAAGATCGGCACGCCGGATTCGTAGTCGGCCGGGTCGTGGTAGGCGAGGGCCACCGGCCAGGCGCGCACCGGCGGCTCGTCATCGTCGACGACCGTACCCTCGCCGATGACGGCGGTGACCGCCGCCAGCGCGTCGACGCCGGCGCCCGAGCCGTCGAACACGTCGTGGCTGGTCACGCGCTCGCCGGCGAAGGCGCTGCGCAGGACGCTCTGCAGGTGCTCGGTCGGGAACAGCGTGGCCGGCGGCAACCGCATCTCCCGCTCGTCCGGCAGGACGTAGATCGCAGCCCCCGGCTCGCCGGTGCGCGGCACGAAGGCGGTGCCGCGATACTCCTCGACCAGTTCGCCCTCGGCATAGCTGCGCATGCTGAAGCGGAGCGTCCTCGTGTCGGCGGACTCCCAGCTCGAGAAGCGCACGTCGGTGTCGAACAGCCCGCCCTCGTCGGTGGCCCCCAGGAACCACAGCCGCTGCTGCGTCGTATAGCCCTCGCAGGCGGCGCGCCATTCGATCGCGAAGGCGCCCTCCGCCTTGGCCAAGCCGCCACCGGCTTCCGCCAAGCTGAGCTGGTAGAGGGCACGGTGCGGCATGAGCTGCGCGGCCGCAGTCCCGACAAGGCCGCAAAGCAGACCGGCGGCGACGAGGCATTTCGCGTGCGGAAACTTGACCAAGAACCTGAGGCTCCTCTAGTGCCACCGAGCGCGGCCTCTGGTGACCGGCTCGGGGCTGGTTGACACGATCCTAGCAAAGGCCTGCCGCGGCGGGCCACTCGGGGAAACACTGATGGCCGATCCACGTCCTACCATCTTCGCGACGCGCCGCCTGCCCCCAGCCGTCACCGAACGGCTGGTCCGGAGCTACGATGCGCGCCTGAACGAGGACGACCATCCGTTGAGCGAGGCCGAACTGGCCGCCGGTCTGGACGGTGCCGCCGGGGTCATCACGGCTTCCTCTACGACATGGGACGCCGCTCGCATCGGCTCTCTTCCCGAGTGCGTCGAGATTCTGACGACGTTTTCGGTCGGCTTCGAGCACATCGACCTGGATGCGGCCAAGGCGCGCGGGCTGCGCGTGGGCAATACGCCCGAGGTGTTGACCGAGGCCGTGGCCGACATCGCCATGCTGTGCCTGCTCGGCGCCGCGCGGCGCGCCTGGGAGGCGCAGACCATGCTACGCGACGGTCGCTGGGCCGGCTGGGAGACGATGCAGCTCGTCGGCATGGAGCTTGCCGGCCGCAAGCTCGGCGTCGTCGGCATGGGCCGGATCGGCCGGGCGACGGCGCGCCGGGCCAAGGGCTTCGGCCTCGAGGTGCATTACCACAATCGGAGCCGCCTCGCGGCCGACCAGGAAGACGGCGCCGTGTTCCATGCCAGCCTCGACACGCTCCTTCCCGACGTCGACATCGTCTCCTTGAGCTGCCCGGCCACGGCCGAGACCATGCGCATGGTCGACGCCGCGTTCCTCGCCAAGATGAAGCCGGGCTCGATCCTCGTAAACACGGCGCGCGGCGCCCTCGTCGACGAGGCCGCCTTGATGGCGGCGCTCGATCGCGGCCATCTCTTCGCGGCGGGCCTCGACGTGTTCGACAACGAGCCCCGGGTCGATCCGAAGATCCTGAGCTACGACAACGTCTTCGCCCTGCCGCACATCGGCAGTGCCACGGTCGACACCCGCAACGCCATGGGCTTTTGCTGTCTCGACAACCTCGACGCCTTTTTCGCCGGCAAGCCCCTGCCGTACGGCCTGGTTTGAGAACCGCCATGAACACGGCCCCCGCCCTCCCGGACGACGTCGCCCGGACCCTCGTCGCCCGCCACGACGAGCTGGCGAGGATCAGCGAGCCCGGTCCGGGCGTCACCCGCGTCTTCGCGTCGCCCGAGCACGTCGCGGCGTTGGCCATGCTCCGCGCCTGGATGGACGCCGCCGGCATGACCACCCGCGTCGATGCCATCGGCAACCTCGTCGGCCGCTACGCCGCCGATCCGACTGCCGGCAACGAGCCCAAGGTGCTGCTGATCGGCTCCCACCACGATACCGTCCGTGAGGGCGGGCGCTTCGACGGGGCGATGGGCGTCCTCATCGGCATCGCGTGCGTCGAAGCGCTCGCCGCCGCCGGCCGCCGCCTGCCGTTCCATGTCGACGTGGTCGCCTTCGCCGACGAGGAGGGCACGCGCTTTGCCACCTCGCTCCTCGGCAGCCGCGCCGCCGCCGGCACCTTCAGGAAGGAGGTGCTCGACTGGCAGGACCAGGACGGCATCGTCATGGCCGACGCCATGCGTGCCGTCGGCTTCGATCCCGACGGCATCGACGGCTGTCGCTACGGTGCCGGCAGCGTGCTCGCCTACGTCGAGGCGCATCTGGAGCAGGGTCCGGTGCTCGAGGCCGAGAACCTGCCGGTGGGCGTGGTCACGGCCATCGCCACGGGCACGCGGCACCGCTTCGCCGTGCAAGGGATGGCGGGGCACGCCGGCACCGTACCGATGGCGAGCCGCCACGACGCCCTCGCAGGGGCAGCGGAGATGATCCTCGCCTGCGAGCAGGTCGCACAGACCGCGGAGAGCGCCGTCGCCACCGTCGGTCAGCTCCAGGTCTCGCCCGGCGCCATCAACGTGATCCCCGGCGAGGTCGCCTTCAGCCTGGACCTGCGGGCGCCGACCAAGGTCGGCCATGACGATGCCAGGGCACGCGTGCTCGACCGGCTGCATGCCATCGCGGACCAGCGGGGGCTCGAACTCGCCCACCAGCAGCTCTACGATTCGAGCGGCTGCGTGATGGACCGCGAGATCAAGCGAGGCTTGGCGGATGCCATCGCCGGCGAGGGCATGCCGGTGCGCGAGCTGTTCAGCGGCGCCGGCCACGACGCCTTGGCGATGCAGGCGGTGGGGCCGGTCGGCATGATCTTCGTCCGCTGCAAGGGCGGCATCAGCCACAACCCGGCGGAGCACGTCGACGGGCCGGACATCGCCGCCGCCGCACGGGTGATGCTCAGGTTTCTCGCTGGGTTCGTGCCGTCGACAACAGCGTGATGGTGCTCTCGACCGGCCGCGGCTCGGCCTCGTAGGCCATCGCCTCTGCCGGCTCCAATCCCTTCAGGCGCAGCTCGGCGCAGATCGCGGCGTGGGCCGGATCGTGCAGCACGGCGTCCAGGGCCGCGTAGATGGCGCGCCGCTCGTCGCCGTCGCGGGCGCGCGAAGCGACGAAGGGCGGCGCCAGCCCCGGGTCGGTCTCCGCCACCACGCGCAGACCGCGCGCCGCCGCCGGCTGATGCTCGCGCACCATGGCCCAGGCGACGCAGTCGACGATGGCGTAGTCCGCCGCCTTGGAGCGCACCAGGGCAAGGCTTTCGAGCGGGCCGCCGCTGATCATCACCCGGCCGAAAAACGCCGCCGGGTCCACGGCACCCGCCACCCACGCCTTGAACAGCCGCCAACTGCCGAGCCGGTCCAGGCCCTCCACCGCGGCGATGCGCTGCTCCAGCGCCGTCCAGGCGGTGGCCGGGCTGTCCTCGCGCACGACGACGAAGGCCCGATAGGTCGGCCCGTGGCAGCCTTCGGCCGCGTAGTGCGGGGCGGCGAGCGGTGCCAGGCAATGCGGGAAGACCTGGGCGAAGCGGTAGGCGTCGATCTGACCCAAGAGCAGGGCCGGATGCGTCCACAGCCGCCGCTCGTCGATGGGCCGCGTCAGCTTGGCCGGCAGGTTGACGAAGCCCTGACCGGCAAGCTGGGCCCGCACGGCCCGCCAGAAGTCGTCCTGGGCCGGGCGCAGGAAGGGGAGATCGAAGGCGGCGAGAGCGGCAAGCGCGTGCATCGGCCGGGGCGTCCCGAAGGCGGCTACAGCGCGGGCAGGAGGCGGCGGAGGATGAGGGCGGAACTGGCCGCCACCTCGTCCACGAACGCCCGGAAGTCGATGGCCGAACTGGCGCCGGCGAGGTCGCTCAACGCCCGGATGTCGAGCCAGTCGAAGCCGAGCGCCTCACCCACCTGCCCCAAGGCCCCGCCCTCCATCTCGACCGCCTGCGCGTCGAAGTCCTCGTGCAGCCGCACCCGCATGGCCTCGCAGTGCACGTACTGGTCACCACTGACGACGGTACCGAAAACGATGCGCGGCGCTCGGCCTTGCCCACCCGCCGCCCGGCTCAGCGGCGGCAAGACGAGCCCGTCCAGGGCCGCCTCCGCCTTCGCCACCAAAGCCGGCGAAGCGCTGTAGCCCCAGCGGTCGGTCGGGTTGAAGAAGCGCACGTGGCCCGCCTGATAGGCCTCGAAGCGGCCGTCCTGCACCACGCCCGCATCGTGCTGGAAGGTTCGTGTGCCGATCACCACGTCGCCGATCGAAAGGGCCGGGTCGAGCCCGCCGGCGACACCGGAGAACAGTACGATCTCGGCGCCGAAGCGCTGCTTCAGGAGGGTTGCCACCATCGCCGTGTTGATCTTGCCGATACCGGCCTGGACCAGCACCACGTCGTGGGCGTCGAGCCGGCCGCGGGCGAAGGCGAACGGCCCGACCTGCTCCACCACGACGTCGACCATCGCGTCGTGCAGATGCCGCCATTCGGGCGGAATGGCGCAAAGCAACCCAATCGACATGCTCGGCGATCCCGTGCCAATGTCCGCGAGAGAACCCGTCGGCGTGGTGGCCGACGTCGCTAGCGTGGGCCAGCCAACGGGGAACCGCAACCTTGGATCGGAAACTCACCGGCCTCGATCACGTCCGTCTGGCCGTGCCGGACTTGGCACGGGCCGCCGACGCCTGGGCCGAACTCGGCTTCGCCGTGACGCCGCCGCGCCGCGAGGCGGGCGGCCCTCCGTCGTGCTGCGTGATGTTTCCCACCGACCATGTCGAGTTGGTCGAGCACGCACCGCCGACGCTCCTGGCCCTGGCGCTGGGCACGCGCGCCGTCGCCCAGACTGCCCAGGCTTGGCGCCAGGCGGGGCTCGAAGGCACGTCGCCGGCCGCGGTCGAACGGCACCTCGACGGCGACACCGGTCCGGTCGCGTTCGCCGAGGTGGCGCCCCCCGCCGATGCGTTGGCCGGCCTGCCGGTGCGGGCGACGGCGCATCTCACCCCGGAGAACGTGCGCCGGCCCGAGTGGCTGCGCCACGCCAACGGGGTCTTGCGCATCGCCTCGTTGACCGTCGTCGTTCCGTCCCCCGAGGCGTGCGCGCCGGCCCTCGACAAGCTGGTCGGGGGTGCCGCCCTCACCTGGACCGATGCGATCCTCGCCGCACGTCTCGGCCATGCGGTGCTGATGCTCGCCGACGCCGACGACGTGGAGGCGCTGCACGGCGAGGCCGTCGAGACCGAGCCGCCGCCGGCGCTGGTGGCGCTCGGCTTCGGTGTCGCCGACGTCGCCCGAGCCGGAACGGCGCTCCAGGTGCAGGGGGTCAAGGGCGTGCGCCGTCCCGGCGGCTCGCTCGGGGTCGGGGGCGATCCCCGGCTCGGCTGTCTGGTCGAATTCCGGCAAGCCGCATGAAGCCCCCCGCCGCCCCCCGCTTCGGCCCCGACACGCCGCCGCCAGGCACCCCGGTCGCGGTCGCCCCCGGCATCTTCTGGCTGCACTTCCCGCTGCCCTTCGCCCTCGACCATGTCAATTTGTGGCTCCTGGAGGACACCGACGGCTGGGTCGTGGTCGACACGGGCTTCGGCAACCGCACCTGTCAGGCGATCTGGGAGGGGCTCTTGGCCGGCCCGCTGGCCCGTCGGCCGGTGACGCGCATCCTCGTCACCCACTTCCACCCGGACCACATGGGCCTCGCCGGCTGGCTCCAGCAGCGCACCGGCGCCGACTTGTGGATGCCCACGGCCGAGTGGCTCATGGCGCGCGCCCTCTACCTCGACGACGCCCACGGCGCGCTCGACCGTTCGCTCGCCTTCTACCGGAAGACTGGTCTCGATCCGGCCCTGGTCGAGGCGATGCGCAGCGACGGTCACGTCTATCCCCGCCGCATCACACCCCCGCCCACGACGCATACGCCGTTGTTCCACGGCCAGACCGTGACCATCGGTGGCCGCATATGGCGGGTGCACACGGGCGGCGGTCACGCCATCGACCAAGCCTGCCTGCACGCCGCCGACGACGGCCTGTTCCTCGCAGCCGATCAGGTCTTGCCGCGGATCAGCCCCAACGTCGCGGTCTGGCCACAGGCGCCCGACGCCGACCCGCTCGGCCGCTTCCTCGCGAGCCTGGCGAGCCTGAAGGCGCTGCCGGCCACGACGCACGGTCTGCCCGCGCACGACTGGCCGTTCGACGATCTCCACGGCCGCATCGACGCGCTCGTCGACCACCACGACGCCCGGCTTGCCCAAACGCTCGAGGCCGTCGGCCGCGACGCCACGGCCGCCACCGTGTTCCGCGCCCTCTTCCCGCGCATCCAAGACCTCCACCAGACCCGCTTCGCCCTCGGCGAGGCCTTGGCCCACCTCAACCATCTGGTCGGCCAGGGACGGTTGGCGCGCCACCTCGAGGACGGCCTCTGGCACTTCGTGCCCGCGGATTGACGACGGGCCGGGAGCGGCGCACCCTCCCGTCCATGGCCACCCGCATCCAGCACCAGCCCGGCCCCGTCGACGCGTCGGCCATCGCTCGCCGGCTCCTGCGCAGCGTGCCGATGGCTAGTCTCGCCACGCTGGCGGAGAACGGCTGGCCCTACGTCTCCCTGGTCGCGATCGCGGTCGAGCACGACGGCACGCCCGTGCTGCTGCTCTCGCGGCTCTCCGACCACACGCGCAACCTGGAGCGAGACGGCCGCGCGTCGTTACTGCTGGACGCGACCGAGGGCATCGCCAACCGGATGGCCGGCGAGCGGCTGACGCTGGTCGGTCGCATCGCGCCCGCGCCGGCGGAGGCCTGCGAGGACGGCCGCCGCCGCTACTTGGCACGACACCCGGCGGCGGCCGTCTACGAGGGCTTCGGCGACTTCGCGTACTACCGCATGGCCGTCGACCGCGCGCATCTGATCGGCGGCTTCGCCAAGGCCTATTGGCTGGAGGCAGCGGCGTTCATGCCGGAGTTGCCCGACGGCTACACGCTGCCGGAGGGCGAGGCGGGTATCCTCGAGCACATGAACGCCGATCACGCCGACGCGGTCGACCTCTACGCAACCGAGCTCGCACGGCAGAAGGGCGCCGGCTGGCGGCTTACCGGCGTCGACGCGGAGGGCATGGACCTGCGCCGCGGCGCCACGGTCGCCCGTGTGCCGTTCGACGCCCCCGTGCGCGACGCAAGCGGCGCCAAGGATGCCCTGATCGCGCTGCTCCGCCGCGCGCGCGCCGCCTCGTCGCACGGCTGACGCCCGATGCTCTCGCCACGCATGCTCCGCGGGCTCGACGTCGGCCCACCCCCTCTGGTCCTGGTTCTGGGCGGTCAGCGTTCGGGCAAGAGTATCTGGGCCGAACGGCGCGCCCTCGCCACCGGACTCCTGCCGATCTACGTCGCGACCGCCGAGCCTGGCGACGCGGAGATGGCCGCCCGTATCGAGGCCCATCGGGCGCGGCGCGGCGCCGCATGGCGATTGGTCGAAGAGCCGCTGGCGCTGCCGGACACGATCGGCGCGCACGATGGCGAGGATCGGGCGCTCCTGATCGACTGCCTCACGCTCTGGCTCAGCAACCTGATGGCTGCCGAGCGCGATGTGCCCACCGCCGGGGCGGCCCTCGCCGCCGCCCTGGAACGGCGGCGCGGGCCGGTCGTGCTCGTTTCCAACGAGGTGGGATGCGGCGTCGTACCGATGCATCCCCTGGCGCGCCGCTTCGTCGACGAGGCCGGGCGGCTGCATCAGGCCATCGCCGCGGTCGCCACCGAGGTCGTGGTGATCACGGCCGGCCAACCCCAGTGGGTGAAGGGCGTCCCGGCCGCCTCGCCTTGAGCAAGATCAAGGCACGCCGGGGCCAGCAGTGCGAGAAGCCAGGCTCGCAGGGCGGCTTGCAGGAGGTGGGGACATGCGCACGGCGTCGCGACTGGCACTGCACTACGGGGACCAGCGGGTGCCCCGCTATACGAGCTACCCGACCGCCCCGCACTTCCATGCCCTGAGTGCCGCGACCTACCGCGAGTGGCTCCGCCGGCTCGGCCCCGGCCATCGCCTTTCGCTCTACCTGCACGTCCCCTTCTGCCAGGAACTCTGCTGGTACTGCGGCTGTGCCACCACGGTGACCCGTCACCAGGGGCGGATGGATGCCTATGTCGGCCTGCTCGAGCGCGAGATCGAGCTCGTCCGCCACACGATCGGCGAGGCTGGGCCGGTCTGCCACCTGCACTTCGGCGGCGGCACGCCGTCGGCCGTCGGCGCGGACGGATTGGCGCGGCTGCTGCGGGCGATACGCGCGGCCTTCCCCTTCGAGCCCGACGCCGAGTTGGCGATCGAGATCGATCCGCGTACGGCCGACGCCGCGCTCGTCGCAGCCCTGGCCGACGGCGGCTTCAACCGGGCGAGCCTCGGCGTGCAGTCGCTCGACCCGGCGGTGCAGGCGGCGATCAACCGCATCCAGCCCTATACCGTGACCCGCGACGTCGCGACCATGCTGCGCGCGGCCGGCATCCGGGGCCTCAACCTCGACCTGCTCTACGGCCTGCCGTTCCAGACCGAAGCGAGTTGCCGCGACGATGCAGCGCGCGTCCTGGCGTTGGCACCGGATCGCCTCTCGGTCTTCGGCTACGCCCACGTTCCGGCCATGCGCAAGCACCAGCACCTGCTGCCCGAGGACCGCCTGCCCGACGGGCCGGAACGCGCCGACCAGTTCGACGCCATCGCCGAGGTGCTGGGCGAGGCCGGCTACGTGCGCATCGGCCTCGACCACTTCGCCCGCCCCGACGATCCGATGGCAACGGCGCTCCAGAACGGCACGCTCCGTCGCAACTTCCAGGGCTACACCACCGATCCGGCCGACGCGCTGATCGGCTTCGGCACCACCGCCATCGGCTCCCTGCCGCAGGGCTACGCGCAGAACCACGCCCACCTCGCCGACTACCGCAAGGCGGTCATGGCGGGCGAGTTGCCCGTGGCGCGCGGCCGGCCGGTGACGCGCCAGGACGTGGCCCGCCGCGCCATCGTCGACCGGCTGATGTGCGACGGCAGCATCGACCTCGCCGAGGTCGCCGACACGCACGGGCTCGACATCGCCCACCTCACCCCCAACGCCGCCCGTCTGCGCCCGCTGGTCGAGGACGGCCTCATCGCCATCGAAGGCACGCGCTACCTGGTCGATCCGGACCACTGGTCCTTCCTCCGCCTCGCCGCCGCCTGCTTCGACGCCTATCTCGACACGGGCGCCGACCGGCACAGCCGCGCCGTCTGAGCGAAGGCGGGGGGCTTTTGGCCCCCTGCCCACCAGGCGACGGCACAAGCCGTCGCCACGCGAGGGCTGACGGCCAAGGGCCGTCGGCCGGGGGTGCGGGGGCCAAAAGCCCCCGCGTCGTCTCCACTTTCCCTTGGCGCCACGCCCCGTGCGTGCAACCAAGCCCGCGCTCCGTGTGCCAAGGAGGATCGCTTGCATCTGTTGAACGCCGCGGCCGTCGAGGCCGACACGACCGAGCCGGTCGACCTCGGCCAGACGCCCGGCGACGTCGTCGTCCTCTCGGCCGCCGAGAGCGAGCTGGCGGTCCTGGCGGCCGGTCGCCGCCGCCTCGGCGACCACGCTCCCTCCGTCCGCCTCGCCAATCTCCTGAAGCTCCAACACCCCTATTCGGTCGACCTCTACGCCGAGGGGATCGTCGCCAAGGCGCGCTACGTGGTGGTGCGCCTGCTCGGCGGTCGCGGGTATTGGCCCTACGGCGTGGAGCGGCTGGCGCAGGTCGCGCGGGCCAACGGCATTCCCATCGCGTTGCTGCCCGGCGACGACCGGGCCGACGCCGAGCTGGCCGAGTGGTCGACCGTGCCGGCGGACGATCTGCGCCGGCTTTGGCTGTACCTGATCCACGGCGGCGCCGAGAACGCCGCCCACCTCCTGGCCTTCGTCGCCGAGCGCATCGGCCGGCCCACGGCTTCCTGGCGCGAGCCCGCCCCCCTCGTCACCGCCGGCCTCCATCGCGACACGGCCACCTCAGCCGGCCCCAACGCCGCCATCGTCTTCTACCGGGCGTTCGTCCAGGCCGGGAACCTGGAGCCGGTCGATGCCCTCGCCGAAGCGCTCGAGGCCGAGGGGCTGGGCGTGCGGGCGATCTTCGCCAGCTCCCTCAAGGACACGCAAGCGGCGAGCATCGTCGCTTCACTCTTGGCCGAGCAGCCCGTCGACGTCGTCGTCAACCTCACCGGCTTCGCCCTCGGCGGCGGTCGCACGCTGCTCGACGACGGCGAGCGCGTGGTCCTGCAAGCGACCCTCGGCTCGGGCTCGCGGGCGACGTGGGCGGCCTCCACGCGCGGCCTCTCCGCCCGCGACCTCGCCATGCAGGTGGCGCTGACCGAGGTCGACGGCCGCGTCTTCACCCGCGCCGTCGCCTTCCGCGAGACCGGTGAGGCGGACCCCCTCGTCGAGGCCCCGCTCGCCCGCCACCGGCCCGACGTCGAGCGGTGCCGCTTCGTCGCCCGGCTCGCAAGCGCGTGGAGCCGCCTCCACCGCACGCCGACAGCGCAGCGCAAGGTGGCGCTGATCCTGCCGAACTACCCGAACAAGGACGGCCGCCTCGCCAACGGCGTCGGCCTGGACACGCCGGAGAGCGCCGTCGTCGTCCTCCGCGCCCTCGAAGCGGCCGGCTACACCACGAGCGACCTTCCCGCCAGTTCGGCCGACCTCATGGCCCGCCTGCTCGAAGGCCCGACCAACGCCCTCGCCGACCGCCAGGCCCGCACCGTCCGCACAACGCTGCCGCTCGCCGCCTATGACGCGGCCTTCGCGCTGCTCCCGGCAGCGTTCCGCGACGCCGTCACCGAGCGCTGGGGTGCGCCCGCAGCCGACCCCCATGTGCAGAACGGCGCCTTCGCCCTCTCGCTCCTGCCCTTCGGCAACGTCCTCCTCGGCATCCAGCCGAGCCGCGGCTACCACGTCGACCCCGAGGCCACCTATCACAGCCCGGACCTCGCCCCGCCGCACGGCTACCTCGCCTTCTACCTCTGGCTGCGCGAGGTCTGGGGTGCTGCCGCCGTCGTCCACCTCGGCAAGCACGGCAACCTCGAATGGCTGCCGGGCAAGGCGCTGGCGCTATCGGCCGCCTGCGCGCCGGAGGCCGTGCTCGGCCCCGTGCCCCAGCTCTACCCGTTCATCGTCAACGATCCGGGGGAAGGCAGCCAGGCGAAGCGGCGGACCTCGGCCGTCGTCGTCGATCACCTGACGCCGCCCCTCGCCCGCGCCGAAGCGCACGGCGCCTATGCCGAACTCGAGCAACTCGTCGACGAGTACTACGAGGCCGCGGGCCTCGACCCGCGCCGCGCCCGGCACCTCCGCCTGGAGATCGCTTCGACCACCGCCCGGCTCGGCCTCGACGCCGACCTCGGCCTCGAAGCCGCGGCCGACGAGGAAACGCGACTGACAGCACTCGACAACCACCTCTGCGAGCTGAAGGAGTTACAGATCCGCGACGGCCTCCACGTCTTCGGCCGGAGCCCCCAAGGCCATCTGCGCCGCGACCTCCTCACCGCCCTGGTCCGCACCGACCGGGGCCACGGGGCTGGCGACCGCTCGATCCTCGCGGCCCTTGCCGCCGACCTCGGCCTTGCGGGCTTCGATGCCCTGACGCGCGATCTGGCCACGCCCTATGACGGGCCGCGACCCGACGTGCTCCGGCAAAGGAGCGATGCCCCGTGGCGCACCGCCGGCGACACCGTCGAGCGGCTGGAGTTGCTGGCACAGGCGCTGGTCGAGGGTGCAGCACCCTGCCCCGCCGCGTGGACGGCCACCACGGCCGTCCTCGCCGAGTTGCAAGACCGCCTCGCCCCCGCCCTCGACCGCTCGGGCGCCGCCGAGCTCGCGGCCCTCCTGCGCGGGCTCGACGGCCGCTTCGTCGCCCCCGGCCCCAGCGGTGCCCCCACCCGCGGCCGCCCCGACGTGCTGCCCACCGGCCGCAACTTCTACTCGGTCGACAGCCGCGCCATCCCCACCCCCGCCGCCTGGCACCTCGGCTGGCGCTCCGCCGAGGCCATCGTCGAGCGCTACGTCCAAGACGAAGGCACCTGGCCGCGCCACGTCGCCCTTTCCGCCTGGGGCACCGCCAACATGCGCACCGGCGGCGACGACGTGGCCCAGGCCCTGGCGCTGATGGGCGTGCGCCCCCGCTGGGACGGCGCCAGCCACCGCGTCGTCGGCACCGAGGTGATGCCGCTTTCGGCCGTCGGCCGGCCGCGCGTCGACGTAACCTTGCGCATCTCCGGCTTCTTCCGCGACGCCTTCCCCGCCCAGGTCGCCCTGTTCGACGCCGCGGTGCAGGCCGTCGCCCGGCTCGACGAGCCGGCCGAGCAAAACCCCATCGCCGCCAAGGTCCAGGCCGAAGCCGCCGCCTTCGAAGGTGACGGCCTCGCCCCCGAGGCCGCCTTCCGCCGCGCCAGCTTCCGCGTCTTCGGTGCCAAGCCCGGCGCCTACGGGGCCGGATTGCAGGCGCTGGTCGACGAGGGCGGCTGGAGCGACGATGCCGACCTCGCCCGCGCCTTCGTCGCCTGGGGCGGCTGGGCCTACGGCAGCGGCGACGGCGAGGCCGCGCCGGCCACAGCCGACCTCACCACCCGCCTAACCAGCGTCGAACTCGTCCTCCACAACCAGGACAACCGCGAGCACGACCTCCTCGACAGCGACGACTACTACCAGTTCGAAGGCGGCCTCACCGCCACCGTGCGCCACCTCGCCGGCACCCAGCCGACGGTCTTCCACAACGACCACAGCCGCCCCGAACACCTCCGCATCCGTCGCCTGGAGGAAGAACTGAGCCTCGTCGTCCGCGGCCGCGCCACCAACCCCAAATGGCTCCAAGGCGTCATGCGCCACGGCTACAAGGGCGCCTTCGAGATCGCCGCCACCGTCGACTACCTCTTCGCCTTCGCCGCCACCACCCGCCTCGTCGGCAACCACCACTTCGACGCGCTCTGGCAGGCCTATATCGAGGACGACACCGTCCGCACCTTCATCGCCCAAGCCAACCCCGCCGCCCTCGACGAAATCCTCGCCCGCTTCGACGAAGCCCGCAGGCGCGGCCTCTGGCACCCCAGGCGCAACCTCCAAGCCGGGGGGATTTCATGATCCCTGTACGGACCGGAGACAAGGGTTACAGGCGTACGAGGAGCTGGGTGACACTCGGACGGTCCGAGTGTTGGGTAAGGTCGACCTCGGCGATGCGGTAGTTGGC
>JBJHBG010000111.1:0-16044 GCA_050485385.1 Geminicoccaceae bacterium | reverse complement strand
ACGATGGCCTCGCGGGCCTCGCGGCTGGCCCGGCCCCGCTCGCGCGCGCGGGCGAGGACGGCGGCCGGGGCGGTCCGGGGCGTGCCCGCGTCGAACGGCGGCTCGGGCGCGTACTCCAGGAAGAGCTGGATCGTCTTGGCCGTCTCCTCGCCCGCCAGTTCGGCCGCCACCGTCAGCGCCATGTCGATGCCCGCGGTCACCCCGCCGCCCGAGAACACGTTGCCGTCGCGGACCACGCGCGCCTCGACCGGAACGGCGCCGAGCGGGGCCAGAAGGTCGTGGCTGGCCCAATGCGTCGTCGCCCGCCTGCCGTCGAGCAGGCCAGCCGCGGCGAGCACCATCGAGCCCGTGCAGACCGAGGTGACGTAGCGTGCGCCGGCCGCCTGGCGGCGAAGGAAGTCGAGCACGTCGGCGTCCTCCATCAGCGCATTCACGCCCATGCCGCCGGGCACGCACAGTACGTCGAGCTGCGGGCAGTCGGCAAAGGCCTGGTCCGCCTGCAACACCAGCCCCGTTGCCGTGCCGATCGGGCCCACGGTCTTCCAGACCAGCCGCACCTCGGTGTCGGGCAAGGAGGCGAACACCTCGAACGGCCCGGTCAGATCGAGCTGCTGGACCTTGGGAAAGACGAGAATGCCGACGCGGACGGGACTCATCCGGATCTCCTCGGTTGACGCTCGGGTCGTGTGACCGCCATTCGCCCTCAGCCCGCCCGCAGGAGGCTCTGCGCCGAGTGACGCACCACCGACTGGAGGCCCATGAGGCCCGTGGCCACGGTCAGCGTCAAGGCGAGCGCCAGGATCGCCGCCGCCTGGGCGGTCGAGCCGGCGAAGGGCAGGGCCAGGGCGTACTGCGCCACCAGCACGGCGCCGACCACGCCGAGGATCACCCCGGCGACGCCGGCGACGGCGCCGAGGGCCGCGTGCTCGACCAAAAAGGTCCGCACGAGGTCCGCGCGCCGGGCACCCAGGGCCTTCAGGATCGCCGAGGCGTAACGCTGCCGTGCCCGTACCGCGTTCAGCCCGGCGGCGAGCACCACGAGCCCGCTCGCGAGGGTCAGGCCGGCGACGAACGCGACCGCCGCGCGGACGCGGTCGAGCACGTCGGCGAACGCGTCGATGGCCTCGTCGATCATTACGGGCACGACGTTGGAGCCGACGTCGCGCACGGCGGCGAGCAGGGTGGAGCGGTTGGCCGGGTCGACGTCGACCGTGGCGATGAAGCCGTGCGGCGCCGCGTCGAGCACGCCCGGGCTGAAGACGAAGACGAAGCCGAGCCCGCCCCTGGCCCATTCGATCTCGGGGCGGATGACGGCGATCTCCGCCTCCAGGACCCGGCCGAGGACGTTGAAGCCGAGCGTGTCGCCGACGCCGACGCGGTACCCCTCGGCGAAGTCGACCGGGATCGCCACCTTGAGGTCGCCCCGGTAGTCGGCATCCCACCACGCACCCGCGAGCGGCGGTCCCTCGTCCGCCGGCGGCGTCGCCAGCCAGGTCAGGCCGCGGTCGCCCCTGAGCGACCAGGCGAGGTCCGGCGCGATGTTCTCCGGCCGCGCCGTCTCGCCGGCGATTCGGACCACACGGGCACGAAGATACGGGACCATCTCGTCGAGCCGGGCGGTCGGGTGGTCCGCGACGGCGGCAACGAAGGGCTCGCTCTGCTGCGGCTGGATGTCGATGAACACGGTGCTGGCCATGCGGCCGGGGAGCTGCGAGGTGATCTCGGCATCGAGCGTGCGGCCGGTCTGGCCGACCAGCGTCAAGAGACCGAGCCCGAGCGCCAGCGCCAGCACGGTCGAGGTGGTCTCGCCGCCGGGCCGGGCGATCTCGCGCAGCGGCATGCGGAGGCGCGGCGGGGCGATGCGGGCGAGCGACCCTGCCGCGCGTTGCAGCACCACGACGAGGAGCAGCAGGGCTGCGGTCGCGGCCACGACGCCGCCGACCACCGTCGCCGCGATCTGGCGGGCGTCGGCGGTCCAGAAAACCAGCCCGACCAATGCAAGCGCCATGAGGGCAACGATGGCCTTGTCGCGCCCGGTCGTGGCGGCCGCGTCCATGTCGGTGCCGCCGCGAAACAGGTTGGCGGGCGAGGTCCGCCGCGCGGCCGCGAGCGGTAGCCACGCGAACAGCGCCAGCACCAGGGCGCCGATGGTCGCCGCCAGCGCCAGAGCGGCCGGCGAGGGGGCCGGCGTCACCTCGACCGGGAGGACGTCGGCCGGGAGGTAGGCGAGCAGGTAGGGCAGGGCACTGCCGATGGCGAGGCCGAGGCCGATGCCGAGCGCGCCGAGGACGGCGAGTTGCAGCCCGTAGAGCGTGCCGACCCAGCCCGGCCGGCCGCCGAGGGCCCTGAGCGTGCCGATGGTCGTGAGCTTGCCCGCCAGATGGCTGCGGGTGGCAAGGGCGATGCCGAGGCCGCCGGTGGCGAGTGCCGCCAAGGCCGCCAGGGTGAGGAAGGTCGCGAGCCGGCCGATCAAGCCGGCGAGTTGCGGCTGCGAGGTGGCGGCACTCTGGACGCGGAACCGCGCCTCCGGGTTGGCCGCGGCGATGGCGGCGGCGGTTGCCTCCGCGTCCGCGCCGGGTGGCAAGGCGAGACGCGTGGTGAAGCGGGCAACGCTGCCTTCCTGCATGATTCCCGTCGTCGCCAGGTCGGTCAGCGAGACCAGCGCGCGTGGGCCGATCTGAAACGGGCCACCGCCGCTCCGGTCGGGCTCGGCGACGAGGCCCGCGCGGATGGTGAGCGTGGCGTCGCCGATCCGGACCCTGTCGCCGATGGCGAGGTCGAGCCGCTCGAGCAGGCCGCTGGCGACGACGAGGCCACCGTCCGCCAGTGCCTCCTGCACTGGCATCGGCGGGTCGAGGCGGACCTCGCCGTAGAGCGGATAGGCCCCGTCGACGCCCTTCAGCGCGACCGTGACCTCGTCGCCGCCATCGACGGTGCGCACCAGGGTCGTCGTCGTGACGACGTCGCTGGCGACCGCTTCGGGCGGGATGGCCGTCCGGCGTTCCTCGTCGCTCAGCGGCGCGCTGGAGGTGGTCAGCGCCACGTCGCCGCCGAGCAGCACCGCCGCGTCGCGGGCGAGGGCGTCGAGCACGGATTGGCGCGCCGTGCCGACGGCGGCGAGCGTCGCCACGCCGAAGGCGAGGGCGACGACGATCCAAAGGAGGTGCGGGCTGCCGCGGAGATCGCGCCAGACCAGCCGCAGCGCCAGGGGCCAGCTCATGCCGCGGCGTCCCGGAAGGCCGTATCGTCGACGTGCAGTTTGCCGTCGTTCATCCGCACCTGGCGGTCGGCGCGGGCGGCTAGCCTCGGGTCGTGGGTGATCAGGAGGAGGGTGGCGCCGGCCTCGCGGGGCAGGGCGAACAGCAGGTCGGCCACGTCGTGCGCGGTCTCGCCGTCGAGATTGCCGGTCGGCTCGTCGGCCAGCACGAGTCGTGGCCCGGCGACCAGCGCGCGGGCAAGTGCCACGCGCTGCTGTTCGCCGCCGGAAAGCTGGCTCGGGCGATGGCCGAGCCGGGGACCGAGGCCGACCCGCTCCAGGCCGCTCCGCGCCATGGCTTCGGCGTCGCGGCGGCCGGCCAACTCCAGCGGCACCGCCACGTTCTCCAACGCCGTCAGGGTGGGGATGAGGTGGAAGGATTGGAAGAGAATGCCCAAATGACGTCTGCGCCAGTCGGCGCGGGCGTTCTCGTCGAGGCTGGCGATGTCGACACCCTCGACGACCACGGCACCCGAGGTCGGCCGTTCCAGCCCGGCGATCACCGCGAGCAGGCTGGACTTGCCGGAGCCGGATGGGCCGACGATGGCGAGCGAGGTTGCGGCATCGACCGCGAGATCGATGCCGCGCAGGATGTTCACGGGGCCGGTCGGTGCCTGAAGGGTCAGCCGAACGTCCCGTACGTCGATCAATGGAGCCACGATGCGATCCCGTTCCCAATCCTTTGCGACAGCCCTTCAACTTGGGGCGCTTCTGGCGTTGCTCAACCTGCCACCGGGGGCGGCAGCCGACGAAAACTGCCGGATCGCGTTCGTCGGCGACAGCTTGACGGCCGGCTACGGCCTCGACGACGCCGATGCGTGGCCGTCGCGGATGGCGGCACGGATGGCGGCCGAGGGGATCGCGTGCGAGGTGATCAACGCCGGCGTCAGTGGCGACACGACCGCGGGCGGGGCCGCCCGCATCGGCTGGGTGCTGGCCGACGCGCCCTCGCACGTGGTGCTGGCGCTCGGCGCCAACGACGGCCTGCGCGCCCTGCCGGTCGACGACATGCGCGCCAATCTGGCGGCGATGCTGGCGGAGTTGCGGGATGCGGGCGTCGACGTCCTGCTCGCCGGCATGCTCGCCCCGCCCAACCTCGGCAGCGACTACGGTCGGCGCTACGAGGCGGCGTTCGCGGACGTGGCCGCCGAGTACGACGTCGCCTTCTATCCGTTCCTGCTCGACGGCGTGGCGGCCGAGGTCCGACTCAACCAGCCCGACGGCATCCACCCCAACGCCGACGGCGTTGCCGTCATGGTCGACCGCATCTGGCCGACTTTCCGCGATTGGCTTGAGGCGGACGCCGGGCCGTGACGCCCCTCGCGCCCCGGCACTGGAGGATGGTCGCAACGACCAATGTCCGCACCCTAAGGCCGTTGTCTTCTCGCGGCGGCACGGCACCATACGGCCACTCGCCCGCGCCCCTCGGCGACGCGGCGCAACAAGGCTGGCCGGTACTGGAGGAGGCAAGATGCCCGACGTTTATCGTGTACCCTCAGCTTTCGCCACCGCTGCCCATTGCGATGCGGCCAAGTACCGTGAGATGTACGCGCGCTCCATCGACGATCCCGAAGGCTTCTGGGCGGAGCAGGCGGAGCGGCTGGACTGGTACCGCTTTCCGACCAAGATCAAGGACACGTCATTCACCGGCGACGTCCACATCCGCTGGTTCGAGGACGGCGAACTCAATGTCTGCGTGAACTGCGTGGACCGGCATCTGCCGAAGCGGGCCGATCAGACGGCGATCATCTGGGAGGCCGACAACCCCGAATACGCCGACCACATTACCTACGGGCAGTTGCACGAGCGGGTGTGCAAGCTCGCCAACGTGCTGAAGGGCCTGGGCGTCGCCAAGGGCGACCGGGTCACGATCTATCTGCCGATGATCCCCGAGGCGGCCTATGCGATGCTCGCCTGCGCGCGGCTCGGCGCGATCCACTCCATCGTTTTCGGCGGTTTCTCGCCCGACAGCCTTGCCGACCGCGTGGCCGACTGCGGCTCCAAGCTGATCGTCACCTGCGACGGCGGCTATCGCGGCGGCAAGACCGTGCCGTTGAAGGCCAATTGCGACAAGGCGCTGGAGAAGATCGGCGGCGGCGTCAAAGTGCTGATGTTCCGCCACACCGGCGTCGAAGTGCCGATGGTCGAGGGCCGCGACTTCGACGGCAGCGCCTTGATGCGCGAGGCCAGTGCCACTTGCGAGCCGGCACGGATGTACGCCGAGGATCCGTTGTTCATCCTCTACACCTCGGGCTCGACCGGCAAGCCGAAGGGTGTGCTGCATACCTCGGGCGGCTACCTGCTGTTCGCCTCGATGACCCATCAGTACGTGTTCGACTACAAGGAGGGCGACATCTACTGGTGTACGGCGGACGTCGGCTGGGTCACCGGACACAGTTACATCGTCTACGGGCCACTCGCCAACGGCGCGATTACGCTGATGTTCGAGGGTGTGCCCAACTACCCGACAGTTTCGCGTTTTTGGGAAGTTGTCGACAAGCATCAGGTCAATATCTTCTACACTGCACCCACCGCGATCCGCGCCTTGATGCAGAAGGGCGACGACCCGGTGAAGTCGACCTCCAGGAAGAGCCTGCGGCTGTTGGGCTCGGTCGGCGAGCCGATCAACCCCGAGGCGTGGCGGTGGTACCATCAAGTGGTGGGCGAGGGGCGCTGCCCGGTCGTCGATACCTGGTGGCAGACCGAGACCGGCGGTATCCTCATCACGCCGCTGCCCGGCGCCACCGACCTCAAGCCCGGCTCCGCGACGCTGCCCTTCTTCGGCGTGCAGCCGGGGCTGGTCGACAACGAGGGCAACGAGCTCGACGGTGCGGCCGAGGGCAACCTCGTCATCAAGGACAGCTGGCCCGGCCAGATGCGCACGGTGTTCGGCGACCACGAGCGCTTCGTGCAGACCTACTTCTCGACCTTCAAGGGCCTTTACTTCACCGGTGACGGCGCCAGGCGCGACGAGGACGGCTACTGGTGGATCACCGGCCGCGTCGACGACGTGATCAACGTCTCCGGCCACCGCATGGGCACCGCCGAGGTGGAGAGCTCGCTGGTCGCGCATCCGGCCGTGGCCGAGGCGGCGGTGGTCGGCTTCCCGCACGACATCAAGGGCCAGGGCATCTACTGCTACGTCACGTTGCAGGTGGGGGTGGAGCCGAGCGAGGAGCTGCGCAAGGACTTGGTGAAGCACGTCCGCCAGGACATCGGCCCCATCGCCACGCCGGACTACATCCAGTGGGCGCCGGGCCTGCCCAAGACCCGCTCCGGCAAGATCATGCGCCGCATCCTCAGGAAGATCGCGGCCAACGAGCACGACCAACTCGGCGACACCTCGACCCTCGCCGAGCCCGCCGTGGTCGACGACCTGGTCGAGAACCGCCGGCAGAGCTGACGGCGGCTTGGCCGACGGCGAGCCGAAGCACGGGCCGGCGCCTTCGGGTACCGGCCCGTCGTCACTCGACGGCCGGGTCCGGTCGCGGCTTCAAGAGACCATCCGCCGGGAAAGCGTCGACGGGGCCGTCCTCGGGCTTCGGGTGCGCCGCTTCGCCCTTCTGGCGGTCGCGGTGCTGGTGCTGGTGCAGACACGCCTGCCGCACGCCCTCTTCTACCTCGGCATCGTCGCGGCTTTCCTCGTCGCGGGTGAATGGGCGCTGCGCCGCGTGCGCCGCAACGTCGCGCGCTCGCGCGACGCCTATCTGCTGGTCGGCTTCGACATGGCGCTCCTCACCTTCGCGCTCCTGTTTCCGAACCCCTTGGTCGACCCGCCCTATCCGACGGCATTGGCACTGAAGTTCGACAACTTCCTTTTCTACTTCGTGATCCTGGCCCCGCTCGCCTTCGCCGTGCGGCCGAGCCTCGTCCTGTGGGCCGGAGCGGCGGCCGCTGCCGCCTGGACGGCCGGCACGCTCTGGATCGTCGCCCTGCCGGGCAACCGCTGGCGCAGCGTCGATGCGGATCAGGGGGTGGCGGGCCTGCTGCGCGATCTGGCCGATCCGACCGTGGTCGATCCCGTCGCCCGCATTCAGGAGGTGGCGATCTTGGTGATCGTCGCCGCCGTCCTGGCGGCGGCCGTCGCCCGTGGCCGCAAGCTGATGCTGCGTCAGGCCATGGCCGAGCGCGAGCGCGGCAATCTCGCCCGCTACTTCGCGCCGACCATCGTCGACCGCCTGGCGACGCGCGACACGCCGTTGACGGCCCCGCGCGAAACCCAGGTGGCCGTGCTCTTCGCCGATCTCGAAGGCTTCACCGGCTGGGCCGAAACGCGGCCGGCAGTCGAGGTGATCCAGGCGATCCGCGATGTCCACGGACGGCTCGAGGCCCTGGTCTTCGAGCATGGCGGCACCCTCGACAAGTTCATGGGGGATGGGGTGATGGCGACCTTCGGCACGCCGGAGCCCGCGGCCGACGACGCTGCGCGTGCCGTCGCCTGCGCCCGCGCCATGGTCGACGCCTTCCCGCCGAGCGGCAGCCTCGCCCTCGGCGTCGGCGTGCACTGGGGGCCGGTGATCCAGGGCGACATCGGCACCGAGCGGCGCATGGAGTTCGCCGTGCTGGGCGATACCGTCAACGTCGCGAGCCGCCTCGAACGGCTGACCCGCCGCCTTCAGGTGCGGGTGGTGTTCAGCGACGCCGTGATCCAGGCGGCGGGCGGCCCGGCCCCCGACCTCCAACGCCACGCCCCGACCGCCCTCCGCGGCCGTGACCGAAGGCTCGTGGTCTGGACACTCTGACGGCCAGGAAGCGTGCGCGTTGGTCCCGAGTGCGTCGCGCGCTTTCCGAATCCGTCGCCGCCGGTGGACGGGGCCTTTCCGTCTCCGTCATCGGACGCTACGCCGGTACCAGCACGATGGAAGGAGAAGCGGTGCAACGTCTCGTCCCCCTGCTCGCCCTTTGCGCACTCGCCCCGGCCGCCCTGGCGGAACCCTACCCGAACGTGCGCTACGGCGGCCCCCTGGAACCACGCGATACGCCGCGCGGCGCGGTACAGTGGGCGTTTCTCGACATGGCTCGGGCCTGGGCCGACTGCGACCTCGAGCTGATGGCGGAAATCGTCACCGACGACGTGGACTTCTCCTACCCGACCACGCGCTTGCAGGGCCGCGATGCGCTCGTGGCCGACCTCGACGCCTATTGCGGCCAAGCGGCGACGGCACCGCCCGAGGAGGTGGCCTTCCATCTCCCCGACGATGCCTTCTACGTCGACCTGGAGACGGGCCGGGCGGCCGTCGAGATCCAGTTCCAGGAGGTGCGGCGCGGGCGGCGGCAGGTGGTCAACGACGTCTGGATTGCGACCTTCCGCG
The DNA here is from genome assembly GCA_050485385.1 of Geminicoccaceae bacterium. Classification (GTDB taxonomy): domain Bacteria; phylum Pseudomonadota; class Alphaproteobacteria; order Geminicoccales; family Geminicoccaceae; genus RECO01. The sequence goes on along the minus strand of JBJHBG010000111.1, from coordinate 7,476 downwards.
ACGGCCGCTTCGCGGTGATGAAGGAGTATCTCGACGGGCGGGTGCGCGATCTGCAGGCGGACGGCGTCTTGACCTACGACGCCGACGCGCCGTTCCTTACCCCTTGGCCACCGCGGACCGAGCGCTGGGAGGGCTGCTTCCCGGTCGTTCGCGCGGCACCGACCAACGACTGTCCGCCCTGACCGGGCGCGTCCCATCCGTCCCAGCCCAGAGGATCGCCGATCATGACCGTTTTCACCAAGTCCGTGGTGGTGAGCGAGCGCGGGCTCGTCGTTGCCCAGAGCCGGGCCGCCGCCGCCATCGGTGCCGACGTCCTGGCGACGGGCGGCAATGCGGTCGACGCTGCGGTTGCCACCTCGCTGGCACTGGGCGTCTACGAGCCGTGGATGAGCGGCATCGGCGGCGGCTGTGCCGCCCTGATCCAGCCGCCGGACGGGGCGGAGCCGGTGGCGCTCGACGCTGGCATGATCGCCTCGAAGGCGTTGGATCCGATGGCCTATCCCCTGAGCGGCGGCGTGGGCGGCGATCTCTTCGCCTGGCCGGGCGTGTTGGAGGATAGGAACGTCGCGGGCCCCTCGAGCGTGTGCGTGCCGGGTCTGGTCGCGGGCCTCGGTGCGGCCCACGAGCGTTTCGGCCGGTTGAGCTGGGCCGAGGTGGTGGAGCCGGCGGCGGCCGCCGCCGAGGCCGGCCACAAGGTCGACTGGTACTCGACCCTGATCGTCGCCACGGCCGCGGCGGAACTGCGCCGGCAGGGGGCGGCGGGCGCGGCGTGGCTGCCGGGCGGCCTGCCGCCGTCGCCCGACTGGCGCAAGGCCGTCGTCACCGTCGACACGAGCGGGCTCGCGGCGACCTACCGGCGGCTCGCCGCCGCCGGTGCCGACGACTTCTATCGTGGCGAACTGGCTGCGCGCTGGCTGGCGGAGGCCGCGGCCGCGGGTACGTGGCTCACCCGCGAGGATACCGAGGCCTACCGCGCCCGCTTCGCGAGCCCGCTCCGCTTCGGCTATCGCGGTGCCACGGTGACGGCGATGGACGGGCTCTTCGCCGGCCGCAGCCTGCGCGCCACGTTGGAGCGGCTGGCTTCGACGTGGGCGGGCGGCCGGCCGGATGCCGCCGCCTACGCCGCCATCGCCGAAGCCCTCAAGACCGCCTATGGCGAGCGGCTGGTACGCATGGGCCACGCCGCCGAGCCCGGCAACACCACCCATTTCGTCGTCGCCGACAGTGACGGTATGGTCGTCACCTGGACGCAGACGCTGCTCTCGCTCTTCGGCAGCAAGGTGCTGCTGCCGGACACGGGCATCCTGCTCAACAACGGCATGATGTGGTTCGACCCGCGGCCGGATCAGCCCAACGCGATCGCCCCCGGCGCCAAGCCGCTCGCCAACATGTGTCCGACGCTGGTCGACCTCGGGGACGGCAGGCGGGCGGCACTCGGCGCCTGCGGCGGCCGGCGCATCCTGCCGGCGGTGGCCCAGCTCACGAGCTTTCTGGTGGACGCGGAGGACGACCTCGGTACCGCCTTCACCCGGCCGCGACTGGACGTGAGCGGCGGCGACGTCGCCATCGTCGATGCCCGGCTGGACGAGGCGACGCGCGAGGCCGTCGCCCGCGTCATGCCGATCGAGGTGGTCCAAGAAGCGGTCTACCCGCCGCACTTCGCCATCCCCTCGGCGCTGGTGGCCGATCCGCGCACGGGCACGGTCGAGGGAACGAGTGCCGCCTGTCATCCCTGGGCCGACGCGGTGGCACCCGCCGCTTGACGCATGAGCGTCTTGCAGCCCTGTCATGCGTGGTTATGGTCGAGGCATCGAAGGCTGCCACGGCCGTCGGATCCTGGGAGAACCGCCATGCGCAGAATAGCGCCGCCGCTCGTTGCCAGCGCCCTGGCGATCGGCCTCATGGGGAGCGCCGCCGCCGACACCACCTTGCGGGTGGTCATGCATTCGGATCTGTTGATCATCGATCCGATCTGGACCACGGCCTACATCACCCGCAACCACGGCTACATGGTCTACGACACCCTCCTGGCCACCGACGCCGAGGGCAACGTGCAGCCACAGATGGCGGAGAGCTGGACCGTCTCCGACGACGGCCTCGTCTATAACTTCACGCTCCGGGACGGCCTCGTCTTCCACGACGGCGCGCCCGTCACCGGGGCGGACGTGGCAGCCTCCATCGACCGCTGGGGCAAGCGCGACTCGATGGGCCAGAAGCTCATGACCTTCGTCGAGGAACTGAGCGCGCCCGACGAGCGGACCTTCGAGATCCGCCTGCGCGAGCCCTACGGCCTCGTCGAGCTGTCGCTCGCCAAACCCAGTTCCAACGTGCCCTTCATCATGCCGGAGCGCATCGCCTCGACGCCGGCCGACGAGCAGATCGAGGAGCCCGTCGGCTCCGGCCCGTTCGTGTTCGATCAGGCCGCCTGGGAGCCGGGCACCCGGGTCGTCTACCGCAAGTTCGAAGACTACGTGCCGCGCAACGAGCCGCCGAGCTGGGCCTCGGGCGGCAAGGTTGCCCACGTCGACACGGTCGAGTGGGTGGTGATGCCGGACGCGCAGACCGCACTGAACGCGCTGATCACCGGCGAGATCGACATCGTCGAGCAGATTGCCCACGATCTGTTGCCGATCCTCGAGGGCGAGCCCGACGTCGAGGTCATCAGCATCAACCCGCTCGGCAACCAGTACATGTTCCGCATGAACTGGCTGCATCCGCCGTTCGACAACCAGAAGGCGCGCCAGGCCGCCATCGCCGCCTTGAACCAGCGCGCCTTCCTCGACGCGGTCATCGGCAACCCCGACTACTACCTCGAATGCGCCGCGATCTTCACCTGCGACACGACGTTTGCGACCGACGTCGGCGGCGAGATCACGCTGCGCTCCGACTTCGACCTGTCGCGCCAGTTGCTGGAGGAGGCCGGCTACGACGGTACGCCGGTGGTGCTGATGCACTCCACCGACCTCCAGGTGCTCACCAATCTGGCGCCGGTGGCGGCACAGCTTCTGCGCCAGGGCGGCTTCACCGTCGACATGCAGTCGATGGACTGGCAGACGCTGGTCTCGCGCCGCGCCCGCAAGGACGCGCCGGCCGATGGCGGCTGGAACGCCTTCATGACGTCGTGGGTCGCCGCCGACATCATGAACCCCATCGCCGCGGCCGGCTTCACCGCGACCGGCGACAACGCCTGGTTCGGCTGGCCGGAAGATGCCGAGCTGGAGGCCATGCGCAACGACTTCGCCACGGAGACCGACCCGGAGCGGCAGAAGGAAATCGCCTTCGCCATTCAGGAGCGGGCGTTGGACATCGGCACGCACATGCACGCCGGTCAATACTTCGTGCCGATGGGCATCCGCGGCGACCGGATCGACGGCATGCTGCAGGGTCCGGCGCCCTTCTTCTGGAACGTCACGAAGACGGGCGGCTGAGCCTGTGGCGCGACGGCTCGAGGCAGCCAAGGGGGGACTTGATGGTCCCCCCTTGCACCCCCCGGCGCAGGCTACGCCTGCGCCACTTGGGTGGCGGCGGCTTGCCGACGCCCGGGGGTTGCAGGGGGCCAACAGCCCTCTGACCCTTCCTTCGGCCTCGTAGCCAACATGGCCGGCTTCCTTCTTCGCCGAATCGCCGCCACCATCCCCGTGCTGTTGATGGTGGCGCTGTTCGTCTTCCTCATGCTGCGGCTGACACCGGGCGATCCGGCCGCGATCATGGCCGGCGACAACGCCACGACTCAGCAGATCGCCGAGATCCGCGACCGGCTGGGTCTCGACCAGCCGCTTTGGGTGCAGTTCGGCATCTGGAGCGGCAATCTGCTTCAGGGCGATCTCGGCCAGTCCTTCTTCTACCGTCAGCCGGTGACCTCGCTGATCGCCTCGCGGATCGAGCCGACGCTGTCCTTGGCCGTCGTCACCATCGTCGCCACCATCGTCATCGCCGTGCCGCTCGGCACGCTCGCCGCGTACCGAAATGGGAGTTGGCTCGACAAGTTCGTCATGGGCTTCTCGGTCGCGGGCTTCTCGGTGCCGGTCTTCGTCGTCGGCTACGCCTTGATCTACGTCTTCGCGGTCGAGCTCAGATGGCTGCCGGTGCAGGGCTTCACCAGCATCACCGAAGGCTTCTGGCCGTTCCTCGAGCGCATGATCATGCCGGCAACGGCGCTGGCCGTGATCTACATTGCGCTCATCGCCCGCATCACCCGCGCCAGCGTGCTGGAGGTGCTGGGCGAGGACTACGTCCGCACCGCCCGCGCCAAGGGGCAGGGTGAGTTGAAGGTCGTGCTGAACCACGCGCTGCGCAATGCCGCCGTGCCGATCGTCACCGTCATCGGCGTCGGCATCGCGCTCTTGATCGGCGGCGTGGTCGTGACCGAGAGCGTCTTCAACATCCCGGGCCTCGGCCGGCTGACGGTCAACGCCGTGCTCGCGCGCGACTACCCGACGATCCAGGGGGTGATCCTGCTCTTCTCCTTCCTCTACGTGATGATCAACCTCCTGATCGACATCGCCTATCTCTTCCTCGATCCGAGGATCCGCTATTGAGCGCCGACGCCCGCCCCGGCCTCGTCAAGGCCCTGCTGGCCCATGGCAGCGTCCGCGCGGGCGGTGCGGTGCTGCTGGCCATCGCCCTGATGGGGCTGCTCGCACCCTGGTTGACGGCGCTCGACCCGTCCTATCTCGACCCCTCCATCCGCAACCGCCTGCCGGGCGCCGAGAGCATGCTGGTTCTGGCCGACGGCAGCACGGCCACGATCACCCACTGGCTGGGGACCGACCAGCTCGGCCGCGACCTGTTCGCGCGGGTGATCTACGGCGCCCGCGTCTCCTTGGTGGTGGGGCTCACGGTCGGCCTCATCGCCGTCTCGCTGGGTCTCGTGATCGGCCTCGTCGCCGGCTATGTCCGCTGGCTCGACGGCATCTTCATGCGCGTCATGGACGGCCTCATGGCGATCCCGCCGATCCTGCTCGCCCTGGCGCTGGTGGCCTTGTGGGGGGCCGGGCTGGTCACCGTCATCCTCGCGGTCTCGATCCCCGAGGTACCGCGCGTCGTCCGCCTCGTCCGCTCGGTCGTGCTCTCGGTCCGCGAGGAGCCCTATGTCGAGGCGGCAATCTCCGTCGGCACGCCGACGCACCTGATCCTCACGCGCCACATCGTGCCCAACACGGTCGCCCCCCTCATCGTCCAGGGCACCTATGTCTGCGCCTCGGCGATCCTGGTCGAGGCCATCCTCAGCTTCCTCGGCGTCGGCATCCCGACCGACATCCCGACCTGGGGCAACATCATGGCCGAAGGCCGGCTGCTGTTCCGGGTCTATCCGCACAATATCCTCTTCCCCGGCATCATGCTCGCCCTCACCGTGCTCGCCGTGAACATGATGGGCGACGGCATGCGCGACACCCTCGATCCCAAGCTGGCGAGGCGGGTCTGATGGCCGTCCGCCGCGTGCTCGAGGTCGACCGCCTCACCGTCTCGCTGCCCAAGGGCGCGGACCGACCATACGCCGTCGAGGACATGAGCCTGCACGTCGATGCCGGCGAGATCCTCTGCGTCGTCGGCGAGAGCGGGTCCGGCAAGTCGGTCACCGCCTACAGCGTCATGGGGCTGCTGCCGCCGGGCCAGCTCGTCCCCGTCGCCGGCTCGATCAAGCTGGAGGGCGAGGAGATTCTGAACGCGAAGCCCCGGCGCCTGCGCGACCTCCGGGGCGACCGCATGGCGATGGTGTTCCAGGAGCCGATGACTGCCCTCAATCCGGTCGTCCGCTGCGGCGACCAGATCGACGAGGTCCTGCGCCTGCACACCACGCTCGACCGGAAGGAGCGCCAGGACCGCATCCTCGACATCCTGGCCCAGGTGCACCTGCCCGATCCGGCGCGCATCGCCCATTCGTTTCCGCACCAACTCTCGGGCGGTCAGCGGCAGCGCATCATGATCGCCATGGCGCTGGTGATGGAGCCGGGCCTACTCATCTGCGACGAGCCCACCACCGCCCTCGACGTGACCACCCAGGCGCAGATCCTGAAGCTCGTCCGCGAGTTGCAGGACGCGCACGGCACGGGCGTGCTGTTCATCACCCACGACTTCGGCGTGGTGGCCGAGATCGCGCATCGCGTCGTCGTCATGGAGAAGGGCCGCATCGTCGAGACGGGCACGACCGAGGCGATCTTGATGCGACCGGAGCACGCCTACACGCGGATGCTGATCGACGCCGTGCCGACGCTGGTGCCGCGACCTCCCAGGCTCGGCGGGGGCAAGGCGGTACTGACCACCGAGCGGCTGGAAAAGACCTACCGTATGGGCGGCTTCTTCGAGCGCACCCGCGAGGTGCACGCGGTCAAGGGCGTCGACCTCAGCGTGGATGCGGGCGAGATCGTCGGCATCGTCGGCGAGAGCGGCTCCGGCAAGTCCACCGTCGCCCGCTGCATCGCCCGGCTGATCGAGCCCACAGGCGGCGTCGTCCGCCTCCAGGATGCCGACCTCGCCCGCCTCGAGGGCGGGGCACTGCGCCGCCACCGCCGCCGCGTGCAGATCGTTTTTCAGGATCCCTACCGCTCGCTCAACCCCCGCCGCACCGTCGGTGCGTCGCTGATCGAAGGACCGATCAACTACGGCGAGACACCCGCAGCCGCGATGGCGAAGGCCCAGGAGCTGCTGGGCTTCGTCGGCGTCGATCCGAAGGCCGTCGACCGGTATCCGCACCAGTTCTCGGGCGGCCAGCGTCAGCGCATCTGCATCGCCCGTGCCCTCATCCTCGAACCCGAACTCCTCATCGCCGACGAGGCCGTCTCGGCCCTCGACGTCTCGGTCCAGGCCCAGGTGCTCGACCTGCTGGAATCGATCCGCGAACGGTTTCAACTCGCCGTGCTGTTCATCACCCACGACCTGCGCGTCGCGGCCCAGATCTGCGACCGCATCCTGGTCATGAAGAACGGCGAAGTGGTCGAAACCGGTCCCACGGCCCACGTCTTCGCCAAGCCCGCGCACCCCTACACCAAGGAACTGTTCGACGCCGCCCCCGGCCGCGACTGGCAGTTCGCGAAGCTGGCTTCGTAGAGACGCGGGGCGGCGAGCGGGCGCGCTGGGCCGGTCATCTGCGCCGCAACGCTTCGCCCGCGGCCTCCTACCGCAAGAATTGGCGCCCGGACGTCGCTGAGGTGCGAGCGCTTCGACCAACCGTGGGTTCGATCCGAGAGTCGGCCATGCGGCGGTGCGGATCCTCGCCCAAGAGCCATAGAAGCAAGCAGGCCAGTAGTGGCGAGAACAGCAGACTCACGAGGACCCATCCCAATCGGCTCCGACCGCGGTTCCGCGCCATACCGGCTGGTAGCAATATGTAGATGTAAATCGTCCCGACGAGCACTATCGTCATCGATAGTAGAACGATAACATGTCCTCTTAACCTCCTTGTCGTGCAGTCTGGGATGGCCCAGGCTGCGTGGAAAGGAGGAAAGCGATGGCAGGAACGGGGAGTGCGAAGCCTGT
>JBJHBG010000110.1:11519-16118 GCA_050485385.1 Geminicoccaceae bacterium | reverse complement strand
GGAGATCATCCCGACCAGCCTGCCCTCGTCGACCACCGGCAGGTGGCGCACCCGGCGCTGCGTCATCAGTTCCATCAGGTGGTCGGTCGTATCGCTCGGCGCACAGGTGATGACGTCCGCCGTCATCATCGCCGCCACCTTGGCGTCGCAGAGGGCGCGACCCTGTGCTGCCAGCCCGCGGGCCAGATCGCGCTCGGAGAGGATGCCGCGGACCTCGCCCGCGTCGGTGCGCACCAGCACGGCACCGACGTTGTGCTTGGCCATCAGCACCGCCGCCTCGCTGATCGTGGCGTCGGGCGCGATGCCGACGACGGCATCGCCCTTGGTCTTGAGGATCTGCGAAACCAGCACGGCCGCCTCCCTGCGTTCGTTGTGCGGCACCCCCAACCGTACGTCATCATGCCACTCCATGGCGGCGGCACAACCCCTCCGACGGTCAGCCACGGCGCCAAGGCGCGTGCGTCGCTCGGTCTTTTCGGCTAAGGCGGGCCGGAACAGGGAGATCGTGATGCGACCGAACCACCTTCGAGCCGCCTGGGAGCGCGGCGACAAGACGCTCAACGGCTGGTGCAGCCTGCCGTCTGCGTTCGCCGCCGAGGTCATGGCGCATGCGGGGTGGGACTCGCTCACCGTCGACATGCAGCACGGTCTGGTCGACTACCAGCAGATGGTCACCATGCTTCAGGCGATCTCCACCACCGAGGTGGTCCCGCTGGTGCGCGTCCCCTGGCTGGAAGCCGGAATCGTCATGAAGACGCTCGATGCCGGCGCCTACGGCATCATCTGTCCGATGATCAACACCGCCGAGGACGCGGAGCGACTGGTGCGTTTCTGTTCCTATCCGCCGCGCGGCGACCGCAGCTTCGGGCCGATCCGCGCCCTGGTCTACGGCGGTGCCGACTACCCCGAGAACGCCAACGCCACGATCCTCAAGATCGCCATGATCGAGACGGTACAGGCGCTCGACAACCTCGACGCCATCCTCGAGGTCGAGGGGCTCGACGGCGTCTATGTCGGCCCCTCGGACCTCGCCAACTCGATGGGCCATCCGCCCAAGCTCGACCCGACCGTCGAGGCGGTGGTCGACGCCTGCCAGGACATCGGCCGCCGCGCCAAGGCGAGGGGCCTCTTTTGCGGCATGCACACGGGCGATCCGACCTACGCGTCGAAGGTGCTGGGTTGGGGCTTCGACTTCGCCACCATCGCCTCCGACAGCCGGCTGATGCAGGCCAAGGCGCAGGAGGTCTTGCAGATCGCCCGTTCCGGCGTGGCCGGCAAGGCGGAAATGTCCACGTACTGACGCGACGCCAAGGGAGGAGACCCGCATGCAGCGGATGACGACGGTTCTCGGCCTCTGCACCGTACTGCTCGGCGGCTTGGCGGTGGCGACGCCGGCCCAGGCGGACGCCGATCCCGACAAGGCCATCGAGTATCGCCAGCAGCTCTACCGCACGCTGGGGGCCAACCTCACCGCGATCGTGCTCAACCTGCGCGGCGAGGTCGACTTCGCCGAGAACGTCCCGACCCACGCCGACACCATCGCCGCCGTCCTGCCCTTGGTGAAGGCGGCGACGGCGCAGGACACCGCCGGCCAGGGCTCGGCGATGACGCGCGCCCGTCCGGTGCTCTGGTCCGAGTGGGACATCTACGAGCGGCTGCACGGCGATGCGGTCGCGCAGGCGGAGCAACTCGCCGAGGTGGCGGCGACGGGCGACATGGCTGCGCTCGGCTCCGAGGTCCAGGCGATGGCGGGCACCTGTCGCGCCTGCCACGACCGCTTCCGCGAGTGAGGCGAAGCGTTCTCCGGTTCGGCCAGCGCTCGCGCCAGCCCTTCGGAGAACGCGTCGCGCGTCACACCTGGGTGACCACGTACCAAACGGCGAAGCCGGCGGCTGCGAGCACCGGTACCGCCCACAAGGGGTGCACGAGGCCCGGCGCCGGTTTGGCGGCGGGCAGGTCCTTGTGCCCGGTCAGCATGGCGCGGACCAGCTTTTGGCCGAAGGCGAACCGGTAGAGGGCGGCCGCCGCGACGTGCAGCGCCAACACGATCAGGAGGATGTCGAAGTTCTGCTTGTGCAGGCGGGTGAGCCGGGCGGAGGTCTCAGACGTGACCAGCTTGGCCAGCGGGCCGCGGTTGAAGATGTCGTCGTCGGCGAACAGGCCCGTCGTTGCCTGCAAGGCCAAGAGCCCGAGCATCAGCAGGATAGCGAGGGCGCCCAGCGGGTTGTGTCCGGCCGTCACCGGCGGGCGGCCGCGCAGCAGCGCCAGGGTGTAGCCCACGATCGCGCCCGGCCCACGGACGAAGGTGGCGAAGCGGGAAGGCTTGGAGCCGACGATGCCCCAGAGGATGCGGAAGAGGACCAGCGTCAGCACCAGATAGCCGATCGTCATGTGCCGCTCGACGTGACCGAGTTCCATCGATAGCCACGACAAGAACACGAGTACCACCAGGAGCCAGTGGAACAGGCGGGTCGGCAGGTCCCAGATCTTCGCAGGACGCAGGGGCGCGGACGGCTCCGTCATGGCATTCTCGGCACCCGGTTGAGGTCCGTCCCAGTGTCCGTCGTGGCGGCGGGAAATCAATCGTTCGTCGCGCGGGTCCGTGTTGCCCGTCGGCAGGGTCGTCTTCGGCGAGTGGGAGGGGTCGATGCGTGTGGTCATCGTGGGTGCGGGCGGGGTCGGCGGCTGGTTCGGTGCGCGGCTTGCCCATGCGGGTGTCGACGTGGCGTTCGTCGCGCGCGGTGCGCACGCGGCGGCGATGGCGGAGCGCGGGCTGGAACTGCGGGGCGAGGGCGGCCCGCTCGTGCAGCCCGTGCGGCTGGCGCGCCCCGAGGACGGCGCGGCCGACGTCGTCCTCCTGGCGACCAAGATGTACGATCTCGACGCCGCGCTCGACGCTGCCCGGCCCTATGTCGGTGCGGCGACGCGGCTCGTGCCGTTGCAGAACGGCGTGGAGGCGCACGATCTCGCCAAGGCGCGGTTCGGGGACGCGACCGCGGGCGGCGTTGCCGGCATCAGCGCCCACATCGAAGCGCCGGGCGTGGTGGTCCGCGCCGGCCCGTTCGCCTGGCTGAAGTTCGGCGAATGGGACGGTCGGCCTTCGCCGGCTTTCGACCGGCTGGCGGCGGCCTGCGCTGCCGCCGGTTTCGACGGCGGGCACAGCCCGCGGATCGAGGTGGAGGTCTGGAACAAGTTCGTGATGCTTGCCCCCTTCGCCACCATCTGCGCCTACACCGGGCAATCCATCGGCCCGATCCGCGAGGATGCGGCGGCCTGGGCGCGACTGGAGGCCCTCGTGCGCGAGGCGTTCGCGGTTGGCCGGGCGCGGGGGATCGCCATGGACGACGACCGCGCGGAGCAGGTGCTCGCTTGGCAACGCAAGCAGGACGCCGGCATCAAGGCGTCGATGCTGAAGGACCTGGAGGCCGGCCGCCGCATCGAACTGGAATGGCTCGGCGGGGCGGTGATCCGGCTCGGTGCCGAGGCCGGGGTGGCGACGCCGGTCACGACCGAGAGCGCGGAGGCGATCCGCACGGCACTCGCCGCCTGAGCCGGCGTCAGGCCGGCTCGTCGTCGGGCGGTCGATGCGCGTAGATGCGCGTCTTCTCGTAGCGTTCCCAGATCCAACGGCTCGCGGTCACCACGACGGTCGTGCCGGGCAGGGCCAAGAGTGCGCCGATCAGCCCGAAGAGCTGGCCGCCGAGAAGGACCGCCACGATCATCAACAGCGGGTGCATGCGGATGCGGCTGCCGATGAAGAATGGCACCAGGAACAGCGTGTCGAGGACGTTGGCGGCAGCGAACACGGCGACGACGGCGAGAATCGGCAGCCAGTTCTCGAACTGGGCCAGCGCCACCAGCATGGCCACGGTGAACATGGTCAGGTTGCCGATCACCGGGATCACGGCGGCAAGGCCGGTGAGGATGCCGATGAGCACGCCGAACTGGAGGCCGATGAGGGCGAGCAGCACGGCATGGAACACCGCCTGCCAGGCGCAGACCACGCCCTGCCCGCGCAGATAGCCGCCGAGGCCGTCGCCGACGGTGAGCACGAAGTCGCGCGCCTCCGCCTGATAGCGGCACGGCACGAGGCCCACCGCCGCCTCGCGGAAGGCGCGGCCTTCCTTGAGGAAGAAGAAGAGCGCCATGGGCACGAGGAAGGCGAGCAGGAGGAGGAAGACGACGAACCCGCCGGTGTTGAGCACGCTGGCAAGGGCGGGCGTGACGGCCTCCAGCGACGGTGCGAAGTCCTCCAGCCGCTCCTCCAGGGTCTCGCTCAACGGCCGCATGCCGGGCAGCCACGAGCCCCAAAGGTCGTCCAGCCAATCGAAGATGCGGTAGGCGTCGCGGAAGAGGGTCTGGACCAGTGCCACGGCATCGTCGGCGAAGATCGGCACCACGCCGAAGGCGAGGCCGAGGGTGAGGATGGTGGCGGCGGCGGTGTTGATGGCTGCCGCGAACGACGCGCTGCAGCCGACCGCCCGCATGCGGCGATGCACGGGATGCAGGAGCAGCGCCAGCAACAGCGCGATGACGAACGGCAGGAGCACGAGGCCGGCCGTCGCCAGCACCAGCACCATCAAGAGAATGGTGAGGGCG
>JBJHBG010000110.1:0-11509 GCA_050485385.1 Geminicoccaceae bacterium | reverse complement strand
GTGAGGGCGAGGGCGAGACGTTGCTGGCGATCGAGGGACATGAGGGCTCTCGCGGGGTGGCCGGAGCGTCGGCAGTCGGGGCGTCGAACCGACGAAGCCCCGGAGCCGGCGGCCGGCTCCGGGGCTGAACGGTGGGTCGGCAGGCTAGCTCAGAGACGGCTTTCCCACTCGCGCACCTGCTTTTCGGCCTCTTCCTTGGCGATGCCATAGCGCTCCTGGACCTTGCCGACCAGCACGTCGCGCTCCCCCTTCGCCACCTCGAGATCGTCGTCGGTCAGCTTGCCCCACTGCTTGCGCGCGCTGCCGCTGAACTGCTTCCAGTTGCCCTTGATCTGATCCCAATTCATTCGCCGGCTCCTCCTTGTTTGACTGTCGAGTTGACATGACAGGAACGCGGGATAGGGAAAAGAGTTCCAAGTTTTCTTCGAAATTCACGATAAGGACACGTCGTTCATTGAAAAGGGCAGTAGCGCCCGACGCGGCTGCCGGTCGCTGTCGCCGATTCCGTTGTGGCCGTCCGTGGGTGGCGGCGGTCAAAGCGGTGGGCGCCTGCCGCGGACGACGTGCATCACCAAGCTGATCAAGAGCAGGACCAGGAACACGAAGAAGATGATCTGGGCGATTTCCGCCGAGGCGGCTGCGATGCCGCTGAACCCGAAGACCGCGGCGACGATGGCGAGGACCAGGAAGATCAGGACCCACTGGAGCATGGGAACGTTCCTTTCGATTCCGGCGCCACAACCGTGCGACGCTCCATGGACGAAACGTTCACGAGCGCGCTCGGTTCCGACGGGACCTTCAGCGGCGGGCGACGATGCGCACCGTGACGCCCTCCTCGCCGAAGGCGAACGCCACCTCGCCGTCGAGATAACTCTCGGTCAGCGTCTCGATCACCGACAGGCCGAAGCCCTTGCTCGTCGGCGGCTCGACCGCCTCGCCGCCACCCTCCCGCCAGACGATCACGATCTCGTCGGTCGACGCCTGCCACGTCAGCTCGACCGTGCCCCCTGCCGCCTCCAACGCGCCGTACTTGGCGGCGTTGGTGGCGAGTTCGTGGAAGATCAGGCCGAGGGCCGTCGCCTGGCCGCGAGTGAGCCGCACCGTCGGACCGCGGATGCGCAGCCGGGACCCCGGCAATTCGCGCCATGGTCGCAGCACCTGCCGCGCCAGGTCGTGCAGCGAGGCGTGCTCGACGCCTTGGGCGCCGCCCGTGTCGCGGTGCGCCGCCTCCAACGCCCGCAAGCGCTCCGTCGTGGCATCGACGAAGGTCTGCACGTCGCGTCCGTAGACCGCGCTCAGGCGGAGGAGGGAGTTGATGACGGTGAACACGTTGGCGATGCGGTGCTGCAACTCTCGGTTGATAAGTCGTACCCGCTCCTCCGCCTGCTTGCGGCCGGTGATCTCGAAGGCCGACGGGATCAGGTGGGTGACGACGCCGTCCGGATCGGCCAGAGGCGAGAGGGTGAAGTCGATCTCGACGAAGCGGTCCTCGGCGGCGCGCACCCGCACGTCGTAGCGCACCGTCTCGCCGTCGGCCGCGCGGGCGACGGCGTCTCGAAGCTGCTGCTGGACCGCCGCATCGTGGGCCCACCAATAGGTCTCCCAAAACGGCTTGCCGAGCACGTCGTCGGCGGTGAGCCCGCCCACCTCCAGTGCCATTCGGTTGGCCTCGACGAGGATGCCGTCGCGGGTCAAGAGGCCCGCCAGGGCGCCGAGGCCGTCGAGGATGCCGCGCACCTTCGACGCCTCGTGCTTGGCCGGCGAAATGTCCCAGTTGGCGCCCATCAGAATGGGACTCGACCGGCCGGGTACGGCCACGAAGCGGCCACGTCCGGCGAGCCAGCGCGCTTGGCCCGAGGGGAGCTGCGCGCGGAACTCGGCGTAGAACTCGCCGCCGTCGGCGCGCGCCCGTTCGACCGCCGCGTTGACGACAGCCACGTCCTCGGCCGACATGCGCTCGCGGAACACGGCACCGGGCACGATGCCGACCTCGATGTCGAGGTCGAACAGCCGAGCCAGTCCCGGTGTCAGCCAGACTTCGTCGGTATCTACGTTCCAGCGGTAGAGACCCACCCGGGCGGCGTCGGCGGCCACCTGGAGGAGCATGCGCTCCTGCCACAATTCGTGCTCGAGGGCGGCGATGCGGGCCGCGGCGTCCTCGGGCGGGCTGTGGGCGGCCATGCTATCCTCAGCGACGGTCGACGGTCTCCACCAGGGCCTCGACCTCGTCGGCATGGCGCCTGGAGTACTCCAGGCCCAAAAGTATCAGGTTGCGCACCGCCGTCGAGCGGTTCGGCGAGCGGTGGTCGAAGCGCCAGTCGTCGATCGTGCGGAGCTCGCTGTCGGTCACCAGGATCTGCAGTTTGCTCAAGCGTTTCTCGGGCCGGTCGTCGCTCATCGGTCAGTCCGTCACGCTGAGACGTTCGGTGGTCAGGCAGAAGGCCACGGCGGCGCTGATCGCGCGGCTCGTATAGGGCTTGGCAAGCACGAAATCCGGCTCCACGTCGTCGCCCGCGAGCACGCGCTCCGGGTACCCGGTGATGAATACGACCGGCGAGGCCATTCGTTCCTGGATGTCGTGCACCGCGTCGAGCCCCGTCGCCGGGCCGTCGAGGTTGTAGTCGGCGATGAGGACGTCCGGGCGGTGCGTCTCCGCCAGCCTGACCGCCTGCGGGGCGGTGCGGGCGGCACCGACCACCGTGACGCCGAGCCGGGCGACCAAGGCACGCAACTCCGCCGCGATCAACGGCTCGTCCTCGATGATCAGCGCACGTCCGACGAAGGGGCCCTCGGCCCAGGCCCGGCCGGCGGCCAGCAGACCGGTCCAGTCGGCCGCCTCGCAGCCGACCACCGTGCCCGCCTCGCTCAGATCGAAGCCCATGACGTCGACCAGCACCAGCATCAGCCGCTCGGGCCGCGGCGGCGGCGGCAGCGCTTGCGACAGCGACACGTCCGAAAAGGCGGGACCGGCATCGCCCTCGCGCAAGCCGCGCCACGCGGCGACGAACGCGCGGAACATCCCGACGCGGTCGCTGCCGTCGTCGGCGACCGGCAGCCGGCGGAGCGCAAGCCGCAACAGTTCGTCGCCGAGCGTCCGGTCGGCGAGGACCGCACGCGAGAACTGCCGCAGGTCCACTAGCGACTTGGCGTCAACCATCGTTCACCTCGTTCGACGAGCGTAGGCGGGGGTGGGGCGGGGAGCAACGGCGGGCCGGTTGCATGGCGGGCTCCAGGGGTGGCGATCACGACAGGGTTTCGCTGGTGAACGTCACCGTGCGGTCCCGGTTCCGCCATCGCCCCGATCGCCGTCCGTCGGCGCCGGACCGTCCTGCGGCTCGGCGGCGAGCGCGCGGGCGACGAGAGTGCGAATCGCTTCGGCGCGGCTCGCCCGGCGAGCCCGGAACCGCCAGTCGTCGATCGCCCTCAGTTCGTGCGGGCTGATCATGAGCTGCAGCTTGATCGACCGGCGCTCGTCGTCGTGCGCCATCATCGTCACCTCTCCGTTCGGCGACGGCAAAGCTAGCCGACTTACTCCACTTACTCCACCTCCTCCGCCTGCGCATGCGCCGTGGCTGCCGTCATCTCCTCCGGTTACGTCAGTTGATGATAATGAAACCCATACACCGTCCACTACGACGAAAGGATATTGTCTGTATTTCCGCTGGCTGTAACGTCAAGCTCATGTCGAAGAGGGAGACATCGATGCGTAGTTTCTCCGAACGCGAGCTGACTGATTGTCTGCCGACGCTACGTCGCTTTGCGCTGTCGCTGACGAAGAACCAGCACGATGCCGAAGACTTGGTGCAGGACGCCGTCGAGCGGGCCATCGCGCGGGCCGACCGCTTCACGCCCGGCACCAACCTGCGCGCGTGGCTGTTCACCATCTGCCGCAACCATTTCCTGTCGGGTCGGCGCAAGCTGGCGAACGCGGGCGAACACGTCGTGATGGACGAGACGACGACCGCCATACCGGTGCCGCCGATCCAGGAGGACCGCCTGATGATGCGCGACCTGGCGCGGGGCTTTCGGTCGCTGAGTGCGATGGATCGTCACGTCATCGCGACCGTAGCGCTCGGCGGCATGCGCTACGAGGACGCGGCCCGGCAGATGCGCGTCGAGGTCGGGACCGTGAAGAGCCGCGTTTCGCGCGCGCGGGCGCGTCTCGGCGCCGCCATGCAGGGAGAGATGGCGGCAGCCTGAGCGCCGGCCAGCGGGCCGTTCAGCCGCCCGTCGACGCGCGGGCGGCCAGGGCTTCGTGCACGACGGCGGCGAGGTCCCGCAGCCGAAACGGCTTCCTTACGAGTGGCACGGCCGGGTCGCTCAGCTTGGCCCGGCCGTCCGCCGTCATCGCCACGACGGTGACCGGATCGCAGTGGCGCTTCAGTTCTTCGACCAATTCGTTGCCTTGGGGATCGCCGTCCAGACGCAGATCGACCAACACGAGGTCGATCGTTTCGCTGCAATCGAAGATCGACAGCGCCGTCGCACCGTCGACGGCCTCCAGCACGTCGTAGCCGAGATCGTGGAGATAGCCCGCGATCAGGTCGCGCACGCCGCTGTCGTTCTCCACCAACAGGATCCGTTCGCCGCCACCGCCGCGATCCGTGCGCGGCAGGGTGCGCGGCTCGTCCTGGATCGCTTCGGCGTCGCCGGCGGGCAGCAGCAGGCGCACGAGCGTACCTTCGCCGGGCGTCGAGGCGATCTCCAGCCGGCCCCCCGACCGTTCGGCGAAGTCGTACGCCGTGCTGAGCCCGAGGCCGGTGCCGCGCCCCTCGCCCTTGGTGGTGAAGAAGGGCTTGGTCGCGGCCGCCAGCACCTCCGGCGTCATCCCGACCCCGTCGTCCTCGACCTCGATCGCGACGAGACCGTCGCCGGCGTCGCCGGTGCGCAGCTCGACCCGGCCGCCGCCGGGCATCGCATCGCGGGCGTTGACCGTGAGGTTCAAGATCGCCGCGCGAAGCTGGGCCGGATCGACATAGGCGACGCAGGTCTCGCAGGTGCTGGCCAGCGCCAGCGTGCAGGCGCGGCCCACGCTGGTCTCCAGTAGCGGCCGCGAGCTTTGCAGCAGCGCATGCACGTCGACGTGCGTCGGGCGGATCGGCTTGTGGCGGGTCAGGGCGACGAGCTGCTCGGTGAGCACGCTGCCGTCGTCGGCCGCCTGCATCGCCGCTTCGGCATGCCGGCGCAGGCGGGGTGCGTCGTCGGCGGAATCGAGGATCAGCTCAAGGTTACCGCTGATGACGGTCAAGAGGTTGGTGAAGTCGTGCGCGACGCCGCCGGTCAGCGCGCCCAGTGCCTCCAACTGCCGAATGCGCTCGTGGCGCTCGGCCTCGCTCTCGTCCCAGGCCCCTTCGGTGGTCATCCGTGTCCCCCCATGGTGTCGGACGCTCGGCAACGGGGCGTCCTCCATTCGAACGTCGGGCCGATGGGCGCGGTTCCCCGGTCGGTCCGACTCACGGAATCGTTCCGTACTCAAAAGTAAAAATTGTAAAGGTGTAGTAGGTCGTAATAATTGTAAGCGATCGCAACCGATTCCATGCTGATCCGTTGTTCCGGTGTTGCGCCCATGAGGCCAACGGTCACTATGGGAGAAAGTGATGAACGTTTACATTCGGACGCTCACCGCCAGTGTGGCTCTGCTCGGCTTGAGCGGCGCCGCGGCGCTCGCGCAGCAGCAGACCGACCCCAACGCGACGCCGCCCGCGGCCGGTGCGCCGGACCAGGCGGGTCAGACCGCTACCGGGACGGACGGCATGCAAGGCAACGGCGAGCGCTACGGTTCGTTCGAGGCCCAGCGGGACACGTTCGAGGGTACCATCGCCGGCGAATACACCGCCGACGAGTTGATGGGCAAGGACGTGGTCGGTCCGGACGACGAGACCGTCGGCACGGTCGCGGACCTGCTGATCGACAGCAACGACCAGGTCTCCAAGGTGATCCTGGACGTCGGCGGCTTCCTCGGCATGGGCACCCGCACGGTCGCCGTGGACATCGCGGAGTTGCAGGCGCCGGCCGAAGAGGATGGCGATCTGCGCATCAACATGACGCGCGACCAGGTCGAGAACCTGCCCGAGCACGAGCGTGACGACGACGGCTGGTTCTCCAGCTGACGTCGCCCGCTTCTGCGGTTCGATCGCGTTGGGGGCCGGCCGCGTGCCGGCCCCCTTCGCGTATCCGCGTCACTCAAGCACTCGCCGAGGCGGCCAGCATGTAGCCGCGATTGCGCACGGTGACGATGACGCGCGGACGCCGAGGGTCATCCTCTACCCGCGCCCGCAGCCGGGCCACGAGGACGTCGATAGCACGGATCTGCGGTTCCCATGGCAGGTTGCGCACGTGGGCCGACAGCCGATCGCGATCGACCGGAACGCCCGGGGTGGCGGCAAGCGCCCGCCACAACCGCGCTTCGCTGCTGGTGAGCTCGATCCGGCGCCCATTCGCGTCGGTCAGGGTGCCGGCGCGTTCGTCCAAGAGCCAGCCGCCCACACCGTCGGCCGCCGCCGCTGCCTGCGGGCGCGGTGCCTCCGGCAGACGCCGGATCACGGCCTGTAGCCGGCTGCCGACCTCGGCGAGGTGGAAGGGCTTGCTGATGTAGTCGTCGGCGCCACGATCGAGCCCGCCGCAACGCTCCGCGGGCGACGCCTGGGCCGTCAGCATGATGATCCCGGTGCCGCCGGCGGCCCGCAATCGTGGCACCAGATCCAGGCCGTTGCCGTCCGGCAGCCCCGCGTCGAGCAGGATGGCCGCTGGCCAAGCCTCGGCCAGCCGCCGCCACATTTCCCGCGCCGTCGTCGCCGTCTCCACGCTGAAGCCGCGTGTCGACAGGTATTCGCGCAACAGGCTCGCCACCGCCAGATCGTCTTCGACGACGAGCACGGATGCGCCCTGGCACTCCAGAACGTCCGTCATCACCGTATCTCCATGAGATATATGGCGGACAACACGAGCGCGGCGACGGAGGTTCCGGCGGTGGGGGACAACGCCCGGTCGGGCTGGGGGTTGCGCAAACCAAAACCCCCGCCGAACCGCCCAGGCGATTACCAGGCCTTGGGCGGATCGGCGGGGGTGAGCGTCGGTTCGACCTGCCGGAAGAGGCTCGAGAGGTCTGGCTCAGACCTGCGCGGTGGCCGGCGCCGCCGCTCGGCGCGGGCGGTGCGTCCGCGTCGCGAGCGGCGGCGCGCCGAGCTGGCGTCGGGCCGCCGCCAAGGCGATCACCAAGCTGCCGGGGCCGCGACCGGCAACGAACGCCGCCGCCTGCGGGCTCAGTCGCTCCACGTCCAACAGCATCATCGCCTGACGTTCCTCGGTGGTGAGTCCCGCCAAGGGATCGTCGGCGGCGTTGGATGGCGGCAGCAGGTCGAGGATCCCGACGCTGGTGCGATGCAACACGCGCAGCAGGCCGAGCCGGCAGCCGTGTTCGGTGCGCAAGAGTCCTGGCTCCGCCAGCACCGCTTCGAGTACGACCCAAACGCAGCTGTCGGCGGTCGTGCGCGAGCCGACGAGCAACGCCGCATGGGCCCGCAGTCGGCCGAGATTGCCGGCGACGGTGTCGTCGTGGGTGGTCATCCTCGTCTCCTCTGGTGGTGAAGGTCGGGCAAACGGGGAACCGATGGGGCCTCGGGCCGTTTGCCCTTCGTCCAGGAGGTCCCATGAGCAAGTCCAAAACCAATCCGACCGCCCCGCTGTCGTCCGACGGCAACGGCGCCGACCCGACGTCCGACGGGACTGGCGGGGACGACCTCGCCCTGGTCCGTCGACGGCTGCGCGATCTCTACGCGGCGATCGAGGCCGAGCCCCTGCCGCCCGGCCTCGAGGCGTTCGCCGAGCGTCTCGATCGCGAAGGCACTTGCGATCCGTCCGACGACGAGGCCTGAGCCATGGCCGCAACCGACATGACCGGTGGGTTCGGTGCCGCCATGCTGCGCTGCGTGCCACGCCTGCGCGCCTACGCCCGCTCGCTCGCCGGCAACCCGACGCTCGCCGACGACCTCGTGCAAGAGACCCTGCTGCGCGGTTGGGCGCATCGCGCCCGCTTCGAGCCGGGCTCGAGTCTGGAAGCCTGGCTCGTCACGATCCTGCGCAACGCCTTCGTCAGCGACGTCCGGCGACGGCAGCGCGAGGTGGAGGATCCCGACGGCATGCACGGCGCCACGGTGGCCGTGGCCGCCGTGCAAACCACGGTGGTCGAGGCCAACGAGACGCTGCGTGCGCTGCAACGACTCCCGCTGGAGCAGCGGGAAGCGCTCGTCCTCGTCGCCGGTTCCGGCTTTGGCTACGCCGAGGCGGCCGCGATCTGTGGCGTTGCCGAGGGCACGATGAAGAGCCGTGTGTCGCGTGCCCGAGCGCGGTTGGAGGCGATCTTGCAGCGGGGCGTGCCCTCGAAGGGCGCCGGCTGACCCTGGCCTCCGCCATGGCCGCCACATCGACATAGACAAAGCGACCTCCCTTTCTGCTTTCGCTGTGAGTTACTATGTTCGATTATCAAGATACGCCGAATCCAAGCGGAGGAACACACCATTAAGAGAAATTGAAACAAATCTTACAATGCCGTCTCTTTTGAGTTTTACTGATACAACGCGATCATTGTTTCCGGTTTTTCGCGAACATCCGGAGCGCGGTGCGGCGTACTGACGGATGCGGGACGGGCGATGGCCACGATTGCCGGCTCGGTCGTATTCAACGGTGCATGTACCACCGCGCCGCTCGCGTGACCGGCGAGTGTCTCGTGGTCTTTCCAGCCGACAAGGTGCATGCCGTCATCAGGTCCGGATTTGCGGCCATGGCGGTCGCCGCCCTGGGGTTCGCCATGCTGTTGCGGGCGGTGCTGCCGCCGCCACGATCGGCTTCGAGGCAGGCGATGCGGACCCGTGCGAGGAGGTCGGGTTGGTCGTCGCGTCGCCGTCGGTCACGAGCGGTCGGTGCGCCGACGGGCGGTGCTCGATGTCCAACCGCAACACCGCGCCGACCATGGTACGGGCCGACGGCGGTATCTTCGAACTGGTGAGCCTCTACGTGGACACGCAGGGCCAACCCTCGGTGCTGAAGATCGTCAGCGACCTCGGCCACGAGGCCACCTACACCGTCGGCGGCACGGCACCGCGATGGTGGCCGCCCGCGACGTAACCCGTCGGCAGCGGGCCGAACGCGAGTGCGCCGTCCGCCAGACCGGCGTGGCCGAGGCCGCGACGCCGCCTCGTCGGACGACCTGCGTTTGCGCGAGTCGTTCGGGGCGATCCCCGGCAAGTCTCTGGTGTTGACGCCGGACGACCACACCATGGTCGCGGTCAGCGACGCCTGTTCGAAGGCGAGCATGACGACGCGCGCAACCTGCGGACGTCGCTGGAACGGGTGTACAACACCGGAGCGGATGACGTCATGGCGGTGCAGCGCTACCCGATCCGTCGACCCGAAAGCGACGGCGGCGGCTTCGATGAGCGGTGGTGGAGCCCCGTCAACTCGCCAGTGAAGCGGCCCGATGGCGCTATCGCCTGTACCGTCCATCGTGCCGTCCGCGGTCCGTTCGAACGACCAGCGCGAAGCGCTGCCATGAGCCCTACTCACGCGTTATCGCGTGCCGTCGCGAGGCCCGGCTCGCTTCGTTGCGATCCATGCCCGCGGGACGGCCGCGTGCAAGCGTTTCGGCGTTGGCGGCTATCGCAGGCGGGTGGCGGTTGATCTCGCGCCACGATCGGCCAATATAGGGACTTCAGGAAATCGACGTCCAAGAGGGACAGACATGGCGTTCAACACGGACCCCCGCTACGCGCAGGCGCGCGTCGGCGTGCCGGCCGAGCGGATCGACGAGGGCCTGCGCGCCTACATGCTCTCGGTCTACAACTACATGGGCTTGGCGCTTGCCGTGACCGGCATCGTCGCCATGTTCGTGGCTTCCACGCCCGCGCTCTACGTACCGATCTTCACCACGCCCCTGAAGTGGGTGGTGATGCTCGCTCCCTTGGCTTTCATCCTCATCCTCAGCTTTGGCATCAACAAGCTGAACGTCTTCCAGGCCCAGGTGTTGTTCTGGACGTTCGCTGCGGTGATGGGTCTGTCGCTCGCCAGCATCTTCCTGGTGTTTACCGGCGAGAGCATCGCTCGTACGTTCTTCATTACCGCCGCTGCCTTCGGCGCGCTGAGCCTCTACGGCTACACCACGAAGAAGGACTTGTCGGGCTGGGGTTCGTTCCTGATCATGGGCCTGTTCGGCATCATCATCGCCATGATCGTGAACCTGTTCCTCGGCAGCTCGGCCCTGCAGTTCGCCATCAGCGTCATCGGCGTCCTGATCTTCGCCGGACTGACCGCCTACGACACGCAGAACATCAAGAACACCTATTTCGAGGTGCAGCACGACGGCACGGCCATGGGCAAGAGCGCCATCATGGGTGCGCTTCGCCTCTACCTCGACTTCATCAACCTGTTCATGTTTCTCCTGCAGTTCCTGGGCGGCCAGCGCGACTGACCGGAACGGTCGATCGGGTCTGCGAGCGGCGCCTTCGGGCGCCGCTTTGCGTTTCAGGCGACGGGCAGCTCCAAGGTGCCGCCGAAGCAGAGCGTCCAGGCGCGCGCGTCGTCCACGAGGTCCGCCGCGCGGATCGGGCCTTCGACCGTGCCGCGGTCGGCCAGCCAGACGTCGTCCGCGAGCGTCGCCAACAGGCGCAGCCGCCGATCCGCGCAGACCGCCGCGATGCCGCGTGCGGCCAAGGCCTCCGTCAGGGCCCGTAACCGAGCGGCGGGCAGCGCACCGCCGGGGCGGTCGAGCAGGACGATCTCGGAGCCGTCGAGCAGCGCCCGCGCGACGCCGGCGAGATAGCGCTCGGCCGGCGCGAGCGACCGCCACGCCTGCTCCAGACGGGTCGACAGTTCCGGTGCCAAGTCCAGCCACGCCGGGCGCTCGCCGCCCTTGAGTCGCTGCACCGCTGGTGCCAGTTGATGACCGAGCGGCACGGCAGGGGCCCCTCGCGGTACCGGCGGCACGATGCCGACACGGTGGGACGACGACGCCTCCGGCCAAGCTGCGCAGAGGTCCCGGCCTTCGGTGCGTACGCTGACGACGACCGCCAGCAGGCCACCTGCTGGTGGTAGCGGCAGACTCACGGCGCTTCGCCGAGAAAGGCGGTTTCGGCCGTGCGGGAGTGTGCCAGCACCTCGATCGGTCCGCCGGCCACGAGCCGCCCGCCGGCCAGCACCAAGGCACTGGCAGCCACCTCGCCCACCAGATCGACGTCGTCCTCCAGCCACAGGACGCCGATCCCGCCCGCCGCGACCTGGGCGAGCAGGCCGCCCACCGCGGCCCGATCCGCAGACTCGAGACCGCGGGTCAACCGGTCCACCACCAAAAGGCGCGGTCCGAGCGCGAGTGCGGCCGCGAGTTCGAGGCGGGCGGCCAGGGCCTGCGTCAAGCTCGTCGGCGCAGCGGCGGGGGGGGCGCCCCCGCCCCCCCCCCCCCGGCCCGGCCCCCCCCCCCCCCCGGGGGGGCCCCGCCCCCCCCCGCCCCCCCCGCGGGGGG
>JBJHBG010000109.1:0-16738 GCA_050485385.1 Geminicoccaceae bacterium | reverse complement strand
GTCCAACTCGTCGCCGTCGGATCGTAGGGGGCGAGCCAGGGGGCGAGCAGCGCCACGGTGACGAACAGCAGCACGACCGTGCCGCCGATCAAGGCCCCCGGATGGCGGCGCAGCCGGCGCCAGGTGCGGGAGCTGCGGTCGTCGGCCGAGGGCAGGGACACGCTCGCCATCGCTCAGGTCCGCATGCGGGGGTTGAGGACGACGTAGAGCACGTCGGCCAAGAGGTTCAGCATGACGTAGACGAAGCCCGTCACCAGCACGACGCCCTGCACCACGGCATAGTCGCGGGTAAAGACGGCATCGACGATCAGCTTGCCGAAGCCGGGGATGGTGAAGACCGCTCGGTCAGGACCGCTCCCGCCAACAACTCGCCGAACTGGAGCGTGCCCATGGTGACGACGGGAATCAGCGCGTTCCTGAGCGCGTGGCGCATGATCACGACGCGCTCGCGCAGGCCGCCGGCGCGGGCGGTGCGCACGTAGTCCTGGCGCAGCACCTGGAGCATGGCGCTGCGGGTGTGGCGCATCATCACGCCGGCAATCGCGGTGCCGAGCACGAAGGCCGGCATGATCATGGTCTGGAAGCTCCTGACCGGGTCCTCGAACGGGTTGACGTAGCCCGACGCCGGCAGCCAGCCGAGGTTCACCGAGATCAGCATGATGAGCATGATCCCGAGCCAGAAGTTCGGGATCGAGATGCCGGAGAGCGCCACCACGTTGGCGCCCATGTCCCACGCGGTGCCCTTCCTGACGGCCGAGAGGATGCCCGCCGGCACGCCGATCATCAGGGCGATGCACATCGCCATGACGGCGAGCTGGATGGTCACCGGCAGCTTCTGCGCGATCAGCGTCGAAACCGGCATGCCCGTCTTCAGCGACATGCCGAGGTCGCCCTGCACGACGCCCTGGAGCCACAGCCAATACTGCACGACCAGGGGCTCGTTCAGGTGGAACTGCTCCCGGATCTGGGCGATCACCGCCGGATCCCGCTCCTCGCCGGCGAGCGCCAGTGCCGGGTCGCCCGGCAACAGGAGCTGCAGCGAGAAGACGAAGACGGTGATCAAGAGCAGGGTCGGGATCGCGATCAGGACGCGGCGGCCGACGAAGGCGAGCATCTGAGCGGGCTTCCTCCGCTAGTGGGGCTCCCCGCGCCCGGTCGGGCGCGGGGACGGCATGGTCAGTTCTTCACCAGGCCGAACGGGCGGATCAGCCCGTCGGGATAGGGCGTGAAGCCATCGACGTCGGCCCGCACACCGTAGAGGTGGGTGTTGTGGTAGAGCGTGATGCTCGCCCGTTCGTCGGCGATGATGGCGAACGCCTCGGCGTAGAGCTGCTGGCGCTCGGCCGGATCGCCCACCTCGCGCGCGCGGTTGATCAACTCGTCCACCCGCGCGTTCGAGTAGCGCCCGTCGTTGAGGCCGCCCTCGCTGTCGTAGAAGGTGTGGACGTTGCCGTCCGGGTCGACCCGGCCCGACCAGCCGACCAGCATGGCGTCGAAGTCGCCGCGGGTCATCGCATCGAGAGCGGCGGCGAACTCGCTCGCGCGGATCTGCACGTCGATGCCGGCCTCGGCTGCCATCGCCTGGATGATCTCGCCGACGCGCATCTGCTCGGGGTTGTTCGCCACGAGCAACTCGAAGCTCACCCGCTCCAGCCCAGCTTCGGCAAGTGCAGCACGGGCCGCGTCCACGTCGCGCGGCGGCACCGGGACGCCGTCGTTATAGAACGGGTTGGTCGGCGCCACGGGCTGGTTGCCCGGGACGAACTCGCCGTCGAAGGCCACCTGGTTCAGGGCGACACGGTCGATGGCGTGATCGAGGGCGGCGCGGACGTTGCGGTCGCCCAAGGGGTTGGTCTCGGCGCGCGGCCCGTTGGCGTGGTTGATGCGGATGCCGTGGTAGTGCAGGCTCGTCGTCGTCACGAGTTCCAGGTTCGGATCGTTGCGCACGGTGTCCAGGTCGGTCGGCGCGATGCGCTCGGCGATGTCGAGGTCGCCCGCCTGGAGATTGGCGAGGCGCACGGTGGAGTCCGGGATGGTCCGGTAGACGATGCGTTCGGCGCTCACGGCATCCGGATCGTAGTAGTCGGCGAACCGCTCGACGGTGATGCGGTCCTGCACCACGCGGTCCACCAGGGTGTAGGGCCCGGCGCAGACCAGCTCGTTGGCGAAGGGGCGGCCGGCCTCGTCGGCGGCGCGCGCCGCGGTCGGCGAGACCATCATGCCGGCGCGGTCGGACAGGGCCGCGAGCAGCGGCGCGAAGGGCTCGTTCAGGTGCAGGACGACGCGATGCTCGCCCACCACCTCGACCTCGCGGACGGGCCGGATCTCGCTCGCGCGGTTGGAGCCGGGCAGGTTCAACGACCGCTCGATGTTGAACTTGACCGCCTCGGCGTCGAACGGCGTGCCGTCGTGAAAGACCACGTCGTCGCGCAGATCGAAGGCGAGCGCCAGATTGTCGTCGGCCCATTGCCAGTCGGTCGCCAGCATCGGCGCGAACTCGAGCCCCGGCGTGATGTCGACCAGCTTGTCGCAGAGTGCCGCGAAGACGATGCGGCCGACGAAGGTCCGGCCGAGGTCCGGATCGAGCATGTCCGGGTCGTCCTGCAGCCCGATGGTGATGGTCTGCGCCTGGGCATGGCCGGGCAGCGCCAGCCCCCAGGCGAGTGCCAGGGCGCAAAGCGCCGTGGTCGTGCGGTGCGTGATCATGGTTGCTGTCTCCCTCCAGCTTCTGACGACGAGGCGAGCGCCGCTTCCTGGCGGCGCCGGGCGGCGAGCCACAGCGCGTCGCGCCGCCGCCGCGCGGCCGAGGGTGCGGCCTCGACGACGGGCGTGTGCGCGCCGATCTCCCGCCAGCGATGGCAGGCGGTGGCATGGCGGGTGCCGTCGCCCTCGAGCACGGGCTCCAGTTCGCGGCAAAGCGCGGCCACGTGCGGGCAACGGGTATGGAAGCGACAGCCGGGCGGCGGGTCGGCCGGGCTCGGCAGATCGCCCTCCAGCAGTCGGCCCTGCCCGCGCTGGCGCGGGTCCGGCTTCGGCACCGCCGCCAGGAGGGCTTGGGTGTAGGGGTGGCGCGGCTCGGCGAACAGCGTCGCGGTCGGCCCCAGCTCGACCAGCCGGCCGAGGTACATCACGCCCACCCGGTCGGCCATGTGACGCACCACACCCAGGTCGTGGGTGATGACCACGAGCGTCAGGCCGAGCTTGGTCTTCAGTTCCTGGAGCAGGTTGATCACCTGCGCCTGCACCGAGACGTCGAGGGCGGACACCGGCTCGTCGCCGACCACGATCTCGGGGCCCGCCACCAGCGCCCTGGCGATGCCGATGCGCTGGCGCTGACCGCCCGAGAACTCGTGCGGGTAGCGGTCGAGGCGCGCCGAGCCGAGGCCGACCAGCCCCAGCATCTCGCGCACGCGGCGCTTGCGCTCCGTGGCGTTGCCGAGGCCATGCACGAGGAGGGGTTCCTCGACGATCTCGCCCAGCGTCATGCGCGGGTTGAGCGAGGCGAACGGGTCCTGGAAAACGATCTGGAGCTTGCGGCGGAGGGGACGCATCTGGCGCTCGGAAAGCCTGCCGATGTCGGCCCCGTCGAACCACACTTCGCCCTCGTCCGGCGCTTCCAGGCGCAGGAGGAGGCGGGCAAGCGTCGACTTGCCGCAGCCGCTTTCGCCGACGATGGCCAGCGTCTCGCCGCGCCTGACCGCGAGGTCGACGCCGGCCACGGCCTGCACCGCACGGCCGCCGCCGCCGAACCACAGCCCCTTGCCGAGCGAATAGCGGCGCTCCACGCCCTTCGCCTCCAGCACGATATCGGCCGAGCGCGTCACGACGCGGCCTCCAGGGCGACGTCGGACAGGCCCGCGCGCTCCTCCAGCGGGATCTTCCAGCAGGCGGCGAGGTGGTCCCGACCGACCGACGCCAGCGGCGGGGCGTCGGCGCGGCAGCGGTCGTCGGCGAAGGGACAGCGGCTGGCGAACCGGCAGCCGGGGCCGAAGGCGTGGGCCGGCGGTACCGAGCCGGCGATGGTGCCGAGTTCCGTCCCGGCCTGATCCAGCCGCGGCAGGGCGTTCATCAGCCCGAGGGTGTAGGGATGCTGCGGGTCGTCGAACAGCGTCTCGACCGGTGCCCGCTCGACGATGCGGCCAGCGTACATCACGGCCACCTCGTCGGCCATCTCCGCCACCACGCCGAGGTCGTGGGTGATGAGCACGACGGCGGTACCCTCCGTCGTTTGCAGGTTCTTGATGAGCCGCAGGATCTGCGCCTGGATGGTGACGTCGAGCGCGGTGGTGGGTTCGTCGGCGATCAGGAGCTTCGGCCGGTTGGCGAGCGCCATGGCGATCATCACCCGCTGGCGCATGCCGCCCGACAGCTCGTGCGGATATTGCTGGAGCCGTCGCTCCGGCTCCGGGATGCGGACCTTCTCCAGCATGTCGAGGGCGATGGCGCGCGCCTGCCTGCCGTCCACGTCGCGGTGGCGCTCGATCACCTCGGTGAGTTGCCGGCCGATGGTGAAGACCGGGTTCAGCGAGGTCATCGGCTCCTGAAAGATCATCGCCAGCCGGTCGCCGCGGAGGTCCTGGAAACGCTTGGTGTCGAGCCCGACGAGGTCGATGCCTTCGAACCACACCCGGCCGCCGGCGATGCGCGCGGGCGGCATCGGCAGCAAGCCCATCAGCGCCAAGGCCGTCACGCTCTTGCCGCAGCCGCTCTCGCCGACGAGGCAGAGCGTTCGGCCGGCGGCGACGTCGAGGTCGATGCCGTCGATGATCCGCAAGGTCTGGCCTTCGCTTCGGATGTGGACGCGGAGGTCCTCGACGCGGACGACCGGCTCCGTACTCATCCGGCGGCCCCCGCCTCGGCGGCGGCGAGGCCCGCGACCAGCGTCACCACATGGTCGTCGAGTGCGCGCGCGGTCGCCTCACCGTCGCCCTTGGCGGCCGGCTCCAGAATGGCCCAATGCCGCTCGGCCGCCTCCATCGGCGTGCGGCGCCTCGTCGGATCCTTGAAGGCGAAACGGTGCAGCAGCGAGAAGCAGCGGGCGAGGATCGGCTCCAGCGCGGGCATCGCTGCCGCCTCGAACAGGGTGAGGTGGAAGCGCCGGTCGGCCTCGCTCAGGCCGTACCAGTCGTCGGCGCGGGCGAGACGCTGCATGGTCTCGATCTGGCGGGTGAGGTCGGCGACGACCAATGAGTCCAGCGTCGGCACCGCCGCGCGGGCGCCGGCCGGCTCCAGCCGACGGCGGATGGCCACCAACTCCTTGGCCTCGGCCGCTCGGGTGCGCGAAACGAACGTCCCTTTGTGCCCCTCGCGTCGCACCAGCCCCTCCGCCGCCAGCCGGAACAGCGCCTCGCGCACCGAGGCCTGGCTGCACCCGAAGCGCTCCGCCAGCGCCATCTCGACCAGTTTGGTTCCCTGATCGAGGTCGCCGAGCACGATGTCGCGCCGGAGCGCGTTGACGATCGCGCCGGGCTTGACGGCGATGATGGTCGGCGGCGGTGCGGTGGTGGGCGACGTCGGATCGCTGACCAGCACGCGGCACTCCTCGATTTATCGATATCGAGAGACTGGTCGGTCGGCGACCGCGAGACAAGCCCCTTCGTGCTCGAATTTCGGGCATGGTTGGCCAGTGCCTGGAATCTGGGCAGTGCCCGTGCTACCGGTGCGGTGCCCTGTCGCTTCGAGCTGGCCCGCAACTTGCTGCGAGTTTGGGGCCATCGCCCATCGGAGATCGCGTCCATGCCCCGACCGGCCCGCCCCGTTGCCTTCGCCGCACTTGCCCTCGCCGCCTGCCTCGCGACCTCGGCGACGGCGGCCGACACCTTGCGCATCGGCCTCACGAGCGACCCCGACGCGCTCGATCCCGACACCTCCCGCACCGTCGCCGCGCGCAGCGTGTTCATGGCGCTCTGCGACAAGCTGATCGACATCGACGCCGAGTTGAGTTTCACACCGCAACTCGCGACGGCGTGGAGTTGGAGCGACGACCTCATGGCGCTGACGCTGGATCTGCGCGAGGACGTGGTCTTCCACGACGGCGAACCGTTCGATGCCGAGGCCGTGGTCTACAACATCGAGCGCAGCCTCACCCATCCGCGCTCGACCCGCCGCTCGGAGATCGACGCGATCGAGCGGGCGGTCGCCGAGGGTCCTCACCGCGTGCGGTTGGAGCTGTCGCAGCCCTTCGTGCCGCTGATCGCTGCACTCGCCGACCGCGCCGGCATGATGGTCTCACCGGCGGCGGCGGAGTCGCTGGGCGAAGGATTCGCGCTGGCGCCCGTCTGCGCCGGCCCCTACCGCTTCGTCGAGCGGGTGCAGCTCGACCGCATCGTGGTGGAGCGCTTCGCGGATCACTGGGACGCCGACGCCTACGCCATCGAGCGCATCGTCTTTCAGCCCGTGCCGGACTCGACCGTCCGCGTCGCCAATCTGCGCGCGGGCGATCTCGACCTGATCGAGCAGGTGGCGCCGACCGACATGGCCGTCCTGGAGGACATCGACGGCATCCGGCTGGAGGCCGTCACCGGGCTCGGCTCGCATTACCTCCAGCTCAACGTGGGCGCCGCCGACGGCAGCGAATGGGCGACGCCCTTGACGCGGGACGCGCGGCTGCGCGAGGCGCTGGAGCTGGCGGTCGACCGGCCGGCCTTGAACCAGGTCACCAACGAGGGTCTGTTCACGCCCGGCAACCAGCCGGTGCCGCCCACCAGCCCGTTCTACGTCGAGGAACTGCCGCCACCGGCCCGCGACGTCGAACGCGCCCGAGCGTTGCTCGCGGAGGCCGGCCACGACCGCCTGCCGGTGCGGCTGATCGTCCCCACGACCACCGCCTACCAGCGCACCGCCGAGATCCTCCAGGCCATGCTGGCCGAGGCGGGCATCGAGGTGCAACTGGTCGGCATGGAGGTGGTGACCGCGCTCGATCACGAAAGCCGCGGCGATTTCGAGATGCTGTTGATCCGCTGGAGCGGGCGCGCCGACCCGGATGGCAACATCGCCTCGTTCCTCACCTGCAACGGCAGCCTCAACGGCGGCGACTACTGCAATCCGGAGGTCGACCGCCTGATCGGCGAGGCGCGTGCCTCCGCCGATCCGGCCGAGCGCTATGCCGCCTATCGCGCCGCGGCCGAGCACTATCTGGCCGACCGTCCGTTCGTCTACCTCTTCCACGAGCACTACCTCTTCGCGCTGCGTGACCGCGTCGAGGGCTTCGTGCCGGTGCCCGACGGCCTCGTCCGCTTCAAGGGCATGCGCCTCGCCGGCTGAACCCGGTGGCCCGTGGCGCGCCTCACCCCTCGTGCCAGTGGTCGGCGATCCAGGTGGCGGGGGCGATGCGGCGGCGCCTCTTGGGGTAGAAGCCGTCGCGCGCGTCCGCCGGCTTGGGCGAGCCTTGGAACACGACGATGCGCGCATGCTCCGGCTGTTTCGCCGCGACGAAGCGGTCGATCGGCCACATCGGCAGGCAGTGCACCTTGAAGCTGTGGCATCAGGTGGCGGGCCAGAACGTGACGTCGCCGACGGCGCGTGTCGTGCAGGTCTGGCTGTTGTCGTAGGTCTGCCAGATCGTCTCGCGCGCGAAACGGTCGAACACGTCGACGCGCGCGCCGGGCTGGTAGCCGAACACGTTGGAACTGCCGATACCGCTGCCGGGCGTCGTCCAATTCTCGATGACGCAGAAGCGCCCGGCATAGTCGAAGAGGTCGTCGAGCGGCCCGACCACCGCGAGGTCGAGGGACAGGACCGATCCCTCGAGGTCGGCCAGTTCGGGCGAGAACAGCGAGACCTTGCACCAGGGCGAGCGCGGCTCGCTGCCGCCGAGGTCGATCCGGGGCAGGGTGCGCGTCAGCACCTCGGGCCGGATATCGTCGGTCAGGCAGCCGAAGGCGAAGGGTGGCGTCGTCACTGGCGGATGGCCTTGTGCTGCGCCGCATAAACCCTGTACTCGACGTCATGACAGGGCGTTCGTGCCGAGCGCGCTGCTGTCGGATGGCGGCGGTCGCGTCCATCCCACGGCATCTGGGCTTTATGTCGACGGGTCGGTGGGAGGCGTGGGATGCTCGTGGATCTCGACGCGGAGGAGGCCGACGGCACGGTGCCGGTTTCCACCGGTAGTCTCGTCGGCCCCGAAGTGGTGGGGCGGTTGGTCGACGAAGCCCACGCCCGTTACCGCGATCTCGGCGACGGCAAGGTGGCCGACTACATCCCGGCGCTAGCGCGCGTCTCCCCCGATCTCTTCGGTATCTCGGTCGTCGGCGTGAAGGGGCGGGTGTACGAGGTCGGCGATGCCACCTATCCCTTCACCATCCAGAGTATTTCCAAACCGTTCGTCTTCGCGCTGGTCTGCCAGGAGATCGGCTATCTGGCGGCGCGGGCGAAGCTCGGGGTCAACGCCACCGGCCTGCCGTTCAACTCGGTCATGGCGATCGAGCTGAACCAGGACCGCACCATGAACCCCATGGTGAACGCGGGTGCCATCGCCACCACCAGCCTCGCCCCCGGCAACTCGCCGGCCGCCAAATGGCAGTTCGTCCAGGACGGCCTGTCGCGCTTCGCCGGTCGCCGCCTCTCGCTCGACCTCGAGGTCTACGAGAGCGAAGCCGCGACCAACCAGCGCAACCAGGGCATCGCCCGGCTGCTCCAGGCCTACGGCCGCGTCTATTTCGACCCGCTGCAGGCGGTCGACGTCTACACCAAGCAATGCGCGCTGGCGGTGACCGCGCACGACCTCGCAGTGATGGGGGCCACGCTCGCCGACGGTGGCGTGAACCCCGTGACCAAGGAGAAGGTGGTCGACCCGGTGGTGGCCAAGCGGGTGCTGGCGGTGATGGCGACCGCCGGCCTCTACGAGCAGCCGGGCGACTGGCTGTTCGAGATCGGCCTGCCGGGCAAGAGCGGCGTCGGCGGCGGCATCGTCACCATCGCGCCCGGCAAGGGCGGTCTCGGCGTGTTCTCGCCGCCGCTCGACGGTGCTGGCAACAGTGTGCGCGGGCAGAAGGTCACCAAGTACCTGTCGGAACGCCTCGGCCTCAACCTATTCGCCTCCATGCCCGCCGCCTGAGCGGGTCGGTACTCGATCGGGGACTGCCAATGACGACCGCTGCCGCTGCCTCGGACGAGGTGCGCGACTCCTGGGTGCCGATGATCGCCATCGCCCTCGGTCAGGTGCTGATGTCCTTCAACGTCGCGGCCTTGCCCGTCTCGATGAGCGGCATGGTGGCGAGCTTCGGCGTGCCGCCGACCACGGTTGCGACCGGCATCGTCATGTACTCCCTCGCCGTCGCCGGCCTCGTCATGCTCGGCGCCAAGCTCAACCAGCGCTTCGGCGCCGTGGTCGTGTTCCGCACGGTGGTGACGATGTTCATCGCCGCGCAGGCGATGATGGCACTGGCACCGTCGGCCACGGTGATGATCGCCGCTCAAGGCGTGGCCGGCACTGCCGCCGCGGCTCTGGTGCCCTCGCTGGTGGCGCTGATCGCCCATCACTACCAGGGCCGCCAGCAGGCGACCGCGGTGGGGGCGCTCGGCTCCGCCCGCGCCGGGGCCGGCGTCGCCGCCTTCACCATCGGCGGCCTCTTGGCCACCTATGTGGGCTGGCGGCCGGTGTTCGGCCTCTTGATGGGCGTCGCGGTCGTCGTCCTCGTCCTCAGCTTCCGGCTCAAGCCGACCCAGGGCCGGCCGGAGGTGAAGATCGACCTCGTCGGCGTCGTGCTGGCGGCCGTGGCGATCATCTGCATCTCGTTCGGCTTCAACAACCTCAACCGCTGGGGCCTCGGCCTCGCCGGCCCCAATGCACCCTTCGATGTGCTCGGCATGTCGCCGGCACCCTTGATGATCGTTGCCGGCATCCTGCTGTTGCAACTGTTCGTCCGGCGCTGCCGGCAGGTGGCGGCCGCCGGCGGCACGCCGTTGCTCGACCTCCGCGTCATCCTCTCGCCGACCGAGAAGGCGGCGGTGATCACCATGTTCGCGGTGGTGGCGATGGAGGCGGCGCTCAACTTCACCGTGCCGCTCTACATCCAGATCGTGCAGGGCCAGTCGCCCTTGGCCACGGCCATCGCCATGATGCCGTTCAACCTGACGGTGTTCTTCACCGCCATCCTCGTGGTGCGGCTCTACGACAAGCTGACGCCCCGGCAGATCGGCCGCGCCGGCTTCTCGATCTGCACCGTAGCCCTCCTCTGGCTCGCCTTCGTCGTCGCCAACGACTGGTCGGCCGTACCCGTGCTGGTCGGCCTCGTCGCCTTCGGTCTCGGCCAGGGAGCGCTGGTGACGCTCGTGTTCAACGTGCTGGTGACGGCAGCGCCGAAGGAGCTCGCGGGCGACGTCGGCTCGTTGCGCGGGACCACCCAGAACCTCGCCGCCGCCGTCGGCACCGCCGTCGCCGGTGCCTTGATGGTGGGGCTGCTCTCGGCCGGCATCATGGCGAACCTCGCCGCCACGCCGTACATCCCGCCCGAGGTGCAGGAGCGGCTCGACCTCGACAACGTCAACTTCGTCTCCAACGACCAGCTCATGGTCATCATGGAGCGGATCGAGGCGACGCCCGAGCAGGTCGAGGAGGCCTTCCGCATCAACAGCGAGATGCGCCTCAATGCCTTGAAGATCGGCCTCCTCATCATGGCCTGCCTCGCCGCGCTGACCATCCTGCCGGCGGGGCGTTTGCCCGACTACAAGCCCGGCACCATCCCGGCCAACCCGCCACCACCCTCGGCGGAAGAGGAACAGCAGGTCGCCGAAACCTACGCGGCCCTGGAGGCGAAGGCGGACGAGGTGCGGGCATGAAACCCCGCCTGCTGGTGCTGTCGCTCGGCGGCACCATCACCATGGTGCCGAGCGAGGCGGGCGGCATCACACCGACCTTGGGTGCCGCCGACCTCGTCGCCGCAGTGCCGGCGCTCGCCGAGGTGGCCGAGATCGAGGCGGTCTCGCCGCTGCGCGTGGCCAGCCCGTCGCTCACGCCCGAGAACCTGATCGACGTGGCGACGCGCATCGAAGCTGCCTTCGCTGGCGACGTCGACGGTGCCGTGGTCGTTCAGGGTACCGACACGCTGGAGGAATCGGCCTTCCTGCTCGACCTCCTGGTGGCCGGCGAGAAGCCCGTCGTGCTGACGGGGGCCATGCGCGGCGCCGACGCCCCGGGTGCGGACGGTCCCGCCAACCTCCTCGCGGCGGCCAGGGTCGCGGCGTCGCCCCTAGCACGCGGCCTCGGCGCGCTGGTGGTGCTCAACTACGACATCCACGCCGCCCGTTTCGTGCAGAAATCGCACACGGCCCTGCCGTCGGCCTTCCTGTCGCCGCTGGCGGGACCCCTCGGCGCCGTGATCGAGGACGAGCCGCGTCTCTACCTGCGTTTGGAACGCCTGCCGTGCCTCGCCGCCGAGGGCGGCCCGCCCGCCCCCATCGCCCTCGTCCGCTGCCCGATGGGCGACGACACGCGCCTGCTCCGCGCCCTCGGCGGGCTGGGCTATGCCGGGGTCGTGATCGAGGGCATGGGCGCCGGCCACGTCCATGCCGACGCCGCACCCGTGCTCGGCGAACTGGCGGCGGCGATGCCGGTGGTGCTCGCCTCGCGTTCGATGACCGGTCCCGTCTTCACCCGCACTTATGGCTATCCCGGCAGCGAGATCGACCTGATCGGGCGCGGGCTGATTCCCGCCGGGTTTCTCTCCGGCCTCAAGGCCCGCTTGCTGTTGTCCCTGGCGCTCCGCAACGGCGGCGACGCCGCCGCGCGTGCGGCCTTCGCTGCCTACAATTGAACAACCGGAAAGCGTTGCCATGTCCGACCTCGACGCCGTCCTCGCCCACATCGACGCGGATCGGGACGCGGCCCTGGAGCGGCTGTTCCACCTCCTCCGCTTCAAGTCGATCTCGACCGACCCGGCCTATGCCGACGACTGCCGCCGCTGCGGGCAGTGGCACGTCGAGGACCTTCGGAGCATCGGCTTCGAAGCCACGCTGCACGACACGCCCGGCCATCCCATCGTCGTCGGCCACAACCGTGCGGCCGACGGCCCTTCGGCCCTTTTCTACGGCCACTACGACGTGCAGCCGGTGGACCCGCTCGAGCTTTGGGACCACGACCCGTTCGAGCCTCGGATCGAGCGCCGGCCGGACGGCACCGCCTGCATCCGTGCGCGCGGTGCCTCCGACGACAAGGGCCAGGTGATGACCTTCGTCGAGGCGTGCCGCGCCTGGAAGCAGGTCACAGGGAAGCTGCCCGTCCCGGTCACCGTCCTGATCGAAGGCGAGGAAGAGAGCGGCGGCGTCAACCTGCCGCCGTTCCTGCAGAGCCACGGCGACGAACTCCGCGCCGATGTCGGCCTCATCTGCGACACCGCCATGTGGGACGCGGAGACGCCCGCCATCACCACCATGCTCCGCGGCCTCTGCGGCGAGGAGATCGTGATCGAGGGCGCCGACCGCGACCTGCACTCCGGGCTCTACGGCTCGGCGGCGGCCAACCCCAATCACGTCCTCGCCCGCATCCTGGCGGACCTTCGCGACGATCGGGGCCGCATCCGAATCCCCGGCTTCTACGACGGTGTGCCGGAGCTGCCGGAGGCCTTGGCGCAGCAGTGGCACGCACTCGCCTTCGATGCCGAGGCGTTCCTCGGCGCCGTCGGCCTGCGCATCCCGGCCGGCGAGGCCGGCCGCTCGGCGCTCGAGATGATCTGGTCGAGGCCCACCGCCGAGGTCAACGGCATGGGCGGCGGCTATCAGGGCGAGGGCTTCAAGACCGTGATCCCGGCCGCGGCCTCGGCCAAGATCTCGTTCCGCCTCGTCTTCGACCAGGACCCGGCCAAGGTCCGCGCGGCCTTCCGCGACTTCGTCCGCGCCCGTGTACCGGCCGATTGCACGGTGACCTTCCTCGACCACGGCTCCGGCCGCGCCATCGCCTTTCCGCTCGAAGCGCCGGCCTTTCGGCGGAGCCAAGCGGCACTGACCGAGGAGTGGGGCAAGCCCGCCGCTTTCGTCGGTGGCGGCGGTTCCATCCCGGTCGCCTACGACTTGAAGCGGACGCTCGGCATGGACGTGGTGTTGGCGGGCTTCGCGCTCGACGACGACCGCATCCACAGCCCCAACGAGAAGTACGAGCTGAAGAGCTTCCAAAAGGGCATCCGCTCCTGGGCGCGCGTGCTCGACGCCCTGGGGCGCCGTCCATGACCGAGCCCGCAGCCGCACCGGCACACACGGGGATGCAGCGCGCCCTCGACGTCATCGAGCGCGTCGGCAACCGCGTCCCGCATCCGGTCGTGATCTTCGTCATCCTGACCGGCGTCGTCATCGTGCTCTCGCACCTGCTCTACATGCTCGGCGCCAGCGTCACCTACCAGCGCATCGATCCCGTCACCTCCGAGCTGCAATATCTGACGACCGATGCGCGCAGCCTTTTGACCATCGACGGCATCCGCTTCATGTTCACGGGCGTCGTTCCGAACTTCATGGGCTTCAACGCCGTCGGCGTGATCATCGTCGCCATGGTCGGTGTCGGCGTCGCCGAATCGGCGGGCTTGGTGAAGGCGCTGATCAGGAAGCTGGTGGTCGTCGCACCCGCCCGGGCGCTCACCTACATCCTGGTCTTCGTCGGCATCGTCTCGAGCGTCGCGGCGGATGCCGGCTACCTCGTCCTGATCCCGCTCGCCGCCGCCGCCTTCATCAGCGTCGGCCGGCACCCCCTGGCCGGGCTGGGTGCCGCCTTCGCCGCCGTTGCCAGCGCCTTCATGGTCAACGTCCTGATCGTCCCGGTCGACGGCATCCTGACCGAGATCACCAACGACGCCATCGCCCTGGTCGACCCGACCGTCACCATCGACCTCACCGCCAATCTCTGGTTCTCGATCGGCTCGGTGGTCATGCTGACGGTGCTGATCGGGCTGATCACCGAACGGATGGTCGAGCCCCGGCTCGGCCCCTATCAGGGCGACTACGTGCTGGAGGACGCGCCGGGCCTCGCCCCCAACGAGTACCGTGGCCTCTGGTTCGCCTTCTTCGCACTCGTCGGCGTGCTCGCCTTCATCCTGCTCTTGAGCCTGCCTCCGGGCGCACCGCTCCGCCATCCGGAGACGGGAGCCCTGATCGGCAACTCGCCCTTCATGGGCAGCCTGATCGTCTCCATCGCCCTCGTCTTCCTCGGCTGCGGCATCGCCTACGGCCTCGGCGCAGGCACGCTGCGGACCGCCGGCGAGGTGGTCGACGCCATCACCAAGGCCATCGCCAGCCTCGCAGGCCTGATCCTGCTCCTGCTCGTGATCGCCCAGTTCCTCGCCTATTTCGACTACTCGAACATGGCCACGCTTGCCGCCGTCAGCCTCGCCTATTGGCTGGAGGGCCTGAACCTCTCCACCATCTGGCTCCTGCTCGGCTTCATCCTGGTGATCCTCCTGCTCGACCTGATCATCACCGGCGCGATCCCGAAATGGGCCATCTTCGCGCCCCTGTTCGTGCCCTTGCTCATGCGCCTCGGCGTCGAGCCCGAGGTGGTGCTCGCCGCCTACCGCGTTGCCGATTCGCCGATGAACGCGATCACGCCCCTGAACGCCTATTTCGCGATGATCGTGGTCTTCGCCCAGCGCTACCAGAAGGATGCTGGCGTCGGCACGGTCATCGCCCTCATGCTGCCCTACGTCCTGATCCTGTCGGTCGTCTGGACCCTGTTCTTCGCCGTCTGGTATCTGCTCGGCCTGCCCTGGGGGCTTTGATGACCACCGATCTCGGCCTCGTCCTGGCGCTGCTCCTGGCAGCCATCGTCATGTTCGTGGCCAACCGGCCGCGCATGGACGTGGTGGCGCTGATCATGATCGCGGCGTTGCC
This sequence comes from Geminicoccaceae bacterium, assembly GCA_050485385.1. Classification (GTDB taxonomy): domain Bacteria; phylum Pseudomonadota; class Alphaproteobacteria; order Geminicoccales; family Geminicoccaceae; genus RECO01. The sequence goes on along the minus strand of JBJHBG010000109.1, from coordinate 1,930 downwards.
CTTGACCGGGACCGTCACCGTGCCGGAGGCCATCGCCGGCTTCGCCGACCCCAACATCGTGCTGATCGCGCTCCTGTTCGTGCTCGGCGAGGGGCTGGTGCGCACGGGCGTCGCCCGCCGGCTCGGCGACTGGATCAACGCCAAGGCCGGCGGCAGCGAGGTGCGGCTGTTGGTGCTGTTGATGGTCTCGGTGGCGGGGCTCGGCTCCTTGATGAGCTCCACCGCCATCGTCGCCATCTTCATCCCCGTCGTCCTGCGCATCTGCCGCAATACGGGCACGGCACCCTCCAAGCTGATGATGCCGATGAGCATGGCGGCCCTGATCAGCGGCATGCTCACCCTGGTCGCGACGGCCCCCAACCTCGTCGTCAACGCCGAATTGGTGCGTCAGGGCGAGGCGGGCTTCGGCTTTTTCACCATCACCCCCTTCGGCCTCGTCATCCTGGCCCTCGCGGTCGGCTACGTGCTGCTCGTCCGCCGCTGGCTGCCGGACACGCCGCCGACGCTGGAAACCCGGCGGCGGCGCCCGACCTTCCGCGATTGGATCGAGCGCTACGGGCTGGACCGCCACGAGTACCGCGTCCGCATCCGTCCGGGCTCGGCCGTGGCGGGCCGAAGGCTCGGCGAACTGGCCGTTCGCGAGATGGGCATCAACCTGCTGGCGCTGGAGCGCTTCGCGGCGGGCCGCCGGCCCCAGCTCGTGCGGCCCTCGGCCGAGACCGTGCTGGAGCCCGGCGACGTGCTCCTGCTCGATGCACGGCTCGCCGAGGCCGACGTCGACCGCCTGCTCGCGGAGAACCAGGTCGACCTCCTGCCGCTCGGCGGCCGGCATCGCTACCTCACCGACCGCACCCAGGATCTCGGCATGACCGAGGCCATCGTGCCGCCGGGCTCGCCCCTGATCGGCCGCACCGTGCGCGATCTGCGCGTCGAGACGGCCAACGGCCTCGTCGTCATCGGGCTGCGTCGGGGCCAAACCGTGGTCGACGACGGGTTGTTGGACGAGCAGGTCCGCGTCGGCGACACGCTCTTGGTCACGGGATTTTGGAGCGATCTGGCCGAACTCCAGGCCGAGGGCGACACGCTGGTCGTGCTGCACATGCCGGCCGAACTGGACGAGGTGCTGCCCGCCGCGGACAAGGCCCCGCACGCCCTCGCCATCCTGGGTTTCGTGGTGGCGCTGATGGTGCTCCAGGTGGTGCCCAACGTGCACGCCGTGCTGCTCGGTTGCCTGCTCATGGGCGTTACCGGCTGCGTCGACATCAAGAGCGCCTATCGCGCCATCAACTGGCAGAGCCTCGTCCTCATCGTCGGCATGATGCCCTTCTCGCTCGCCCTGCAACGGACCGGCGGTGTCGACCTTGCCGCCGATGCTCTCGTGGCGCTGGGCGGCGAGGGCTCGCCGCGGCTGATCCTCGGCTTGATCTTCCTCGTCACCGCCGTGCTCGGCATGTTCATCTCGAACACGGCAACGGCGATCCTCATGGCGCCGGTGGCGCTCGCCATCGCCGACACGCTCGGCGCCTCGCCCTATCCCTTCGCCATGATCGTGGCGCTGGGTGCGTCGACCGCCTTCATGACGCCCGTGTCCTCGCCGGTGAACACCCTGGTCGTCGGCCCCGGCAATTACGCCTTCGCCGACTTCATCAAGATCGGCGTGCCCTTCAGCCTGATCTGCCTCGCAGCCTCCGTCCTGATGGTGCCGCTGCTGTTGTAGAAGGCAGGCGAGGGCAGGGGGCCTTGCCCCCTGCAACCCCCGAAACGTGGCAGCGGCAGCGCCGCTGCCGGGGGGTGAAGGGGGGACCTGTACGGACCGGAGACAAGGGTTACAGGCGTACGAGGAGCTGGGTGACACTCGGACGGTCCGAGTGTTGGGTAAGGTCGACCTCGGCGATGCGGTAGTTGGCGAACCAGACGTGGAAGATGCCGT
>JBJHBG010000108.1:0-16920 GCA_050485385.1 Geminicoccaceae bacterium | reverse complement strand
CGTCTGCGTGGCCCGGGACGGGGGGTTTTGGCCCCCTTCGACCCCCGGCCGCCGGCTCTGCCGTCGGCAGTTTTCGGGGGGCGCGGGGGGCCAAAAGCCCCCCGACCTTACCTCACCTCGAAGCAGCGGGGCGCGAGGCGTTCGACCGGGCGGTTGGCCCAGTCGAGGTCGGGGACGCGCCGTAGCACCTCGACCTGCGCTTCCTCGAGGGCGGCGGTGGCGGCTTCGAGGTCGATGGTGAGGACTTTGCCTTGGTCGACGACTTGCCGGCCGTCGACCCAGACGTCGCGGACGACGCGGCTGTCGGCGCTGTAGATGAGGGTGCGGACGGGGTCGTAGACCGGGCGCATGGCCGGGTGGTCGAGGTCGATCACGGCGAAGTCGGCCTTGGCGCCGACCGCGATGCGGCCGAGGTCGTCGCGGCGCAGGGCCTTGGCGCCGTTGGCCGTGGCGGCGGTGAAGAGCTGGGCGGCGGTGTGGTCGGCCACGGTCTCGGCGATGGTGCGGGCGGTGTAGCTGGCGACGCGGAGTTCGGCCAAGTAGTCGTGCGGGTAGGTGTCGGTGCCGATGCCGACGTTGATGCCGGCCTTCACATAGCTGCCGAAGCTGCGCAGCGAGATGCCGCGACGGACGAACACGGTCGGGCAGTGCGCCACCGTCGCCCCGCGCTCGGCCAAGAGCGCCATGTCCTCGCGGCTGGTCCAGTGCAGCCACGGGTGATGGTCGAGGAAGATGGCGTGGCCGAGGATCGCGCGTTCGTCGAGGATGCCGAGGTCGGCCATCCAGCGGACGGGCGTGACGCCGTGGCGGCGATACATCTCCCAGAACTCGGTGACGCTCTGCGAGACGTGGATCTGGAACGGCAGGTCGCGCTCGACGGCGTAGCCGTGGCTCTCCTGCAAAAGCTCCGCCGTGCAGGTGTCGATCTGCGCCGGGCAGACCATGCCCGAGAGGCGGCCCGAGGGGTGCTGGCGGGCGAGTTCGACCAGCCGCTTGGCGTTCTCGAAGCCCTGCCGGCCGTTGTCGGTATTCCAGTCGTAGTCGAGCCGGTGGCCGTTCGCCGTGTACCAGCGCGCGTCGCGGTACATCGGCGCCACGCTCACCCGCATGCCGCTGTCGCCGAGCACGTCGAGCCAGCCCTCGAAGGGGATGGAGAGGTCGGCGACGGTGGTGACGCCGCTCTGCAGCATCTCCGCCAAGGCCACCTGCATCGCCGCCCTGGCGCTGGCCTCGGTCGAGGCAAAGACCGGCAGATACTCGTAGAGCGAGCTGTGATGAAAGCCGGGGCTCAGGATCTCGTCGGTCATGCCACGGCGCACGGGCTCGCTGGTCGGGTGCGTGTGGATGTTGACGAAGCCGGGCATCACCAGCCGCCCGCGACCCGACAGCCGCCGCTCGGCCGGTCCGTCGTAGCCCTCGCCGACGAACGTCACCTGCGTGCCGTCGAAGGCGAGGTCCACGTCCTGGCGGTAGACATGGCGACCCTCGGCCGCGTCCCACGCGACCAGCCAGGCGATGTTCTCGATGACGGTGACGGACAAGCCCGCTCTCCCTCGGATGATGCGTGCGACAGGGGGAAGGGAAGGGGGCTTTTGGCCCCCTTCGACCCCCGGCCGACGGCTTCGCCGTCGGCACGTTTCGGGGGGCACGGGGGGCCAAAAGCCCCCCGACCCTTCTGCCCTAGCCTTGCCCCATGCCCGGTGTCGCCGCAACGCCGGGCCTTGCAACTCAGCCGAGATGCACCGGGCGGTCGTAGTAGGGGAGGTCGTCGACGCGCACGGTCGTGCCCTGGCTACGCACCGTCTGCACGTGGCGGGCGATCTCCTCCAGGGGCGCGAACCAGACGTCGCCTGCGGCCAGCACGCCTTCGAGCCAGCGCTCGACCTGGCGCCAGCGGGCGAGGCGACCGGTGAGGAAGGGGTGCCAGATGGCCATCCAGAAGCCGCCGGCCTCCATCTGCGCTGCGTATTCCTCGAAGAAGGCGCGCAGGCCGTCCGTGGGACCGCGCACCGGCATGAGGTAGCCGATCTCCTCGTAGTGGGCGAAGGGCGGCCAGTCGTCGGTGCCCCAGTGCACCGGCAGTTCCATCACCTCGCCGGCCTGGGTGCGCATGACGTAGGGCAGGTCGTCGGCCATCAACGAGCTGTCGTAGAGGAAACCCTTGGCGATCAGGCGGTCCACCACGCCTTGCGTCACGTTGTAGACGGGCGCGCGGTAGCCGCGGGGTGCGTTGCCCGTCATGCGGAGGTGGACCTCCGTCGCCCGGTCGAACCAGTAGCCCTGCTCGGCATCGGCGTGGGTGGCGGGGTTCTCGTGCAGGTAGCTGTGGTGGCCAATTTCGTGGCCGCCCTCGAGGATCGCCTCGACCGTGTCCGGATAGCGCTCCATGCACCAGGCGGGCATGAAGAAGGTCTGTTTCAGGCCGAGGCGGCGATAGGTCTCGAGGATGCGCGGCACGGCGACGGTGGGGCCGTAGCGGCCCATGGTGATGGGGGCGAGCCGGTCGAAACCGTCGGTTGGCCGGGCGGTGTGGATCAGGCTGTCGGCATCGACGTCGAAGGTGATGGCGGCCGCCAGCTTGGCGCCGTTCGGCCAGGGGATCGGGTGTCGCAGCATGGGAGTCCTCAGTGCATCGCAGCGCCGCCGTCGGCGCTGAAGCATTGACCGGTCACGAAGCTGGCCTTGGGGGACAAGAGGAACGCGATCACCGCCGCCACCTCCTCCGGCCGGCCGATCCGCCCCAAGGGGTTGCCCGTCTCCAGCGCCTGGATGGCTGGGTCGAGGTTGGGGAAGTCCAAGAGCGGCGTGTCGATCGGGCCCGGGGCCACGGCGTTGACGCGGATGGCGGGGCCGAGTTCGCGCGCCCAGGACCGGGTGAGGGAGAGGATCGCCCCCTTCGTCGCGCAATAGGCCGAGTGGTCGGCGCGGCCGAGATAGGCCAGTTCCGAGGCGACGTTGACGATGGCGCTGCCCTCGCCCAACAGGGGCAGGGCCGCCTGGGCGACGAGGAAGGGGCCGCGCAGGTTGATGTTGAGCAGCCGGTCGAGGTCGTCGATCTTCATCTCGGCGAGACTACCGTCGAGGCTGATACCGGCGTTGTTGACCAGCGCGTCGATGCGCCGGTGCTCGGCGGCGATTCGGGCGAAGGCGACCTCGATGCTGGCGGGCTCGGCCACGTCGCACGGCTGGATGCCGGCGGCCGGCGTGCGGTCGAGCCCGATCACGCGAAAGCCGTCGCCGGCCAGTGCCCGCACGGTCGCCGCCCCGATGCCGCTCGCCGCCCCCGTTACCACCGCGATCCGCGTCACCACGGCACCTCCCCCCGATCCACCCCCAGCGTCTGGCCGGTGACGTTGGCCGCCAGCGGCGAGGCCAGGAACAGATAGACGCCCGCCACGTAGGCCGGCTCCATCACCCCGCCCGGCAGCGCTTGGGCTGCCGCCACCTGGTCGAGCACGGCCGCCTCCGTCGTGGCACCGCGCGTCGCCAGCTCACGCGCCGAGCGCAGCGCCGCCTCGGTACGCACCCAGCCGGGGCAGACGGCGTTGACGCGGATGCCGCGCGGCCCGAGTTCCTTGGCCCAGGTCTTGGTGAGGCCGATCACCGCGTGCTTGGAGGCCACGTAGGCGCCGAACAGCGGCTCGGCGACACGGCCCCAGATCGAGGCGGTGTTGACGATGCACGCCCCCGACCGCATCGCCGCTTGCGCCCGCGCCGTGACGATGGCGGTGCCGACGATGTTGACCTCCAGGATGCGGCGAAAGGTGGCAAGGCCCGCCGCGTCCATCTCCTGAATGGGGGTGAGCCGTTCGAGCCCGGCATTGTTCACCAGCACGTCGAGCGCGCCGATGCCATCCAGCACGCGGGCGACCGTCGCGGCGTCGGTGACGTCCGCCCGATGGCCCGTCGCACCGAGGCGCGCGGCGGTCGCGTGCACCTCGTCCACCTCCGCCAGCACGTGAACGCCTGCACCCGCGCGTACGAACGCCTCGGCGACGGCTGCACCGATGCCGCGGCTGGCGCCCGTGATCAGCACCCGGCGGCCGGCGAGATCGATCATGCACCGGCCTCCCTGGCGGTGGCGCGGACGTGGCGCAGCAGTTCCTTCTTCAGCTCGAAGAAGGCGGGCGAATCGCGCGTCTCCAACGTGCGCCGCTCGCCGAAGCGGGCGCGGACGTCGACCTCCGCCAGCACCCGTGCCGGCCGCTGGGTGAAGACGATCACCCGGTCGGCGAGGAACGCCGCCTCCTCCACGTCGTGGGTGACGAACACGATGGTCCGCGGCTCGACTTCCTGCAACCGGTGGAACTCGAGCTGCAATCCCTCGCGCAGCATGGCGTCGAGGGCACCGAAGGGCTCGTCCATCAACAGCACCTCCGAGCCCGCCGCCAGGGTGCGCGCGATCGCCACGCGCTGGCGCATGCCGCCGGAGATGCGGCCCGGATAGGCGTGGGCGAAGTCGGTCAGGCCCACGAGGTCGAGGTAGTGCGCCGAGCGCGCGCGCTTCTCGGCGGGCGAAAGGTCGCGGCGGTAGCGCAGGCCGAAGCGCACGTTCTGCTCGACGGTCAGCCAGGGGAACGACGAGTAGGACTGAAACACCATGCCACGCCGCCGGTCGGGCCGGTCGAGCGGCTGTCCGCCGAGGGTGATGCGGCCATCGCTCGGCTCTTCCAGCCCGCCGATCATGCGCATCAGCGTGGTCTTGCCGCAGCCGGAGGGGCCGAGAAACACGATCAGCTCGCCCCGTTCGATGGCGAGCGAGAAGGGGGCCACCGCTTCGATAGCGCCGAAGCGCTTGGCGACGCGGTCGAGGACGAGGTGCGTCATGGCCGGAGATAGCCGAACCAGCGCCGGTGCAAAAAGCGCACGAGTTGGTCGGTCGCAAGGCCGATCAGGCCGATGGCGATCACGCCCGCCATCACCTCCGGCGTGCGGAAGAAGCGCCGCGCCTGCCAGATGACGAAGCCGAGGCCCCGGTCGGCGGCGACGATCTCGGCGATGATGAGGTAGGTCCAGCACCAGCCGAGCGTGATACGCATGTTGTCGACCAGGGACGGCGCCATCGCCGGCAGCGAAACGTGGACGAGGCCCTGCAGCCTGGAGCCACCGAGGGTCGCCTGAATCTCGTGGTACTCGCGCGGCACCCGGCGCGCGTCGTCCGCCACCAGCAGCACCAACTGGAAGAACACGCCGAGCCAGAGCAGGAAGACCTTCGATTCCTCGCCGACGCCGAACCAGATGATCGACAACGGCACGAGTGCTGGCACCGGCAGGTAGCGGATGAAGTCGACGATCGGCTCCAGCGCCGCCCCCACCACGCGGAAGGTGCCCATGGCGATGCCCAAGGGGATCGCCATGAGGGCCGCCAGGGCGAAGGCACCCCAGACGCGCAGGGTCGAGACCAGGGCGTGGAAGCCCAGGTTCTGCGTCTCGGCCATGTGTACGAACGCGGCCGCCACGGCCGAGGGCGGCGGCAGGAACTGCGGCTGGACGAGGTTCAGCCGTGCGGTCGCCTCCCAGGCGCCGAGCAGACACAGACCGGCAACGAGTCCGATCCCGGCGTCGCGCCAGCCGCGCATCGTCGGCGGTCAGCGGGTATGGCCGTCGAACAGGTTCTGGATGATCGAGGCGTCGATCTCGGCGCCGGCATCCAGCCGGTTGTCGGCGGCGCCGAATTCGAGGTTCAGCTCCATCACCTGGTCGAACACGGCATGCAGCCGGCCCGGTTCGTTGCCGTCGCCCATGAACGCCAGCGCTTCCTCGTAACTCGTGTAGCGGAGGGATTCGTCGATGATCTCGATCACCTCCGCGGCGCTCAGCCCGTAGTGCGGGGCCGCCAGTTCGGCGAAGCGCTGCGGCTCGCGTTCGAAGAAGTCGACGGCGCGGTAGATGCCGCGCAGGAACTTCCGGTACTTCTCCGGATTGGCGGCGAGGTCGTCGTCGCGGGCGGTGATGATGTCGACGATCAGGTCCGGCTCCTCGCGCGAGGAGACGAGCACGCGCGGGTTGCGCTGCGGCAGCACCGTGATCGCCTGCGACAGGAAGGGCTCGTAGGTGGCGACCGCGGCGATGCGGCTGTCGGCGAACACGGCGATGGTGTCGGCCGTCGCGATCTCGACCAGTTGCACGTCGTCGATGCCGAGCCCCGCCTTCTGCAACTCCATCTGCAAGAGGAGCCGTGCTGGGATGTTGGGCTCGACCGCGACGGTCTTGCCGACGAGGTCGGCCACCGTCTCGATGCTGCCGTCGACGATCACGCCGTCGCCGCCGAGCGAGAGGTCGATGGTGCCGATGATCACGCCCGGCGTCGCCGCGTCGCGCGGCCGGCCCTGGTGCTCGCCGACGGTGCGCATGTCGGCCTCGACGTCGCCCCGGGCCATGGCGGCCAGCACGTTGGCGCGGTCGTCCTCGAAGCGGAACTGCACGGTCAGGCCCTCCTCGGCGTAGTAGCCGAGGTCGCCCGCCACCAGGGCCGGGGCAAAGCCCACCCAGGTCGGCGCCAGGACGCGGATCAGATCGTCGGCGCGGGCGGCACCCGCGAAGAGGACGGTGGCCGCGAGGGCCGCGGCCAGGGCCGGCTGGGTGCGCATGGTCCGGGACTCCGTTCGAGACCATGGTCGATGCATGACACCGCTGGCGCTCGATTTGAAGCTGGGAGTTTCGTCTTGGCACCCTCCACCGCGGATGGCGGCTACGGCACACGGCCTTTGCGGTCGATTTTCACATATTTTCGATTATGCTTCCACGTGGAACGTCGGAGGGGGATGGCGGTGCTGGTCTGGCGGCAGAGCGAGATCCTGGAGGTGGCGCGCAAGGTCGGTCGCGTCACCGTCGACGACCTTGCCGAGCGTTTCGGCGTGACGCCGCAGACCATCCGAAAAGATCTGAACGAACTGTGCGAGCAGGGTTATCTCGACCGCGTGCATGGCGGGGCCGTGGTGGCCTCCACCGTCGAGAACCTCGGCTACGAAGCACGCCGCGTCCTGGCCCACGGGGCCAAGCGCGCCATCGGCCGGGCGGCGGCGGCGCTGATCCCCGACAACTCGTCGCTGCTGATCAACATCGGCACGACGACCGAGGAGGTGGCGAGCGCCTTGCGCAACCACCAGGGCCTCTTGGTCATCACCAACAACGTCAACGTGGTGAACATCCTCCGGCCCTGCCGCATGATCGAGACCATCATCGCCTCGGGCGTGGTGCGCCACGCCGACGGCGGCGTGGTCGGCGAGGCGGCGGTGCAGTTCATCCGGGGCTTCAAGGTCGACTACGCCGTGATCGGCACCTCGGCCATCGATGCCGACGGCGCGCTCCTCGACTACGACTACCGCGAGGTCAGCGTGGCGCGGGCCATCGTCGAGAACGCGCGCCACGTCATCCTGGTGGCCGACCGCACCAAGCTCGCGCGCACCGCGCCCGTCCGCATCGGGAGTTTCGCCGACGTCCACAGCTTCGTCACCGACCGCGTCGACGACGAGCGCATCCGCACGCTGTGTGCCGAGGCGGGTGTGCGCCTGGTCGAGACCGACCCGCGGGCGGCGGACGGCAGTCAAACGAAGGCTGCTGCGGTCCGTTGAATTTCGCTTGACGCGCGTCTCTTTGCGTTCGAAGCTCCAAACCGATAACGCCGACACCGCAGGGAGGCGGTCGGAATGGCAGGCTACGACGTGCTCGTCGTCGGCGGCGGGGTGAACGGCTGCGGCATCGCACGCGATGCGGCCGGCCGCGGCCACCGGGTGCTGCTCGTCGAGCGTGCCGATCTCGCCGGCGCCACCTCCTCCGCCTCGACCAAGCTCATCCACGGCGGCCTGCGCTATCTCGAGCACTACGCGTTCCGGCTCGTGCGGGAGGCCCTGTTGGAGCGCGAGGTGCTGCTCCGCGCGGCGCCGCACGTCGTCTGGCCGCTGCGTTTCGTGCTGCCGCATCACCCGGGCATGCGCCCACGCTGGCTGCTGCAACTCGGCCTCTGGCTCTACGACCATCTGGGCGGCCGCCGCGTCCTGCCGCCGACCCGCGCGCTCGGGCTCCGGGTCGATCCGGCGGGAGCGGACCTCCAGCCGACGTTCGCCCGCGCTTTCGAGTATTCCGATTGCTGGGTCGAGGACGCGCGTCTGGTGGTGCTCAACGCCATGGACGCGGCGGCGCACGGTGCCGAGATCTGCGTGCGTACCGCCGTGGTGGGCGCCCGGCGCGCGGGCGGGCGCTGGGAGGTGGACCTCGTCGACGATGCGACCGGCACGGCGCGCAAGGTGACGGCCGCCGCCCTGGTCAACGCCACCGGCCCCTGGGTCGGCACCTTCGCCCGCGACGTGCTCGGCATGGATACGGCGGCGCCGGTTCGCCTCGTCCAGGGCAGCCACGTCGTCGTCCGGCGCCTGTTCGACCACGACCGCGCCTACATCTTCCAGCAGGGCGACGGCCGGATCGTCTTCGCCATCCCCTACGAGACCGACTTCACCCTGATCGGCACCACCGACCTCGACTACACGGGCGATCCGGCCAAGGTCGAAGTAGCGCCGGCCGAGGTCGACTATCTCTGCCAGGCGGCGAACCGCTACTTCCGCAAGCCGGTCCGCACCGACGACGTGGTCTGGTCCTTCTCCGGCGTGCGCCCGCTCTACGACGACGGGGCGAGCGACGCCCAGCGCGCCACCCGCGACTACGTGCTCCAACTCGACGGCGGCCCCGAAGCGGCGCCGGTGCTGCACGTGATCGGCGGCAAGATCACGACCTATCGCCGGCTGGCCGAGGCGGTCGTGGCGCGGCTGGCACCCTTCCTGCCGGCCGCGCGCGGCCCCTGGACGGCCAAGGCCGCCTTGCCCGGCGGCGACTTCCCGGTCGACGGTTTTCCCCGCCTCGTCGACGGTCTCGCCCGCGCCTATCCCTTCCTTGCCGCCGGCCAGCTCCGGCGGCTCGCCCGCGCCTACGGCACGCTCGTGCCCGAACTGCTGGGCGAGGCGCGCCGGTCGGAAGATCTCGGGCGCGACTTCGGCAGTGGCCTCTCGGAGCGCGAGGTTCGCTGGCTGGTGACGCGGGAATGGGCGCGCACCGCGGAGGACGTGGTCTGGCGGCGGAGCAAGCTCGGGCTCCGGCTGACGATGGCCGAGGTGGCGGCGCTCGACGCCTACATGGCCGCGGGCGGACGCGCGGCGCAGGCGGTGGCATGACCGGCGCACCCACCCGCCTCGAGCTTCGCGGCGTCGGCAAGTCCGTCGGCGGCGAGGCGCATGTGGCGGACGTGTCGCTGACGCTCGAGTCGGGCTCGGTCAACGTGCTGCTCGGCCCGACGCTCGCCGGCAAGACCACGCTGATGCGGCTGATGGCGGGCCTCGAGCGGCCGACCGAGGGTCGCGTGCTCGTGGGCGGTGCCGACGTCACCGGCTGGCCGGTCCAAAAGCGCAACGTCGCCATGGTCTACCAGCAGTTCATCAACTACCCCTCGCTCACGGTCTACGAGAACGTCGCCTCGCCCTTGCGCGTCGCCGGCGTCGCCCGCGCCGAGATCGACCGCCGCGTGCGCGAGGTGGCGGAACTCCTGCACCTGACGCCGTTCTTGCGCCGCCAGCCCTTGGAGCTGTCGGGCGGCCAGCAACAACGCCTCGCCATGGCACGGGCGCTGATCAAGCGGGCAGGGCTGGTGCTGCTCGACGAGCCGCTGGCCAATCTCGACTACAAGCTGCGGGAAGAACTGCGCGACGAGCTGCCGCGGATCTTCGAGGCGTCGGCCGCCATCTTCGTCTACGCCACCACCGAGCCCTTGGAGGCGCTGCTCCTGGGCGGCCGCACCGCAACCCTGCACGAGGGGCGGGTGACGCAGTTCGGCCCGACGGTCGAGGTCTACCGCCGGCCCGCCGATCTCGGGAGCGCCCGGACCTTTTCCGACCCGCCGCTCAACGTGGTGGCGGTGGAGAAGCGGGGCGCCACCCTGGCGTCGGCGGACGGCGCGGTCCGCCTGCCCGCCGCCGGCTCGGCCGCGGGCCTCGCCGACGGCGGCTACGTGCTCGGCCTCAGGCCGCACCACCTCTACCTGCAGAAGCCGCACGAGCGGGCGGTCGCGGTTTGCGGCACGGTGAGTATCAGCGAGATCACCGGCTCGGAGAGTTTCGTCCACGTCGCCATCGGCGCCGAATCGTGGATCGCCGTGGCGCACGGCATCCACCACCTGGAGATCGGCAGCAGCGCCGAGCTTTGGATCGACCCGGAGCGGCTGTTCGTGTTCGAGCCGGAGGGACCGCTGGCGGCGGCCCCCGCCTTCGAAGCGGCGGCCTAGGAGGCGGCGGATGGCACGCATCACCCTCGACGAGGTCGCCCACAGCTACACAGCGGAGCCGAAGGCACCGGCCGACTTCGCCTTGAAGCAGGTGAACCACGTCTGGGAGCACGGCGGCGCCTACGCTCTGCTCGGCCCCTCCGGCTGCGGCAAGACCACGCTGCTCAACATCATGTCCGGCCTGATCGTGCCGAGCCGGGGCCGCGTGCTCTTCGACGGCCACGACGTGACCCACACCAGCACCGAGCGCCGCAACATCGCCCAGGTGTTCCAGTTCCCGGTCATCTACGACACGATGACCGTCTACGAGAACCTGGCGTTTCCGCTGCGCAATCGCGGCGTCGAGCGGCCGGAGGTCGACCGCCGCGTGCGCGAGGTGGCGGCCGCCCTCGACCTCGCCGACCGGCTGGACCGCCGCGCCCGTGGCCTCACCGCCGACGCCAAGCAGAAGATCTCGCTCGGCCGCGCGCTGGTCCGCTCGGACGTCGCCGCCATCCTGTTCGACGAGCCGCTGACGGTGATCGACCCGCACCTCAAATGGCAGCTCCGCTCCAAGCTCAGGGAACTGCACCGCGAGTTCGACGTCACCATGATCTACGTGACCCACGACCAGACCGAAGCCCTCACCTTCGCCGACGACGTGGTCGTCATGTACGAGGGCGAGGTGGTGCAGGTCGGCACGCCCGAGGCCCTGTTCGAGCGGCCGTCGCACACCTTCGTCGGCTATTTCATCGGCTCGCCGGGGATGAACTTCGCGCCCGCCACGATCGACGGCCGCACCGCCGTGGTCGCCGGCCACCGGATCGAGCTGAGCCGGCACTACCCGGCGCTCGCCGCCGGCAAGGTCGAGATCGGCGTGCGCCCCGAGTTCGTCGAGATCGGCCGGGAAGGCCTGCCCGTCCGGATCGAGCACGTCCACGACGTCGGTCGCTTCAAGCTGGTGCAGGTGGCCCTCGGCGACCTCGCCTTCCGCGTGCTCGCCAAGGAGGAGGTCGAGGTCCCCGCCGGCGAGGCGCGCATGCGCTTCGCTGCCGATCACGTCCACGTCTACGCCGACGGCCATCTGGTCGCAGGCCGGGCGCTGGCGCCATGAACAAGACCTGGAACAACAAGGCGTGGTTGTTCGTCCTGCCGGTCGTCCTCTTGGTCGCCTTCAACGCCGTCATTCCCTTGATGACGGTCGTCAACTTTTCCGTGCAGGAAACCTTCGGCGGCGGCGTCTTCTTCTTCGAAGGGGCCAAGTGGTTCCAGCAGATCCTGACCTCGGAGCGCTTCCACAACGCGCTGCTGCGTCAGCTCGCCTTCACCTTCACCATCCTTTTGATCGAGATCCCGCTCGGCGTCGCCATCGCGCTCTGCATGCCGCGCAAGGGGCCGTGGGTCGCCGTCTGTCTCGTGCTCATGGCGCTGCCGCTCTTGATCCCCTGGCACGTCGTCGGCGCCATCTGGAACATCTTCGCCCTGCCGGACATCGGCCTGCTCGGCCGCGCGCTCAACGGCCTCGGCATCGACTTCAACTTCACCCGCCAAGTGTGGAGTGCGTGGTTCGTCCTGATCCTCATGGACGTCTGGCACTGGACCTCGCTCGTGGTCCTGTTGGCCTATGCCGGCCTCGTCGCCATCCCCGATGCCTACTACCAGGCCGCGAGGATCGACGGCGCGTCGCGCTGGGCCGTCTTCCGCTACATCCAACTGCCGAAGATGAAGACGGTGCTGACCATCGCTATCCTGCTCCGCTTCATCGACAGCTTCATCATCTACACCGAGCCCTTCGTCCTCACCGGCGGCGGCCCCGGCAACTCGACGACGCTCTTGTCGATCGACCTGGTGAAGATGGCGCTCGGCCAGTTCGATCTGGGGCCGGCGGCGGCGATGTCGATCATCTACTTCCTGATCGTGCTGCTGATCAGCTGGATTTTCTACACGATCATGATGCGCAACGAGGAACGGTGGTGACCATGCGCCAGGAGGAGGCCCGCCCATGAGCACCGCCGTCGCTTCCGCCGCCACCCGCGTCGGTGCCGTGGCCGTCCGCGAGCGCCCCCGCCGCAGTTGGGCGTGGATCGTCCCCGCCCTCTACATCCTCTTCCTGCTCGTCCCGATCTACTGGCTGGTCAACATGTCGTTCAAGACGACCGGCGAGATTCTGGGCGACTTCACGCTCTGGCCAAACAATTTTACCCTCGAAAACTACCGACGAATCTTCACGGATCCGGTCTGGTACAATGCCTACTTCAACTCGCTGCTCTACGTCAGCCTGAATACGGTGCTCTCGGTGATGGTCGCCCTGCCAGCGGCCTACGCCTTCTCGCGCTACCGCTTCTTGGGCGACAAGCACCTGTTCTTCTGGCTGCTCACCAACCGCATGGCGCCGCCCGCCATCTTCGCCCTGCCGTTCGTGCAGCTCTACTCCTCGGTCGGTCTGTTCGACACCCACCTCGCCGTGGCGCTCGCCCACACCCTCTTCAACGTTCCCCTCGCGGTCTGGATCCTCGAAGGCTTCATGTCGAGCGTGCCGAAGGAAATCGACGAGACCGCCTACATCGATGGCTACTCGTTCCCCCGCTTCTTCACCAAGATCTTCGTGCCGCTGATCGCCTCGGGCATCGGCGTCGCCATGTTCTTCTGCTTCATGTTCTCTTGGGTGGAACTGCTGCTCGCCAAGACGCTGACCTCGGTCGATGCCCGGCCGATCGCCTCGGTGATGACCCGCACCGCCAGCATCTCCGGCTACGAGGCCGGCCTTCTGGCCGCCGCCGGCGTGCTCACCATCATCCCCGGTGCGCTGGTCATCTACTTCGTCCGCAACTACATCGCCCGCGGCTTCGCGCTCGGGCGGGTGTGAGGAGGCGTGGCCGTGGACCTCTCCTGGATGGCATGGACCTGGCCGACGGCCGCGTTCTTCGCCTGCATCGCCACGGCACTGCTCGCCATGACCGTGTGGGAACTGGTCTCGCCCGGCGGCGCCCCCAGGCGCGGCATCCTCGGCCTCCACACCACCCGCGGCGACCGCCTGTTCATCTCGCTCTTGGGCAGCGCCTACATCCATCTCGCTTGGCTCGGCCTGATCGGGCCGGACCTGCACGGGGCTCTGGGCCTCTCCATCCTCTACGCCCTTGGGGTGTTCCGATGGGTGTGAGCGGCCAGGGAACGTCCGGCGCCTTCGCGCCAGGACGGCAACGACGCAAAGGGAGGTCGAACATGCGACGGAGCTTGATGCTGTCCGCCGCCACCGCGCTCGCCATGGCGGCACCCGGTTGGGCGCTCGCCGACATGGCCGCGGCGGAACGGTGGATCGACGAGGAGTTTCAGCCCTCGGTGCTGTCCCGCGAGGAACAGCTCGCCGAGATGGAGTGGTTCATCCAGGCGGCGGAGCCCTTCAGGGGCATGACCATCAACGCCATCGCCGAGGCGATCCCGACGCACGACTACGAGGCGACGGTGCTCACCCGCGCCTTCGAGGAGATCACCGGCATCCGCGTCAACATGCAGATCATGGGCGAGGGCGACGTCGTCCAAGCGTTGCAGACCCAGCTCCAGACCGGCCGCAACATCTACGATCTCTGGGTCAACGACGCCGACCTCATCGGCATGCACTTCCGCCTCGGCCAGACCGTCAACCTCGACGAGTGGATGGCCGGCGAGGGCGCCGACGTCACCTCGCCCACCCTCGACGTCGAGGACTTCTTCGGCCGCGAATCGGCCATGGACCCCGACGGCAACCTCTACCAGCTCCCCAACCAGCAATTCGCCAACCTCTACTGGTTCAGGAAGGACTGGTTCGACCGCGAGGACCTGCAAGCGCAGTTCCGCGAGCTCTACGGCTACGACCTCGGCGTGCCGATCGACTGGTCGGCTTACGAGGACATCGCCGAGTTCTTCACCGACCACGTCCGCGAGATCGACGGCGTGCGCGTCTACGGCCACATGGACTACGGCAAGCGCGCCCCCGACCTCGGCTGGCGGATGACCGACGCCTGGCTCTCCATGGCCGGTGCGGCCGATATCGGCCTGCCCAACGGCGTGCCCGTCGACGAATGGGGCATCCGCATGGAGGAGGGCACCTGCAATCCGGTCGGCGCCTCGGTCAGCCGCGGCGGCGCCACCAACAGCCCCGCCGCCGTCTACGCCATCCGCAAGTGGGACGAGTGGCTGCGCGCCTACGCGCCGCCCGGTGCCGCCGACCTCGACTTCTACCAGTCGCTGCCGGCGCTCTCCCAGGGCAACGTCGCCCAGCAGATCTTCTGGTACACGGCGTTCACCGCCTCGATGGTCCAGACCCGCGAGGAGGGTAACAACACGGTCGACGAGGACGGCCTGCCGCTCTGGCGCATGGCCCCCTCGCCGCACGGCCCCTACTGGCAGGAAGGCATGCAGAGGGGATACCAGGACGTCGGCTCCTGGACGCTGCTCGAGATGACCCCGCTCGACCGCCGTCAGGCCGCTTGGCTGTTCGCCCAGTTCGCCTCGTCCAAGACGGTCGACCTGAAGAAGAGCCACGTCGGCCTCACCTTCGTGCGCGACAGCACCATCCGCCACGAAAGCTTCACCGAGCGCGCCCCCTATCTCGGCGGCCTCGTCGAGTTCTACCGCTCGCCCGACCGCCGCTCGTGGACCGACACCGGCGTCAACGTGCCGGACTATCCGCGCCTCGCCCAGCTCTGGTGGCAGAACATCGGCGACGTGACGGCCGGCACTTTCACCGCCCAGGAAGCCATGGACCGGCTCGCCGGCGAGATGGACGACCTGATGGCCCGCATGCAGGCCGCCGACGAGGCCGCCAACACCTACAGCGGCTGCGGCCCCCGCCTCAACGAGCCGCGCGACCCGGCCTACTGGCTCGAGCGCGACGGCGCCCCTTGGGCCCAACTCGACGACGAGAAGCCCCAAGGCGAAACCATCGCCTACGACGAACTCATCACCCGCTGGACCGAAGCCCAGAACTGACCACACCGCGGACCGGGCACCCCGCCCGGTCCGTGCCTTTTGTTGGGCGGTAAGGAAGTAAGGATGCAGCGACCGTCTTGTTGGTCAAGCGGGCTGCCATGGTCGTTGGCTCCTGAGGATGGCGGCGAGGATGGCGAGGAGGCGTCGCATGCAGGCGACGAGGGCGACCTTCTTGGGGCGGCCGCGGGCGACGAGTTGCCGGTAGTGGGCTTCGAGGACGGGGTTCCAGCGGATGGCGACGAGGGTGGCCATGAAGAGGACGCGGCGGACGGCACTGCGCCCGCCGGCGATGGCGCGATGACCGCGACGTTGGCCGGAATCGCGGTTGATCGGGGCGACGCCGACCAGGGCCGCAAGCCGGCGTCGGTCGAGTTGTCCAAGTTCGGGCAACTCGGCGATCAGCGTGCGGGCGGTGACGTCACCCACCCCTGGGACGGAGGTGAGCAGGTCGTCGGCGGCCCGCCAGGCCGGGCAGGCCTTCACGGCGCCGTCGATGTCGTCGTCGATCGCCTGGAGCTGGGCCTGGAGCACGACCAGGGTGGCGTCGACCGTGCGCACGACCCTGCGGCTGCGCGCCTGGCGGCGTCGGTTGCGCTCCATCCCGATCATGTCGACGATCTGGCGGCGGCGGGCGACCAGTTCGGCGAGCCCCTGCGCCTCCTCACCGGCCACCGGCCGGGGCTCGGGGGCGATCCGCTCGGCGAAGAGGGCGATGACCTCGGCGTCGAGGGCATCGGTCTTGGCGAGGCGACCGGTGGCGCGGGCGAAGTCGCGGATCTGCCGCGGGTTGACCACGGCGAGCGGCAACTCGGCCCCGGCCAGGGCGGCGGCGACCGTACGCTCGAAGCCGCCGGTGGCCTCCAGTACGATCAAGGTGGGGGCGAGCCGGCGAAGGTCCGCGACCAGGCGGTCGAGCCCCGCACCGTCACGCGGCACGGCGAAAGCCTTGCCCGACGGCCGGACGTGGACGTCGAGGCGATCCTTGGCGACGTCGATGCCGACGAACACCGCGCCGGCGGAGGCGGCGTGTTCCATGACCCGTCCTTGCGAATGCGGGCTCCGGCGTGGCCGCGATGACCGCGCCTGACCCGAGCGACCGTTCGGGCTCCCGTTGGAACCGATGGACGGGGCCCCGCGCTGCACCACGGGCTCTTGCACCCCAGGGGGCCACGGGCTCCCGTCCACCACGAGCCTCGCCGACACCGCGTCGGCAGGCAACGGCAAGATACAAGGGGGCACGCCCCCTGCAACCCCCCAAACTGCGGGCCGCTCCGCGACCCGGTGGGGTGAGGATGATCACTGCGAATTGGGCAAGGATCTCAAAATTCAATCCAGATAGACGATCAATGCTGCAACACGGATAGGGTTGTCTTGTGGAGGGCGGCCAGCGTTGATCACGGATCGATGCCCAACTCGGCATTGCGTACACGGCGAGAATCGAAACCCTGTAACGGTTCGCAGGGGTCGAGCGGTGGCCCCCATAGCTTGCGACGTTCAGCGTCGGGTCTCGCCCAAAATCCGGCTAAGTCGTCGACGTTCCTGAAGTGCATCGCGAGTTCTCGATCAAGGAGGATACGAGCTAGCGCACGGACGCATTCACTTGGTTCAGCTTGTCGACGATCGAGGCGGAACTGGCAGTCCAGGTGAACGGCTTGGGATCGGCATCGTGCTCGTCGAGGTAGCGGTTGATGGCGGCCTGCAGGTCG
>JBJHBG010000107.1:0-17142 GCA_050485385.1 Geminicoccaceae bacterium | reverse complement strand
GGGGCGCGTGGTGGCCGCGGCGCCCGCCCCTCGGTTCCTCGGCTGGCTGGGGGGGGGGTCGGCGCGGGGGGGGCCGGCGGGCGCGGGCGGCGTCGAAGGCGGCGCGGGCCGCGCGTCGGGCCCCCCCCCCGGGGCCCCCCGCCACCGGGTCGATCAAGGTGAGGGACGCGTAGCGCCGCCCGTCGAGCACCCAAGCGCGCAAGGCCGTGGCACCGCCGAAGTCGTGGGCGACGACGTGCGGCAGCGCCAGGCCCCAGTGGTCGAGCAGCGCCGCCAGCAGCCGGTTCTGCACGGCCAACGAGACGTCGATGCCGGCCCCCTTGGCCGAGCCGCCGTAGCCGAGGAGATCGAAGCGGAAAACCCGCGCGTGCCGCTCCAGGTGCGGCGCGATCCGGTGCCAGACATGCGCCGAGAACGGCGTACCGTGGACCAGGACCACCGGCGGCCCCTCGCCGCCGACCGCCCAGGCAATCGCGTTGCCGTCGAAGGCGAAGCGGCGGTCGAGCATGACATGGGCTCCTGTTGGGCACGGAACGTGGCGCTGTGGCGCAAAGCGCAGCCGATCGCAAGGGGCGTGGGCCATCAGGCCCCCTGGCTCGCTTCGATGCGTCGCGAGGCCCATGGTGTCGTGGGGGCTGGCGTCGCTCGGGGCTGGCGGGTAAGGCCTGCCACGGGCCGCGACGTGGCGCCGAGGGAGGGCTCGACCGGATCGCATGCGGGATCGCCGGAACGACGAGGCGGGCAGGCCGCGACTGGCGCGCGAGGGGACGACGCTCACGCTGCGGCTGGAGGGGGCTTGGCGGCTGGAGAACGGGCTGCCGGCGGTGGCCCCGGTGCGGGCAGCGCTCGGCGAGGGCGGGGTGGAGCGGCTGCGCTTCGATGCCCAACGCCTCGACGCCTGGGACGCGGGCCTCGTCGCCTATTGCCTCGCCGTGGTGCGCGCGGCCGAGGGCCTGAAGGTCGAGGCCAGCACCGACGACCTGCCGGACGGTGCCCGCCGTCTCCTCGCCCTGGCGCTCGCCAACGCGCCGCGCGGCGAGGACCGGAGCCGCGCGCGCGGCCGGGGGCTGCTCACCGCCGTCGGCGACGGCGCCAAGGGGGCTTGGGCCGAGTTCGTCGGTACGGTCGTGTTCGTCGGCGAACTGACCCGGTCCTGCGGCCGGCTCCTGATCGGCCGTGCGCGCTTCCGGCGCAGCGACTTCGTCGACACGCTCCGCGACGTCGGCGCCGACACCCTGCCGGTGGTGGCGCTCATCAGCTTTCTCGTCGGCGCCATCCTCGCCTTCGTCGGCGCCATCCAGCTGCGCGCGTTCGGCGCCCAGCTCTTCGTCGCCGACCTCGTCGGCGTGGCGATGGCGCGCGACATGGGGGCGATCATGACGGCGATCATCGTCGCCGGCCGCACCGGCGCCTCCTTCGCCGCCAGCATCGGCACCATGCAGGGCAACGAAGAGATCGACGCGCTCCGCACCATGGCGGTCGAGCCGATGGACTACCTCGTCCTGCCTCGGGTGCTCGCACTCGTCTTGATGATGCCGTTTCTGGTCGTCTACGCGAACCTCTTGGGCATCCTCGGCGGGGCGGCGGTCGGCGCCAACCTGCCGGACGTCACGCTGCTCCAATATTGGCACCGCACCCTGACCACGGTCTCGCTCACCGACTTCGCGGGCGGCATCTTCAAGGGGACGGTTTACGCCGCCCTCGTCGCGATCGCCGGCTGCATGCGCGGCATGCAGTGCGGGCGCAGTGCGGCCGCCGTCGGCACCGCGACGACGTCGGCGGTGGTCACCGGCATCGTCTACGTGATCGCCGCCGCCGCCCTCCTCACCATGGTGTTCCATGTCCTCGACATCTGACGCCCCCCTGATCGAGGTGCGGGACCTCACCATGGCCTTCGGCGACTTCACGCTCCAACGCGCCGTCGACTTCGAGGTGAAGGCGGGCGAGATTTTCTTCGTCATGGGCGACAGCGGCTGCGGCAAGAGCACGCTTTTGCGGCACATGCTGGGACTGCTCCGTCCCGCCGAGGGAAGCATCGCCTATGCCGGCCGGCCGTTCGATCCGGACGACGGGCGGGCCATGGCGGCGCATCTCGCCAAGGTCGGCATGCTCTACCAGCAAGGCGCCCTCTTCAGCTCGATGACGCTCGCGCAGAACGTGGAGATGGTGCTGGAGCAGCACACGCGGCTCCGCGCTCGCGAACGCCGGGACATCGCCGCCTACAAGCTGGCGCTGGTCGGCCTTGCCGGGTTCGAGGACTACTACCCCTCGGAGATCTCGGGCGGCATGCGCAAGCGCGCCGGCCTCGCACGCGCGATCGCCCTCGATCCGCCGCTGCTGTTCTTCGACGAGCCCTCGGCCGGCCTCGATCCGTTGAGTGCCAGGCTGCTGGACGAACTGATCGTCCAACTCCGCGACACGCTGAGCGCCACCGTGGTGATCGTCAGCCACGAACTCGCCAGCATCTTCGCCATCGGCACGGACAGCATCTTTCTCGATGCCGAAAGCCGACGCATGATTGGCCGCGGCGCACCCTCGTGGCTGCGCGACCACGCCGAGCACGAGAAGGTGCGGCGGTTCCTTCGCCGTGGCGAGACCGAAGAGGAGACGGCATGCGGCTGATCCGACGACCGACCGGGCAGGCCTGATGGCGCGCCGTGTGTCCTCGGCCTGGATCGGCGCCTTCGTCCTCGGCGGTATCGGTCTCGTCGTCGGCGGCATCGTCGCCTTCGGTTCGGGTCTGATCTTCGACGACTCGATTCGCCGTGCCGCCGTGTTCGGCGAAAGCCTGCAGGGCCTGCACGTCGGCGCCCCCGTCACCTACAACGGCGTGCAGGTCGGCGAGGTGACCCAGGTCGGCGCCGTGCTGACCGTCGAGGCCGGCACCATCGTCAACGGTGTCGTCTTCCGCCTGCATGGCGGCGCGCTGGTGGTCGACCGCGACTACGGCGATACCGCCTTCATCGTCGACCGCCTGATCGACGACGGTCTGCGGGCGCAGATCGGCGTGCAGAGCGTCGTGACCGGCTCGATGAACCTGCGGCTCGTCTTCGCCGCAGAGGAGCCGCCCTACGAGGCGCCGTCGACCTTCATGGGCGTGCCCACCATGCCGGCGGTACGCTCGGACCTCGCCCGCTTCACCGAAATCGCACAGACGCTCGGCCAGGACCTGCCGGATATGGTGGGCCGCTTCGGGAGCATCGCCGACGAGGCGGGCAAGCTGTTCACCGAGGACAACCTCGCCAACGTGTCGGCGGCGCTCGCCAGCGCGGCCAGCTTCGCCGCCGCGTTGGAGGCGGCCGGCCCGGGCGTCACCGAGGCGGTGGCGAGCCTGCGCGATGCGGCTACGACCATCGGTGAGACCGCCGCCCGGCTCGACGGCCTGCTCGGCGACCGCACCGAAGACGTGACCGCGGTGATCGACGGCCTCGCGACCGCGGTCGCCGCGATGGGCAGTGCTGCCGAGGAGGTCCAGGCGCTGGTGCGCGAGAACCGCGGTGCGCTGCGCCAGTTCACCGGCGAGGGTTTGGGCGAGTTGCAGGGGTTGGCGGTCGACGCCCAGTCGATGGTACGCGCCATCGAGCGGGTGGCGCGACGGCTGGAGGCGGAAGGCGCGGGCTTTCTGCTGCGGCCCGAGGCGATTCCCGAATACCAGCCGCGGTCGCGCGGCCCGCGTTGAGCGAGATGGTGCAGATCGTGTCCCAGGGAGATGACATGACCAGGTTCCGAGCGCTTCCCGGCCGCTGGTGGGTCGTGGCCGCGGTGCTAGCCCTCGCCGGTTGCGTGGCGTTGCCCCAGGCACAGCCCACGCCGTCCTTCCAGCTCGGCGCCGGGGCGATGCCCGCCGGCACCGCGATGTCGTCGGACGGTCCATCGGTGGCGGTGGAAACCCCGATCGCCCAGGGCCTGCTCGCGACCGACCGCATCCTGGTGCTCGCCGACGGCCAGCGGGCGGCGGTGGCGGGTGCCCGCTGGGACGACCGCATGCCCGACATGCTCCGGCGCTCGCTGGCCCGCACGCTCCAGGCCACCGGCTCGATCCAGGTCGTGGATGCAGCGCAGCGGGCCGGCCGCGCACAGTTCGCCCTGGTCACGCTGCTCGAGGCGATGGAAGCCGAGATCCAGCCCGACCTCAGCGCCAACGCGGTCGCCAGCGTGGCGGCACGGCTGGTGCGCCTGCCGGATCGCGAGATCGTGTCGACGGCCGTGTTCACGGGCACGGCGCGGGCGGCCGACGATGCCGCCGAGACGCTCACCCGCGCCATCGACGAAGCCACCGCCCAAGCCCTGGCCGACCTCGCCACGTGGGTCGTCGAGGAAACGCAAGGCGGCGTTTAGCGCATCAGGCAGGGGGCCAAGAACCGCCTGCGACTTCTCTTCGTTGCATCGCGCGAATCGGGTCGCGGCGGTCGCCGCGTGCAGCGAAGCTGTGCCCTGCGACCGCCAGGGACACGATCATGGACCGCCCGCTCCGGGGACTACAGCACCGTTCCCAACGCCGCCGCGAACCGCTCGACCAGGGGCGGGGTCGCGTCGGCGAAGCCGATGACGAGGCCCGGCCGGCAAGGGCGGTCGAGGCCGTACCCGGACAGCGCGGCCACGGCGAAGCCCGCAGCGCCGAGCCGCTGCAACGCGGTCCGCTCGATCTGGTAATCGGCCAGCTCGACCGTGAGTTGCAGGCCGCCGTCCGGCTGGTTGACCTGGAGCCGACCGCCGAAGCGCCCGCCGAGCGCATTTGCGAGGAGGGCGCCACGGCCGGCGTAGATGCGGGCGATTCGCCGCAAGTGCGCGCGATAGGCGCCGTTCGCCATCAATTCGGCGAGCGCCGCCTGCACGTGGACGCTGGCGGCGACGCCGAGGGTGCGGTGGGCGATGCGGAAGGTGTCGGCGAGTTGCGGCGGAACCACGAGCCAGCCGAGGCGCACGCCGGGCAAGAGGCTCTTCGAGGCGGAGCCCATGTAGATCACTTCGTTGCCCTCGCCGAGCGCGTGCAGGGCGGCGATGGGACCGCCACGCCAGTGGAACTCGCCGTCGTAGTCGTCCTCGACGACGACCGCGCCGTGCGCGCGGGCATGGGCGAGCAGCGCCAGCCGCCGCGCCAGCGTCATGCGCACGCCCAGGGGGTATTGGTTCGAAGGTGTCACGTAGGCGAGCCGCACCGGCAGCGTCCCGTCTACCCGCTCGATGTCGGCGCCGTCGCCGTCGACCGGCAGGGGAACCAACCGCAGGCCGGCGCCGCGCAGCGCGCTGCGCGTGCCGGTATAGCCCGGCTCCTCGATCAGGGCCGCGTCGCCGGGGTCGGCCAGCACCCGCGCGATCAGGCCCATCGCCGACTGGGCGCCGGCGGTAACGAGGATCCGGTCCGGCTCCGTCCGCACGCCGCGGTCGACCAAAAGGCGCTCGGCCAGCACCTCGCGCAGCCGCGGCAGTCCTTCGTAGCTGCCGTAGCTGATGGCGTCGCCGTAGCGGGCCTGCGCCACCCGCCTGAGCGTGCGTGCCCAAAGCTCGCGCGGGAACAGCGCCTCGTCGGGGTCGCCGGGCGGGAAGTGCCCCTGCATTCGGGCGTAGAGCCGCGTCCGCTCGTCGGTGGCGAGGCGGCGTCCGCGGGCCGAGGGCAGCGGACCTTCGGGCACCGCCGGCCGGGGCGGCCGGGCTGGCGGCTCGTCCAGCGCCGACACGCGCGGCGTCGCACCGGCGCGCACGGTCACCACCCCCTCGGCGCGCAACAGGTCGTAGGCCGCGTTCACCGTGTTGCGCGAGACGCCGAGGCTCATCGCGGCGGTGCGGCTCGACGGCAGCGAGAAGCCGGCCGGCAGCCGGCCGTCGCGAACCGCGGCGCGCAGCGCGAGGTAGAGCTGGTGGGTGAGCGGCGTCGCGGCGGCACGGTCCAGCGGTGCCAAGGCGGCGAGTGCGACTGGTTCCATCGAACGACCTCGTACTGGCTCTTTCTTGGAACCAGTAACGCAACGACGATGGCCAGACCAACCCCCTTCGAGGTTCCACCGCCATGCGCTGCACCCGCGCCGTCGCCGCACCTGCGGCCGCAACTTCGATCAAGATCCGACGCTGGCGCCTCGGCTATCGCCTCGGGCCGGACACACATCGTCAGGGGACCGTCGCCATGAGCGAGCACCGCAAAGTCGTGCCGATACACCACTCTCACCTGTCGTCTGCGGTACCGCTCGGCATCGGGCTTTGGAACGCGCTGATCGGCATTTGGCACGTGTTCCGGACCTGGCGTGAGCGCTCCCGCAGCCGCGCCCAGCTCGCCGAGTTGCCGGACCGCATGCTGCGCGACATCGGCGTCGCCCGGGAGGATGCGCGCACCGAAGCGCGCAAGCCGTTCTGGGAGCGGTGAGCCGGTCGCGCCCATCCGTCATTGCTGGAGAGGAACCATGCGTAGCCGGCTCGCGCCGTTGGTCGCCCCGGGCCTCGTCGCGGCCCTCGTGGCTTGGGCGAGCATCGCCGATCCCGTGCCCCAGGACGTCGGCCATGCATCGCTGCGCATCGCCGGCACCGCCCCCCCCGCGCTCGCCGGCCACGTCTGGTACCCGAGTGGCGGTAGCCACGAGCGCCTGCGCCTTGCCACCGACGGCATCGGCCCACGCATCGACCCTTGGGCGGCGGCGCCGGTGGGCCAGGGGCCGTTTCCCCTGGTCCTCCTGTCGCACGGCATCTTCGAGCCAACTGCCGGTCAGGCTTGGCTCGCCCGCGCGCTCGCCGAAGCCGGCTACGTCGTCGTCGCGATCGACCAGGCGGGAACGGATAGGGATGGTCGGGCCGCGATCGGGCGGCGCGCCCTCGACCTCCGCCGCACGGTCGACGCGGTGCTCGATCACTCGGTCCTCGGTCACACGATCGACGCGGACGCAATCGTCGCCATCGGGCACGGCCTTGGCGCCTTCACCGTGCTGACCCTG
The DNA here is from genome assembly GCA_050485385.1 of Geminicoccaceae bacterium. Taxonomy (GTDB): domain Bacteria; phylum Pseudomonadota; class Alphaproteobacteria; order Geminicoccales; family Geminicoccaceae; genus RECO01. The sequence goes on along the minus strand of JBJHBG010000107.1, from coordinate 10,222 downwards.
GTCGGCGTGCCGGCTGCGCCGGAGCGACATGCATTGCTCTGCGCCCACCACCCCGAGCACGACGACTGCGGCCTCGTCGATGAAGTCGAGCCGCCGGGCGATGTCGAGGGCCTCGCCGACCGCCGTATCCGCGCGGCGGCGGTGCTCGAGCCAGCGCTGATCCAGGCCCTCGACCCCTATGGCCTCGCCACGCTGGACGTACCGATCCTGGTCGTCGGTACCGATCGAAGCCACCCGCACCGCCCGGCGACCTCGGGTGCCCGGGCACTCGCCCTGGCGCTACCCCCGCGGCAGACGCGGTATCGCGAGTTCGAGGCGCCGGCCGACGGCGAAGCCGCCGAAGCAGCCGTGGCCGCCACCGTGCGCGCCTTCCTCGACCGCGTCTCGGGGGGCGGCTCGAACGCGCGGTCCGCGAGCCCCAGGTCCACGTGGCGGCGGCCTGCCGCCGCTCGGGGATCGTAGGGGGCCCAATACCCCCGCCTTTGCCGCCGTCGACACATCGTTGCTCGGTGCATGGCGCCCGAGCGGCGGCGTGGCTTGCCACGCGCTGCGTCGACTGCGAGCGTGCGCGTGTGGCGGTGGGGAGGGAAGGCCGATGGCGACAGCACCTTGGATGTATCTTGACGGCGAGATCGTGCCCTATGGCGAGGCCAAGGTGCATGCCTTCTCGGGCGTGGTGAAGTATGGCTGCGGCGTGTTCGAGGGGCTCAGGGGCTATGCCGGTGCCGATGGCGAGCTCTACGTCTTTCGCCTCGACGAGCATCTGGAGCGGCTGCGCTTCGGGATGAAGGTGATGCGCTACGACCGCATCCATGACCGGGCCGAACTCGCCGATGCCGTACTTTCGATGCTGCGGGCGAACGAACTGCGCGAGGACGTCCACATCCGCCTCATCGCCTACATGGACGGCGATCTGCCGTTGCATCAGACGGGGCCGATCGGCCTCGTCGCCGGGGCGTTGCCGCGTCCGTCCAAGGGGGTCGGCGGCGGCGTTCACGTCACCGTCGGGAGTTGGCGGCGTATTGCCGACGCGGCCTTGCCGGCGCGCGTGAAATGCACCGGCAACTACGTCAACAACCGCGCCGCCGAGATCGCCGCCATGCAGGACGGCTACGACGGCGTCTTGATGCTGACCGCCGACGGCAAGGTGGCGGAGGGTTCGGGCGCGTGCCTCTTCGTCGTCCGCGACGGCCGGCTGATCACGCCCGATGTCGGCAGCGACATTCTGGAGAGCATCACCCGCGACACCGTGCTGGCCCTGGCACCGGAGGTGGCGGGAGCGCCCGCGATCGAGCGCCGGCTCGACCGCTCGGAACTCTACGCCGCGGACGAGGCCTTCTGGTGCGGTTCAGGGCAGGAGATCGAGCCGATCCTCTCCATCGACCGGCTGCCGGTGGGCGACGGCGCGATCGGGCCGATGACCCGCGCCATGCAGGAGCGCTACTTCGCCGTGGTGCGGGGGCAGGACCCCGCCCGCCGCGATTGGCTCACGCCGGTCTGGGCCGGCTGATCAGCCGACGGGCGTCGAGACGCGACCCTCGCGGACGAAGAGGTCGACGTTCTCCAGGATGGTGCCGACCACGTCGGCCCAGGTCTCGTGGGTGGAGCCCGCCGCGTGGGGGCCGAGGACGACGTTGTCGAGACCCACGACTGCGCTCGGCAAGCAGGGCTCCTCGACGAAGACGTCGAGCCCGGCACCGGCGATGCGCCGTTCCACGAGCGCGCGCACCAGGGCCGCTTCGTCGACCAGTGTGCCGCGACCGACGTTGACGAGGATGCCGTCCCGACCGAGGGCGTCCAGTACGGCGGTGTTCACCGCGCCGATGCTCTCCGCATTGGCCGGCACCGTGCACACCAGGACGTCCACCGCCGCCGCCAGATCGAGCAGCGAGGGATGGGCGGTGTAGCCGACGTCGGAGCGGGGGCGGCGGGAGTAGTGGTGCACGTCCATGTCGAACGCCAGGGCGCGGCGGGCGACGGCCCGGCCGATGGCACCCAGACCCCAGATGCCCAGTCGCCGGCCGCTGGCCCGACGGGTGAGGGGGGCCCGGCCCGCCAACCAGCGACCCTCGCGGACGAAGCGATCGTGGGCGACGATCCGGCGGACGACCGCGAGATAGAGGCCGATCGCCATGTCGGCGACGCAGGCGGTGGTGGTCCCGGGGGCGTTGCAGACGAAGATGCCGCGCGATTTGCAGGCGGCCACGTCCACGTGATCGTAGCCGACGCCGGTCACCGTCACGATGCCGAGCGCCGGCAGCCGGTCGAGCAGGGCGCGGTCGACCCGCATGCCGCCGCTGGTGACGATGGCGCGAACGGGGTCACCGATGCCGGCGAGGGCCGCGTCGAGATCGTCGGCAGGCGTGACGAGGCTGAGACGGCAGTGCGCGGCGATGGGCTCGATCCAGGGTTCGATTCGTCCACGGGCCAAGCCCAGCACCTCGATCGTCATGCTCCGCCGCTCCTCGTCGCGCCTTCGTTCGGGCTTCCAGGCCTAGGGCTTCGGCGGCTCGTTGCAAGGCTGCGTTGTCGGACCACGGCGAGGGTTGTAGCGACCCGGTTTTCTTGGCACCGTCATTGCATGACCCCGCGTGACAGAGGGTCGTTCAGGACAGGGAGAAGCGCCATGAGCGTCACGTTGGTACGATCGGGCTGGCTGGTCGGCGCCGCGGTCGGCAGTCTGCTCGCCGGCAGCGCCGCGGCGGAGAAGTTCACCTGCCCGCACACCGGCGGCCATCTGGTGTTCGGTCAGGAGGCCATGGTGAACAGCCTCGACATGCACGCGAGTTCGACCATCTCGACGCGCAACATCGCCATGCACATCTTCGAATCGCTGGTGACCCGCGACGAGACCAACGAGACCATCCTGGAGTTGGCCGAGGCCGTCGACATCAGCGACGATGGCCTGACCTATACCTTCACCTTGCGCGAAGGGGTGCCGTTCCACGACGGCTCGATGCTGAATGCGGCCGACGTGGTGGCGTCTTTCGACCGTTACGCCCAGGTCGGCGTCGAACGGGCGATCCTGGCCAATGCCGAGAGCTGGGAAGCGACCGACGACCTGACCTTCGTCGTCCACATGAAGCAGGCGCAGCCGACCTTCCTCGAAGAACTCAGCTCGTTCAGCGTGCCGATCGTGATCGTCAAGGCCGAGAACGCGGCCAACGACGCGATGCGGCTCGAACCGATCGGGACCGGGCCGTTCCGCTTCGTCGAGTTCATCCCCGACAGCCACGTGCGGCTGGCGCGATTCGACGACTACAAACCGAACGAGTCCTTCGACGACCGGACGGGTTTCGGCGGCTACAAGGTAGCCTGCGTCGATCAGGTCACCTTCCGCATCGTGACCGAGGCGGGCTCGCGGGTGGCTGGCCTGGAGACCGGGGAGCTGCACGCGGTCGAGGACGTGCCGCAGTCGAGCGTCGAGCGGTTGAGCGGCGATCCGAACATCAACATCGTGCCCTACGAGAATTTCTGGATCCACATCGCCACGCCGAACCTCGCCAAGCCACCGACCGACAACGCGCTGGTGCGCCGCGCCATCGCCGTCGCCCTCGACATGGAGGAGATCATGGAGGTGGCGACGGACGGGGCCTACAACCTCAACTACGGTTTCCAGACGCAGGATCGCGCCGTCTACAGCGACGCCGGCCAGGAATACTTCAACGTCAACGACCCGGAGCAGGCCAAGGCGCTGCTGGAGGAAGCCGGCTATGCCGGTGAGGAATTGGTGCTGCTCACCAACCGCGACTACACCACCATGTACAACGCGGCACTGATGATGGCCGAGCAGCTCCAAGAAATCGGCATGAACGTGCGCTTGGAGGTGCAGGACTGGCCGGCAACGATTTCCACTCGGAATACCGCGCACGACGACTGGAACTACCACTTCACCGGCTGGGGAACCAACTCGTCGCTCGGCTACCTGGCGGTCTTCAAGTTCATGGCGCCGCCGCGGCCGATCTACAATTTCGCCAATCCGGAAGACAGCGATCCGGTGTTCGACGAAGCCTATGCGCGCATGGTCAACTCCGAGACCTTCGAGGAGCGGGCCGAAGCCTTCGCCGACGTGCAGTACCGGGTGATGGAACACGGTCTGGCACTGCCCTTCGGCTGGCTGACCAAGAACCAGGCAACCCGGCACAACGTGCACAACTTCGTGCCGTTCCGCATCCCGCGGATGTCCAACGTCTGGATGGACCCCGCCTCCTGAGCCCCGTTTCGGCCGGCCGAACGGCAGCGTGTCGTTCGGCCGGCGCCTCGAGCTTGGGAGCCTAGGCGATGCTCAGCTTCGTCGTCCGCCGGCTGCTGTACGCCATCCCGGTGTTGTTCATCGTTTCGCTGATTTCGTTTTCGTTGATGCAGCTCGTGCCGGGCGACCCTGCGATCATCCTCGCTGGGCTCAACGCGACGCCGGCCGAAGTCGACGAAGTGCGGCAACGGCTCGGTCTCGACCAGCCGTTCCACGTCCAACTCCTGAGTTGGTACGCCAACCTGCTGCAGGGCGATCTCGGCCGTTCGATGCTGCTCGGCCGCGACGTCGTCGACGTCACCCTGGAGCGGCTGCCGGTATCGATCTCGATCGCCCTCTATGCCTTCGTCATCACCGTCGCGGTCGGTCTCGTCCTCGGCATCGTCGCGGCACTCTTCCCCAACACGTGGATCGACCAGTCGGTCATGACGGTCGCCCTGATCGGCGTCAGTCTGCCAAATTTCTGGCTGGCCTTGATGCTGATCGTCCTGTTCGCGGTCCAACTCGGCTGGCTGCCCACCGCCGGTTACGTCGATTTCCGGACCGACTTCGTCGGTTGGCTGCGCTCGACGACGCTGCCCGCCATCTCGCTCGCCATGCTGCAAATGGGGCTTTTGGCCCGCATCACCCGCTCGACCATGCTGGAGGTGCTGCGCCAGGACTACATCCGCACCGCCCGCGCCAAGGGTCTCCCCGAATACGTCGTCGTCGGCAAGCACGCGCTCAAGAACGTGATGATCCCGGTAATCACGGTCGTCGGCATCATCTTCAGCCTGCTGTTGTCGGGCTCGGTCATCATCGAGGTGATCTTCTCGATTCCCGGCGTCGGCTCGTTGCTCGGCTCGGCGATCCTGCGCCGCGACTACCCCGTCATTCAGGGAGGGTTGTTGCTGGTGGCGACGATGCTGTTGTTGTTGAACCTGCTGGTCGACGTCCTTTACGCTTATCTCGATCCGAGGGTGCGCTACGATGGCGACTGAAGCCGCGACCGGGTCTGCGGTCCGCCCGCCGGTCCGCCGTCGCAGCGACAGCGTCTGGTCGCGCCTCCTGCGGCACAAGCTGTTCGTGGTCGGCTGTACCCTCTTCACGGTGGTGCTGCTCGCGGCCATCTTCGCCGACCTTCTCACCACCGCCGACCCCAGGCAGACCGGGGTCCGCCAGCGCTTCCAGCCGCCGGGCGCGGACTTCCTCTTCGGCACCGACAATTTCGGCCGCAGCCAGTGGGCGCGAGTCCTCTACGGGGCGCAGATTTCGCTCGCCATCGGCTTCGGCGTGGTCCTCCTCAACGCCGTGTTCGGCACCCTGATCGGCGCGCTCGCCGGCTACTTCCGCAGCCTCGACAATCTGTTGATGCGGATCTGCGACGCCTTCATGGCGTTCCCCGTGATCCTGTTGGCGATCGGCATCGGTGCCGCCCTCGGCCCCGGCTCGATGAACGCCGTGATCGCCCTTGCCGTCGTCTACACGCCGCGCACCGCCCGCATCGTCCGCGCCTCGGTCCTGGTCGCCCGCGAGATGGAGTACGTGCAGGCGGCGCGTGCCTCCGGCGCCAGCGACTGGCGCATCCTGCGCCGCCACATCCTGCCCAACTGCATGGCACCCCTGATCGTCCAGCTCACCTTCATCTTCGCCTATTCGGTGCTGTCGGAGGCGATCTTGAGCTTCCTCGGCCTCGGCGCGCAGCCGCCGACCCCGACCTGGGGCGCGATCATCTCCGAGGGCCGCCAGTACATTCGCGAAGCGCCCTGGATCACCTTGATCCCCGGCCTCGTCCTCGCCGCCACGGTCCTCGGCCTCAACCTCCTGGGCGACGGCCTCCGCGACGTCCTCGACCCACGCTTGAAAGTCCAGCAGTGACGCCACCCCTGCTCGAAGTCCGCGACCTCGTCACCGCCTTTCGCTCCGGCGGCGGGGCCTTCAACGCCGTCGATGGCGTCAGCTTCGACCTCGCGCCCGGCGAAGTGATGGGCATCGTCGGCGAGAGCGGTAGCGGCAAGAGTGTCACCGCGCTCTCGATCCTCGGCCTCATCCCCGATCCGCCGGGGCGGATCACCGGCGGCTCCATCCGCTTTCAAGGGGAGGACCTGCGCCGCGTTTCCAATCGCCGCATGCGGCAGATCCGGGGCGCCGAGATCGCGATGATCTTCCAGGAGCCGATGACTTCGCTCAACCCGGTCTACACCGTCGGCGACCAGATCGTGGAGACCATCCGCTACCACGAGAGGATCGGCGCCAAGGCGGCACGGCAGCGGGCGACAGACATGCTCGACCGCGTCGGCATCGCCGCCCCCGCACGCCGCCTCGACGAGTACCCGCACCAGCTCTCGGGCGGCATGCGGCAGCGGGTGATGATCGCCATCGCCCTCTCGTGCAACCCGCGCCTGCTCCTCGCCGACGAACCCACCACCGCCCTCGACGTCACCATCCAGGCGCAGATCCTCGAACTGCTGAGTGACATCCGGGCCGAGTTCGGCATGGCCGTCATCCTCATCACCCACGACCTCGGCGTCGTCGCCCAGCACGTCGATCGGGTGATGGTCATGTACGCTGGCCGCGTCGTCGAGGAGGCCCCCGTCCACGAGCTCTTCGCGCATCCGCGCCACCCCTACACCGAGGGCCTGTTGCGCAGCATCCCCTCCATCGACGACGAGGGCGGCCGCCTGTTCGCCATCCCCGGCACCGTCCCCGCACCGTTCGAACTGCCCACCGGTTGTCGCTTTCGCCCCCGCTGCGGCTACGCCGAGGCGGCCTGCGCCACCATCGACCCGCGCCTCGTCGACGCCGGCCCCCGCCACCGCGCCGCTTGCATCCGCATCGACGAGCTCGCCCGCGCCGACGGGGTGCAGCGATGACCGTGCCCTTGATCCAGGCCATCGGGCTGACCAAGCACTTTCCGCAGCGCGGCGGCCCGTTCGGCCGCAAGGGCTCGCCGATCCGCGCCGTCGACGGCGTCGACCTGGAGATCGCGCCCGGCGAAACGCTCGGTCTCGTCGGCGAAAGCGGCTGCGGCAAGACCACTACCGGCCGCATGCTGGTCCGCCTGATCGAGCCCTCGGCCGGCAGCATCCTGTTCCAGGGGCAGGCCATCGAGGGGCTCGACAAGCGGGCGATGCAGCCGATCCGGCGGCAGATGCAGATCATCTTCCAGGATCCGTACGGATCCTTGAACCCGCGCATGCGGATCGCCGACATCGTCGCCGAACCGTTGGAGATCCAGGGCATCGGCGACGCCAAGAGCCGCCGCCAGCGGGTCGAGAAGATCCTCGACGTGGTCGGTCTCGCCGCCTATCAGGCCGACCGCTACCCGCACGAGTTCTCCGGCGGTCAGCGCCAGCGCATCGGCATCGCCCGCGCCTTGGCAGTGAATCCCAAGCTCATCGTCTGCGACGAGCCGGTCTCCGCCCTCGACGTCTCGATCCAGGCCCAGGTCATCAACCTGCTCGAGGACCTGCAGGCCGAGTTCGGCCTCACCTACCTCTTCATCAGCCACGACCTCGGCGTCGTCCGTCACATCGCCGACCGGGTGATGGTGATGTATCTCGGCAAGGTGGTCGAGACCGCCCCCAAGCACGAGCTCTACGCCCGCCCGCAACATCCCTACACCCAAGCCCTCCTCAGCGCCGTGCCGGTGCCCGACCCGACCAAGCGCACCGGCAAGCGGATCATCAAGGGCGACATCCCGAGCCCCGCCAACCCGCCCTCCGGCTGCCGCTTCCACACCCGCTGTCCGCACGTGATGGACGTGTGCAAACGGCTCGAACCCCAGTCGCTCGAAGCGGCCCCCGGCCACCGCGTCGCCTGCCACCTCGTCCACCCGCCCGCGGAGGGCAGGGGGCTTTAGGCCCCCGTCTTCCTCACCACTTACCTGAGGAAATCCTGCCTTGGTCCTGCCCTGCCAACGCCACCGCTTCGACATCCCGGATGGGCTTGCGTACCTCAACTGCGCCTATCTCTCGCCGCTGATGGACACGGTGATGACTGCGGGTCAGGCGGGCCTTGCCGCCAAGCAGCACCCCTGGACCATCACGAGGCGCGAGTTCCACCTCCCGGTCGAGGCCGTGCGCGAGCGCTTCGCCCGGCTCATCGGTGCCGAGACGGGCGACATCGCGCTGGTTGCCTCCTCCTCCTACGGTGTCGCCACCGCGAGCCTGAACCTGCCGCTTGCCGGCAATCAGAACGTCGTCCTCCTCGCCGAGGAGCACGCCTCGAATACCTACGAGTGGGTGCGCCGCGCCCGCGAGGTCGCAGCCGCGGTGCGCGTCGTCCCGAGACCCTCGGACGACGACTGGACCGCCGGTGTTCTGGAGCGCATCGACGCTGCCACCGGCATCGTTGCCCTGCCGCCCGTCCACTGGACCGACGGCACCGCCCTCGACCTCGTTGCCGTCGGCCGTCGCTGCCGCGAGGTGGGGTCGGCCTTCGTCGTCGACGCCACCCAGACCATCGGCGCCGTTCCCTTCGACTTGCAGGCCGTGCGCCCCGACTTTCTCGTCGCCTCGGCCTACAAGTGGCTGCTCTGTCCCTACACGCTCGCCTTCCTCTACGTGGCTCCCCAGCACCAGGAGGGCCGGCCGCTGGAGCAGCACGAGTTCGTCCGTGCCGGGGTACTGGAGCGCGAGGGGCAGACCGGCTGGAACTTCGAGTTCCAGCCTGGCGCCCGCCGCTACGACATGGGCGAGCGCAGCAACTTCGTCTCCCTGCCCATGGCCGAAGCGGCGCTCGACCAGCTCCTCGACTGGACGCCGGGAGCCATCGCGACGACGCTCCGCCCCCTCACCGACGCGCTCGCCCATGGTGCGGAGGACCTCGGCTGGTCGGTTCCGCCGCAGCCCCGCCGCTCGCCGCACCTGATCGGTCTCCGCCCGCCCGCACCCGCCTCCATCGCGCTCACCAAGGCGCTCTCGGCCAAGGGCGTCGAGGTTAGCCTGCGCGGCAGTGGTCTGCGTGTTAGCCCGCATCTCTACAACGATCACAACGACGTAGAGCAACTGCTTCTTGCTCTACGCGAGCTGGGTTGAGGACCACCGAATGAGCGAGCTCCGTTCCCGCATCACCTGCCCCATCGACTTCGGCAAGGACGGCAAGCAGGTGGGGCACCTGCGGCTGCCCTTCTCCAGCAACCGCTCGGCTTACGGCTGGATCGGCATTCCGATCGCGCAGATCAAGAACGGCAGCGGGCCGACGGTCTACCTCAACGCCGGCAACCACGGCGACGAGTACGAGGGGCAGATCACCCTCGCCAAGCTCATCCGCGAGCTGGATCCGGCCGAGGTCCAGGGTCGCATCGTCGTCCTGCCGGCGCTCAACACCCCGGCCGCGACCAACCACAGCCGCTGCTCGCCGATCGACGGCGGCAACCTCAACCGCTCCTTTCCCGGCGAGCCGGATGCCCCCGACCATCGCCCGACCGAAGCCATCGCCTATTGGGTCTCGAACGTCCTCCTGCCGATGACCGATGCGCTCTTGGACCTCCACTCCGGCGGCAAGACCCTCGACTACGTGCCGAGCGCCCTGATTCGGCGCAACACCGGCGACGAAGCCCATTTTCAACGGAAACTCGCGGCGCTGAAGGCGTTCGGAGCACCCATCGGCTACATCGTCGAAGGCGGTAGCCCGTCGGCCGGCGGCGGCGACCGTTCGCCCACCCTCAACGCGCTCGCCGACGGCAAGGGCATCCTCTCCATGGGCACCGAACTCGGCGGTGCCGGCACCACCACCCTCGAAACCCTGAAAGTCGCGCGCCGCGGCGTCTACAACTTCCTCGCCCACGTCGGCGTCATCGAGCGCAGCCCCTACGCGGGCGAGACGCCCGAACCGCGCCTCGTCACCGTCGGCACCGAGGGCTATTACGTCCACGCCCCCTGCCGCGGCGCCTTCGAGCCCGCCTTCGCCCTCGGCCAAGAGGTCGAAGCCGGCAGCGCTTGCGGGTGGATCCATCAGCTCGACGACCCCGCCACGCCGCCCATCGCC
>JBJHBG010000106.1:0-17683 GCA_050485385.1 Geminicoccaceae bacterium | reverse complement strand
TCCACGGTCCGATCCCGTCGGCCGAGGAGCGCGTTGGTGGCGCGCCCTCGGCACCCCACTTTGCCTCGGTGGAGCCCAAGCGTCATAAGACAAGCGTTTTTCCGGTTGGGTTGCGCATATCCGGCGTTGGCGATGTCGTTTGCGCATTCGCTCGGTTCGAACCGGTCGAGCAGGCCGCCGATGGCGGTCCAAAGGGATCGACGGTGCGCGCCTTGGCCTTGCGCAACAGGGTCTTCAGCTTGGCGAACACCTGCTCGATCGGGTTGAGGTCGGGACCAGGGCTTGGCGGACCCAGGCGCGGAAGGTCGTGGTCTTGCAGTGGCCGTGCGGGACGATGTCCGCTGCCCGCAGGGGCCGCGCCCCCCGGCCGGCGCCATGTCGGTCGAGGCCCAGGTCTCGTCGACGAAGACGAAGTGCTCGGCGCTCAATTCGGCTTGGCGCTGCTGCCAGGCGATGCGCGCTTCGGCGATCTCGGGACGATCCTGGTCGGCCGCCCGCTGCGTCTATTTTTGCGTGATGCCGAGGCTTCGCAAGCCGCGGTGCAAGTCGTCGGGCTGGTCCGGATGCGATCTTCGGCCAAGCGCTCACGCATGGCGTCGAGGGTCGGGTCCGGTCCGCCCTCGACCAACGCGCGCATCTTGCCGGCGTGCGGAGCCAGGGCCGACGCCTTGCGACCGCCGAATGCCGCCGGTTCCGCCGTGCCTTCGCGGCGGTGCTTGCCCAGCCACCGCGAGATCGAAGCGACGCGCGCGCCGAAGCGCTCGGCGGCTTCCTGGTACGTCGATCCGGAAAGCATCGCTGCGACGACCCGTTCACGCAGATCGATCGAATACGGCTTCGGCATGCACGGCTGGCCTTCTCTCCCCGCCCTCATCTCGACTCACGACTGCCGAAGATCGTGAATCCCAAATCGCGTCAATCCAAACGAAAACCGCGCTAGCTCGAGCGGTCGCCGCTGTCATGAACGCGGCCCCGCGCGGTCGGCCGGCGGCCCACCATCATCAACGGCGATGCCGGGGCTCGTCCTGCTGCCGGCGGTTGCGGTCCTGCGTCACTACCGACTGCACCTCACTACCACCGGCATCGAGCGGAGCCACCCCGCCACGATGACGAAGACGGCCTAGCCAGGGCCCTTCGCGTCGTCGGAGGACAACGACCGCAACGTTCACGCCGGTTGCGCGCGCTCGCGGCGCGCGATCAGCCGGGAACCCAGCAGCGACAGGGCGATGCCGATCCACAGGACGAGGCAAATCGGCCGGGTGAAGAACACCGTCAGGTCCCAGTTCACCATCTCGACGCTCTGGATGAAGTAGCGTTCGGCCAGTGGACCGAGCACCAGACCGAGCACCACGGCGCTCAACGGATAGCGCAGCTTCACCAGGACGTAGCCGAGCAGTCCCATCACCATCATGACGGCGACGTCGAACAATTCGCCGCGATTGGCCAAGGCGCCGAGCGTGGCGGTGGCGATGGTGCAGGGGACGAGGATGCGAAGCGGGATGCGCGTGATGCGGTAGAAATACCGTGCCGCAATCCCGCCGAACAGCCCGATGAAGAGGCAGCCAATCAAGAGGAAGAAGACCAAGGTCTGGATCAGCGGCAGTTGCTCCAGGAACAACCGCGGCCCCGGACGCAGGCCCATGAACATCATCACGCCGAGCAGGATGGCGGTGGAAGCCGAGCCGGGAATGCCGAGCGCGAACGTCGGAATGAGCGCGCCGCCGACGTTGGAACTGTTCGCGGCCTCGCTGGCGATCACCGCATCGCGCTCGCCCTTGCCGTAGGTCGCGGGGTTCGGCGCCGTGTTCTTGGCGAGCGCATAGGCGAGGAACGCAGCGATGGTGGCGCCGGCCCCGGGCAGGGCCCCGACAAAGGTCCCGACGGCCGCGCTCTGCAGCAGGATCCGTACCCGCCCGATGGCGCTCGCCATACCGTTGAGAACCGCGCGGGCCGTCGGCGGCTGGGCGTCCGAGCGGCGGCTCAACGTGGCGTCGTCGATCAAGAGCATCATCTGCGAGATGCAGAACAGGCCCAGCAACGCCGGCACGAACGGGATGCCGTCGTACAGGTGGACGCTGCCGAAGGTCAGACGTGGCTGGCCCCAATAGGGATCCGCACCTATCAACGCGAGGCAAACGCCGACGCCGCCGGCCAGCAACGTCTTCGGCACCCCACGCGTGTTCAGCGAGGCCAGCACCGTGAGGCCGAACACCACCAGCATGAAGAACTCGGGCGGACCGAAACGCAGGGCGAAGCGGGCGAGTACCGGAGCCAGCAACAGAAAAGCGATCACGCTCAGTGTGGCGCCCACACAGGAACCGATCGCACCGGCGGCGAGCGCGTCGGCGGCGCGGCCCTGGCGGGTCATGGGAAAGCCGTCCATCGCCGTCGGCGCGCTGCCGGGCGAGCCGGGGACACCGATCAGAACGGCCGGAATGCTGTCGCCATATTGCACGCCGCCGTAGACGTTGATGAGGAACACCATGGCGTTGAGGGGCGACAGCGTGATGGCGATCGGCAACGAGATCGCCATCGCCGCGCCGCCGCCGAAGCCGGGGAGCGCGCCGAAGAAGATCCCCAATCCGACGCCCGCCGCGGCGTAGAACAGCGTTTCGAGCGAGAGCGCGGCGAGGATGTCGGTCACGGTGACGATCCGGGAAGGTGGTCGGTCTGCGCCAGGTTCAGACGCGGATGCCGAAGCCGAGAACGAACAGGGCGTAAAGCGCCGCTGGCACCGCCACGCCCACGACGGCGGCCTCCAGCGGGCGGGCGCCGAACAGCCATAGCGACCCGGCAACGAAGACCACGGCGGCGGGGAAGTAGCCGAGCACCGCGATCAAGCCGACGAAGGCGAAAGCCGTCAGGATGACCCAAAGCGGCTTGCGCGACCCGCTTTCGCGGGCCTCTGAGTCCACGATGCTGCCGGTCGTATGGCGACTGCGCCAAGCATCGACCAGGACGAACAACAGGAGCGCGGGCATCACCGCCATCATCGTCCGCGGGAAGAAGCCGGCCTGCCTCGCCAGCCCCGTCGTGTCGACAAAGTAGACCAGGCCGAACGCAACGACCGCCGCAGGCACGATCAACTCGATCCAGAAGGAGCGCATGGTCGCTACGGTGTCGCGCTCTACCCCCACCCTATTGCTGGGCCGCTTCCACCAGCGGCTGGTAGCGCTCCATCACGGCGGTCATTTCGTCGACCAGGGCCTTGGCGCCGTCCGGATCGAGGAACGTCAGTTCGCGGCCACCTTGCTCCAGGCTGGCGAGATAGGTGTCCGAATGCACCGCATCGCGCACCGCCTCGGCCAACCGCGCGAACGCCTCTGGGTTGCGCTCGGCGAAGCCAGCTGTGGTCGTCACGCCCACCGCGAACGCCATCTTGGCGATGTCGAACTCGTCGCTCAGCTGCTCGTCGAAGGTCATCGTGTCCGGGAACAGCGCGTGCCGGTCGCTGGCGACCAGACCAAGCCCCTTGATGTCGTCGATCACGCCGGCAATCGAGGCCGGGCGACTGATGCCGACGTCGAAATGGCCCCCGACGACGCCGGACATGACTTCGGAGCCACCGCCCACATTGACCGCGCGGAAGGAGATGTCTGCCTGATCTTCGAGTTGCACCAGGGTGACGTAGTGCTCGCCGGTGAACGAGCCGATGGCGACAGTGAGTTCGCCCGGCCGTTCGCGCGCAGCGGCGATCAGGTCGTTGATGTCGTCGAACGGAGCGTCATCGTGCGCGAACCAGATCGGCACGTCGCCGCTGATGATGGCGACCGGAGCGAAGTCGTCCGGCGTGTAGGTGGGCTCCTGGTATAGGTAGGTGCCGACGAGGTGCGGCAGCACCAGTGCGGCAATCGTGTAGCCGTCGTCGCCGCGGGCGTGCACCGCCTGGTAGCCGATCTGTCCGCTGGCACCGCCCCGGTAGTCGAGCAGCACCGGCACGCCGAGCCGCTCCTCCAACAGCGGCTTGAGCGGCAGCATGAGCTGGTCGACGCCGCCACCCGGAGAGAACGGCACCACCAGCGTGATCTCGCGCTCGGGCCACTCCGCCGCGGCACTCGCGCCGAAACCGACGACACCGGCCAACAGCACGGCAGCGAACATCCTGTGCATCGAAACCTCTCCTCAACGACGGGGACCAGCTGGTATCCTTTCTGTATCCAGAACGGGTTTGCAATCGCTAATCGAGCGCGTAGCCTCGACGTGTCGCGGTTGGTGCGACGCCGATGGCCTCGTCGCGTCCGGCGAAACGGGAGGCTGGACGTCAAGGGAGAGCGGGGCCGTGAGCCGTCACGTGGTCATCGTCGGTGCCGGTGCCGTGGGCGTGATCAGCGCCCTCGAGGCGCTGCGCCTGGGGCATCGTGTGACCGTGCTCGATCCCTCGCCGGCGGGCAGCGAAGCGGCCGCGAGCTACGGCAACGCCGGCTGGCTGTCGGCGCATTCGGTGATCCCGCCGGCGACGCCGGGCGCGTGGAAGAGCGTGCCGGGCTATCTGCTGGACCCACTGGGCCCCTTGGCCGTCCGCTGGCGCTACCTGCCGAGATTGGCGCCCTGGCTGCTGCGCTACCTTCTTTCCGGCTGGAGCGAGGGGCGGATTCTGGAGACGGCAAAGGCGCTGCGGCCGCTCCTCGTCGAGGCACCGTCGCTCCATGCGCGGCTGGCCGAGGCTGCCGGCGTCGGCGACCTGATCGAGCGCCAGGGCGTGCTGCACGCCTATCCGAGCCGGGCTGACTTCGAGGCTGACGCCCTGGCCTGGCGCGTCCGGCGTACGGTCGGCGTGTCTTGGCAGGAACTCTCAGGCGACGAACTCCGTCAACGCGAGCCGACATTGAGCCGGGCCTACGACTTCGCCCTGCTGGTCGAGGAGTCGGGCCGCTGCCGCGATCCCGGCGCCTACGTTGCCGCGCTGGGGGCGCACGCCGCCGCCGCGGGAGCCGAGTTCGTCGCGGCGCGAGCCACCGGGTTCCGCTTCGACGGCGACCGGCTCCGTGCCGTGCTGACCGAGGCAGGCGAGATCGCCTGCGACGGCGCGGCGGTTTGCGCCGGCGCACGCTCGCGGCCATTGGCCGTGGCGGCGGGCGATCCGGTGCCGCTGGAGACCGAACGCGGCTACCACGTGGTCGTCGAAGGTCTCGAGGCGCCGGCCCCCCGGTTCACCGTCATGGCGATGGACCGCAAGATGATCGTGAGCCCGATGGAGGGCGGGCTGCGCGCCGCCGGGTTGGTCGAGTTCGCCGCTCTCGACGCCCTGCCCGACTGGCGCCGCGCCGATGTGCTGCTCGAGCACATGCGCGCCGTCCTGCCCTCGCTGCCCACCGACCTACCCGCCGACCGCATCAAGCGCTGGCTCGGCAACCGCCCGAGCATGCCGGACGGACGGCCCTGCATCGGCCGCTCCACGGTCTCCGCCAACGTGGTCTACGCCTTCGGCCACGGTCACGTCGGTTTGGCGGCCTCGGCGCGCACGGGCCGCGTGGTGGCGCAACTCATCGCCGACCTGCCAGTGGAGATCCCGCTCGAGCCCTTCGATCCGCGCCGCTTCGGACCCAATCGCCAGGCAGCGTGGGCGGCATGACCGCACCCGTCGAGAGCGCATCCCGTCTGGCCCGCGGCGGCAAGGCCGTCTACGGCGCGCCGCTCGGCATCCTGATGCTGGATGCCCGCTTCCCCCGCATCCCGGGCGACATGGGCAATGCCGCGACGTGGCCCTTTCCCGTCATGTACCGCGTGGTTCGCGGGGCGGTGGTGGACCGGGTGGTGCTCGATGGCGCCCGCGGCCTATTGCCGGCCTTCGTCGAGGCGGCGCGGGACCTCGTCGCGCTCGGCTGCGAGGCCATCACCACGAACTGCGGGTTTCTCTCGATCTTCCAGCAGGACCTGGCACAGGCCGTCGACGTGCCGGTAGCGACCTCGGCGCTGATGCAGGTTCCTTGGGTACAGGCGACACTGCCGCCGGGCCGCCGCGTGGGAGTCGTCACCGTCAGCGGTGCCACGCTGACCCCGGCGCACCTGGAAGCGGTGGGGGCTCCAGTGGACACGCCGGTCGTCGGCACCGAGGAGGGCCGTGAGTTCTTCCGAATCCTGGTCCGTGCGGAACGTGAGGACATGGACCTCGCACTCGCCGAGGCCGACGTCGTCGACGCCGCCCTCGACCTCGTCCGGCTTCACCCGACGGTGGGGGCGATCGTGCTCGAGTGCACCAACATGCCGCCCTATGCCGCTAGCGTCTCTGCGGCCACCGGCCGACCGGTGTACGACGTGTTCTCGATGATCCGCTGGTTCCACGCTGGTCTCCGGCCGCAGCGCTTTCCGCAGCCGGACCGCTGGGCGTGAAGGAGATGACGATGTCGACCGCGCCGCACCGACCACGGATCATGGCGACGCGCCATATGGCCGCCGCCGGCCACTATCTTGCCGCTCAGGCCTCCCTCCAGGTCCTCGAAGGAGGCGGCAACGCCGTCGATGCTGGCGTCGCTGGGGGCATCGCGCTGGCCGTGCTGCAAAGCGAGTACGTCAGTTTCGGCGGCGTGGCGCCGATCATGATCCGCCTCGCCGCCACGGGCGAGGTGGTGACCATCAGCGGCGTCGGCCCGTGGCCGCGTGCGGCCCGGCTCGAGCACTTTCACGAGCACCATGGCGGGCGGATGCCGCCGGGCATCCTGCGGACGGTGGTGCCGGCAGCCCCCGACGCGTGGATCACCGCCCTGGAGCGGTTCGGCACCATGTCGTTCGGCGAGGTCGCCGGTGCGGCCGAGCGTTTCGCCAGCGAGGGTTTTCCCATCGCCACGCTAGGTGCCGAGATCATCGCCACCTATGCCGAGGCCTATGCCGCCGACCCCGAGGCTGCGCGCATCTATCTGCCCGGCGGGGAACCGCCACGGCCGGGCGACCGCTTCGTGCAGGCCGATCTCGGCCGGACACTCCGCTACCTGATGGACGAGGAGGCGGCGCAAGCATCGCGGGGCCGGCTGGCCGGCCTCGCGGCCGTCCGCGACGCGTTCTACCGCGGCGACGTGGCGCGCGCGATCGTCCGCTTCCACGAGACCTCCGGCGGCTGGCTCCGGGCGGAGGATTTGGACACGTTCCGGGTCGACGTCGAGCCCGCGCGCACGGTCCGCTTCAAGGGCGCCGACCTCCACGTCTGCGGTGCGTGGTGCCAGGGTCCCGTTCTGGGTCAGGCCGCGCAAATCCTAGACGGCATCGATCTGGAGGCCCTCGGCCGGAACAGCGCCGCCTACGTCCATCACATGGTCGAGGCCTTCAAGCTCGCCTACGCCGACCGCCACCATCTCTACGGCGACCCCAAGGTGGTCGACGTGCCGCTCGATACGCTGCTCGATCCCGCCTACGCTACCGGCCGCCGCGCGCTGATCGACGCCCGACGGGCGATCCCCGGTATGCCGCCGCCGGGCTTGGACGGTATTGCCCTTCAAGGCGACGTTGCAGGCGACGGCCGGCCCGATCCGACCCAGCTCGACACGTCCTACATCTGCGTCGTGGATGGCGAGGGCAACGCCTTTTCCGCCACGCCCAGCGACGCCTCGGCCGGGGCGCCGTTGATCCCCGGGCTCGGCCTCGTCGTCTCGTCACGCGGTGGCCAGTCGTGGACGGACCCGTCCTCGCCGGCGGTGCTGGCGCCCGGCAAGCGGCCGCGCCTGACGCCGAACCCGGCGATTGCCGTCGTCCCCGGAGAGTGGGTGCTGCCCTTCGGCTCGCCCGGCAACGACATGCAACCGCAGGCGATGTTGCAGGCCCTTGCCAACCTCCTGGTCTGGCAGATGACACCACAGGCGGCGGTCGAGGCCCCGCGCTTCGGCACCTCCAGCTTCCCCCGCTCGACCGAGCCGCACGCCTACGATCCGGACCTGTTGCACATAGAAGGGCGCTTCGACGACGCGACCATCGGTGCCCTCGGTGCCCTCGGACACGATGTCCGCCCTTGGCCGGCCTGGGCCTGGGCCTCCGGCGCGGTCTGCGCCATCCTGGCTTCCCAACGGACCGGTTTGTTGGAAGGAGCGGCAGACCCGCGACGCCCCACCGGAATTGCAGGGTGGTAGCACGCCAGTAGGCCGATCGGGGCGGTTCGAGTTCGCCAGTTTCGGACGTGACCACGTTACGCTCGTGCGGCGACTACTTGCTCGTGCCCCACGCCATGGTGCAAGAGGCCGCACACGCCGCCTTCCGGCGGAGCATCGCGCGCGTCGCATCCCGGGTGTGGGTGTAAGTTGCCGGCAGAATCGACGGCGGTCTCCGCACTTTCGAGATGGCGCTATACGGGAGGGCCGTCGACGCCGCGGCCACTGAGGCGTTCCGGTTCGGGTGGGGTTGCATCGACCAACCCGAAGCTAGAGCGAACGCGAGGACCGTTCGCGCACAGCGGGCGCGGCGGCCAGACCGCGAAGCGGCCGGCGTCAGGAGACGCCGGAGGCAAGATGATGGGGCTGCAAGGGCTGCTGGAGAACACCTCCGACACCGTCACACGCGGCACGATAACCACGTCAACGGTGCTGCCGTCTCCGCCACCGAGCGGCGACACGGTACGATG
Organism: Geminicoccaceae bacterium; assembly: GCA_050485385.1. GTDB lineage: Bacteria > Pseudomonadota > Alphaproteobacteria > Geminicoccales > Geminicoccaceae > RECO01. The sequence continues at coordinate 9,141 of JBJHBG010000106.1, read as the reverse complement.
GCGACCGCACCCAGGACCGTGGTCGGCGCGTCGATCTCGATCCGGCAGACCGCCGCTGGCCGCGGTGGCTTCGTCAACGGCGGCGGTCAACGCCTCGATTCGGACCATGATCGCCGCGCGGTAGTTCGGATCGAAGGCGATGGTCATGGCGCCGGTCGCCCGAAACCGGCGGATCGTAGGGCGCGTTAGGCAGTGGGTTCGAGATACCCTTTCGTGAGTGTCGGGAATGGAGCGCACGGGGATCTCGGCTCGCCCCGCCCTGCCCTCTGGAAAACCTTCCGTCTCGACCTTTCGCCCGGGATCGCGGCGTGCCCCGACCGCTGCCGATCCAGCTGACGGCCTGCCTCGGCCGCAGCGGGGCGGGAGCAGCGGCGGCGATCCGGTGCCGACAGGTGGACCGAGCTGCCCGCGGACCGCGAACGTCGCGACGGGCGAAGGCGGTCGGCGTCTGCCCCCAGGGTCTCTTGCTTGCTCCACGGCATGCGGGACGGCGAGCCGCCCACACCATGACCCATGGCAATCGGTCAATTTCGCCAATCTCAGACTTTGGCTGTCGTTGCTTCCGCCCTTTCCTTCGATCTGTCGTGGCTGTCGGAGCAGAAGTCGAGCGAGGATCTTGGCGGACGGTGGTCGTTGGCGAGCCCGTTGGCCTTCGCTCGGCCCGTCGGAGCCTTGCTCGAAGAGGCTGTGGCGAACGCACCACGGTGGTCGCACACCACGTCTGCGGAGACCGTGCAGACGGCGGCAGCATCCGCGGCGGCCCATGGCTACCCGCGATGACGCTGGCGATGGTCCACGTCGACCTTGTGGCTCAGCCGGCGCTCGACGATCGACTGAGGGTGGTTGCGAGGGTTTCGGTCTCCCAGCGCGACGCGTACTGGTGCAGCGCATCCACCAGGCACCGCTCGGCATCCGCGAGCGGCCGGTCGGTGGCCCAGACCACGCGCGGCACGACCATGCGGCGCGGCGCAAAGGGACGGGCCACCAGCCCGGCCGCCATCGGGCTGCCGAGAATGAATGGATCGACCAGGGCCACGCCGAGACCGCTTTGGACGAAGGGGGCGGCGAGAAAGGCGTTGCCGATCTCGATGGTGACGGTCCGCCGGCAGCCATGATCGGCGAAGATGCGGTCGAGGTCGGCGCCGACGGCGGAATCGTGGGCGAAGGAGATGAGCGTCTCCCCCACGAGGTCGGCCGGGATGACCTCCTCCCGTGCCGCGAGCGGGTGGTCCGGCAAGAGCAGGCAGACGACCGGCGCTGCCACCAGGTCGGCCACGCGGATGGCCCCATTCAGCCGCTCGCTGTAGACGATGCCGAGATCGAAGTCCCGGCGGGCGACGGCCTCGCGGATCGGACCGGGCTCGCGAATCTTGGCGTGCACGGTGAGGTGCGGATAGCGCCGGCGCACGACCGCCACCGCGTGCGGCATGAAGGCGTTGGCGAGCGACGGTGTCGCCGCGATGCGCAGGATGCGGCCGGCGCCGTACTTCAAGAGCGCGCTGAAGCGCTGCAGGGACTGGATGTCGGCGAACACCCGAGCCACGCTGCCACGCAGCTCCTCCAACTCGGCGGTGGGCTCCAGCCGGTTGCCTCGGCGCACGAACAGCGCCACGCGCAGCCGCTGCTCGGCCGCCGCGACGGATCGGCTGACGGCGGGCTGCGAGATCCGCAAGCTGCGGGCTGCACCGCTCATGCTTCCCGTTTGCAGGACCGCGTTGAGCATCTCCAGCTCGCGAAGCGACAACATCAGTATAATCCAGGATTATGGAAGACGCCTGTCATCTTATTTGACTTGCATGAAAGGTGAAGGGCACCCTTGGTCGGAAAGGCGGCCCCACAGAGGTCGCCCAGCAAGGGAGCAACGGACATGACCCCGATCTCGCTGGCCTTCGGCGGCGCGATGGCCGCCGTGGCACTCGTTTTCGCCCCGCTCGCCACTGCCGCGAACGGCAACGAGGCGCCCAGTCTCGCCGAGCGCGTCGCCGCCGGCACGCTGCCGCCCCTCGCCGAGCGACTGCCCGAGACTCCGCGGGTACTGGAGCCCTTGGAGGGCATCGGCACCTACGGCGGCACGTGGCGTACCGGGGCGCGGGCCAGCGCCGAGAACTGGAACCTGCGGACCGTCGGCTACGACATGATCGTCAACTGGGCGCCGGACTGGTCGGACGTGGTGCCGAACATCATCCAAGCCTACGACGTCAACGAGGATGCAACCGAGTACGTCTTTCACCTGCGCGCGGGCATGCGCTGGTCCGACGGCCATCCGTTCACGGCCGACGATCTCACCTTCGCCGACGAGGTGATGGCGCATCCTGACCTTCCGGGCTACCCGACCTGGATGCAAACGGCCAAGGGCCCGGGCCAGATCGAGAAGATCGACGACGTCACGGTCCGTGTCGTCTTCCCGGCTCCCAACGCCCTCTTCCTGGAGGGGATGGCGCAGGTCACCTCGCTGCTCGGCGGCGACTACCTCACCCGGTTCCCGCGCCATTACATGCGCCAGTTCCACATCGACCATACCGACGACGATCTCGACGCCCTGATGCGCGCAGCCGGCGTCGCCACTTGGCACGAGCTGTTCAGCCTGCGCTCCGACACCTACTTCAACGCCGACAAGCCAACCCTCAACGCTTGGCAGGTGACGACGCCATTCGGCGACGGCAGCCGCATGGTATTGGAGCGCAACCCCTATTACTGGAAGGTCGACACCGCCGGTAACCAGCTCCCCTACTTCGATCGCGTCGTGTTCGAGGTCGCGCAGGACATGCAGGTCCTGCTGCTCAAGACCATCGCCGGGGAGATCGACATGATCGGCGCCCGCATCAACACCACCGAAAACCGTGCCGTCATCTACGATCACCAGGAAAGCGGCAACTATCGGATGTTCGAGATGACGTCGGCAGAAAGCAACTTCGGTGATCTTGCTTTCAACATGACGCATCCGAACCCGGTGCTGCGGGAGATTTTCAACCAGCGGGCCTTCCGCGAGGCACTCAGCCACGCCATCGACCGCCAGGCGATCATCGACCTCGTCTACATCGGCCAGGCCATGCCGTTGCAGACCGCGGTGCGCCCGGACTATCCGCCACTCTACAACGAGCGCCTCGCCAGTCAGCACCTCGACTACGACCCCGATCTCGCCAACCGGTTGCTCGACGAGGCCGGCTACGCCGAGCGCAGCGCCGCGGGCCTGCGCCTCGGGCCCGATGGTCAGCCGATCCGCTTCGCGATCATCGTGAGCGCCGACAAGCCCGCCAACGCCGACGTTGCGCAGCTCGTCGCCGACTACTGGAAGGCCCTCGGGCTCGACGTCCGGACCGACGTCGTCGAACGCTCGCTGCAGCGGACGCGGACCGCGGCGAACCAGCACGACGTCGCGATCAACGACTTCTCCAGCGGCTCGCGCGACGCGATCCTACAACCGTCGAACTGGATCCCGGTGCATCACTCCTCGCATTACGGTGTGCCGTGGTACGACTGGTGGCGCGGCGCCGAAGGCGGCCTGGAGCCACCGGAGAGCGTCAAGCGCCAGCTGGAGCTGTGGCAGCGGATCGGCGAGACGCCCGACGCCGGGGACCGCTTCGAGCTGATGCGGGCGATCCTCGACATCGCCGCCGACAATTTCTTCACCATCGGCATCGGTGCCGGCGATTCGGGCTACGGCGTCGTCAGCACGCGCATGCGCAACGTCCCCGATCCGATGATCGGCTCCTACTGGTACGCGGTGCCCGGCCCGACCAATCCGCCGACCTGGTACTACGCGAACTGAAGCGCCAGGGTCGCGGCGCACGACCGCGGCCCTGCGAGCGTCTGTGAGAGATCTCCGCCATGCTCGGCCGCTACGTGCTCCGCCGCCTGCTGTTGATGATCCCGACGCTGTTCGCGATCTCCGTCGTGTCCTTCGTCATCGTGCAGCTGCCGCCCGGCGACTTCCTCGACAGCTACATCGCCGCGCTGGAGGCGGATGGCGGCCGGGTCAGCGGCGCCGAGGTCGAGCGGTTGCGCGACCGCTACGCCCTCGACCGCAGCCTCGCCGAGCAATATCTGCACTGGATCGGCGGCATCCTCACCCGCGGCGATTTCGGTTGGTCGTTCCAATACCAGCGGCCGGTCGCCGACGTGCTGTGGGGGCGGATCGGCCTGACCTTTCTCGTCACCTTCACCTCGCTGATCTTCGTCTATGTCGTGGCCTTCCCGATCGGCGTGTATTCGGCAGTGCGGAAATACTCTTTGGGCGACTATGCCTTTACGTTCTTTGGTTTTCTTGGCCTCGCGATTCCCAATTTCCTGCTCGCCCTGGTCTTGATGTGGATTGCACTTGCCTATTTCGGCCAGAGCGTGGGCGGCTTGTTCTCGCCGGAGTTCGAGGATGCGCCCTGGAGCTTGGCCAAGGCCCTCGACCTGCTCGCACATCTCTGGATCCCGGTGATCATCATCGGCACTGCCAGCACCGCCGGCATGATCCGGATCATGCGGGCCAACCTGCTGGACGAGTTGAACAAGCCCTACGTCGAGACGGCGCGGGCGAAAGGGCTGCCGGAACGCCGCCTGCTGCTCAAATATCCGGTGCGCCTGGCCTTGAACCCGTTCGTCAGCCAGGTCGGCTGGGAGCTGCCGACGTTGGTGTCGGGTGCCGCGATCACCGCGATCGTGCTCAACCTGCAGATGGCGGGTCCGGTCCTGCTCATCGCCCTGAAATCCCAGGACATGTACCTGGCGGGCAGCTTCATCATGATCCTGAGCGCGCTCACCGTGATCGGTACGCTGATCTCGGACCTGCTCCTGGCCTGGCTCGATCCGAGAATCCGCTATGAGTGAGGGCAGCCCCACGTGGACGCCGCAAGACCCGGCCCCGGCCGCCGCGGCGGCCACCGCCAACCCCTGGCAACTGATGTGGTGGAAGTTCCGCCGCCACCGCTTGGCGCTGTTCAGCCTCGGCGTGGTCGCCGGCCTCTACCTCATGGCGCTGGTCGCCGACTTCGTCGCGCCGCACGACCCGAACGCCGTGTCGACCCGCCACACCTACGCGCCACCGCAGACCCTCTCGCTGTTCCTGCGCGACGAGGACGGCCTGCTGCGGTTCCGGCCGCACGTGCTGGATTACCGGGTCGCCGTGGATCCGGTCGCCGTGCGCCGGGTGTTCGCTCCCGACGAGACGCGGCCGATCCCGATCGGCTTCCTCGCGCCAAGCGAGCCCTACGCGTTACTCGGGCTCGTCACCCTGCACCACCGCCTGATCGGACCACTGGAGCGCGGGCAGCCATTCTACCTGCTCGGCGCCGACCGGCTGGGGCGCGACATGCTGAGCCGGGTGATCCACGGCGCCCGCGTGTCGTTGTCCATCGGCCTGGTCGGTGTCGCCGTCAGCCTCGTGCTCGGAATCCTGCTCGGCGGCATCTCGGGCTATTACGGCGGGCTGATCGACGAGGCCATCCAGCGGGTCATCGAGTTCCTGAAGGCCATCCCGACCATTCCGTTGTGGATGGGCCTCGCCGCCGCCATCCCCGCCACCTGGTCGCCGCTCACCGTCTACTTCACCATCACCGTGCTGATCTCGCTCCTCGGCTGGACGTCGCTCGCGCGCGAGGTCCGCGGCCGGTTCCTGTCCCTGAAATCCGAGGACTTCGTCGCCTCAGCGCGCCTGGACGGTGCGCCTGAGCTGCGCGTGATCCTGCGGCACATGGCGCCCTCCTTCGCGAGCCACATCATCGCCACGCTCACCCTTGCCATCCCCAGCATGATCCTCGCCGAGACGGCCCTCAGCTTCCTCGGCATCGGGCTGCGACCGCCGGTGGTGAGCTGGGGCGTGCTCCTGCAGGAGGCGCAGAACGTTCGCGCCGTCGCCACCGCCCCCTGGCTTCTCTTCCCCGGGGTCGCCGTCGTCGTCGCCGTGCTGTCGATGAACTTCCTCGGCGACGGCCTGCGCGACGCCGCCGATCCCTATGGCGATTGAAGCGCGGACGATGGACCAGTTCGCGCAACGCAGCGCGCAATCCCGCACGACACAGCCGCCGCTCCTCGAATGCCGCGGCATCACGACCGAGTTCGCCTTGCGCAACGGCCCCTTCCGTGCGGTCGACGACGTGTCCTTGACGCTCCACCGCGGCCGGACGCTCTGCGTCGTGGGCGAGAGCGGCTCGGGCAAGAGCGTGACCGCCCGCTCGATCCTCCAGATCGTGCCCCATCCCGGCAAGGTGGTCGCAGGCGAAATGCTGCTTCGCGCCAACCACCGGCCGCCCGTGGACCTTGCCCGTCTCGATCCCCGGGGTGACGCCATCCGCTCGATCCGCGGCAACGTCATCGCGATGATCTTTCAGGAGCCGATGAGTTCCCTATCGCCCGTGCACCGGATCGGCAGCCAGATCGACGAGGTCCTGGAGCTACACACCACACTCGACGCCAAGGCGCGCCGTCGCCGTATCGTCGAGCTCCTGCGGCAGGTCGAGATCCCCGATCCTGAGCACGCCATCGACCGCTACCCTTTCGAGTACTCGGGCGGCATGCGGCAGCGGGCGATGATCGCCATGGCGCTCGCGGGCGAGCCCGAACTCCTGATCGCCGACGAGCCGACCACCGCCCTAGACGTCACCACGCAGGCGGAGATCCTGGACCTCATCGCGTCGCTGCAGCGGGCGCGCGGGATGGCGGTCCTGTTCATCACCCACGACATGGGCGTCGTGGCCGAGATCGCCGACGACGTCTGCGTCATGTACCGCGGCCGAGCGGTGGAGAGCGGCCCCGTCGACCAGATCTTCCATCGACCGGGCCACCCCTACACCCGCATGCTGATCGAGACGGCCCGCCGGCTGGAGCGGCCGGCACCGACCAAGCCGCCTCGCCCCACGGCCGCCCCGCCGATCCTCCGGATCGAGGGACTGAGCAAGCGCTTCACCACGCGCAAGGGGCTGTTCTCGCGCCGGCTGGTGACCACCGATGCGGTGCGCGACGCCTCGTTGACCCTCCTTCGGGGCGAGACCCTCGGCATCGTCGGTGAGAGTGGGTCGGGCAAGACCACCCTCGGCCGGATGGTGATGCGGATGATCGAGCCGAGCGCTGGGCGGATCACCTATGCCGACGCGGAGGGCAAGGCCCTGGAGCTGACCGCCTTGGAGCGCCGCGCCATGCGCGCGGTCTGGCGCGAGATGCGGATGATCTTCCAAGACCCCTACGGCTCCTTGAACCCACGCATGACGGTCGAGCAGATCGTCGGCGAGCCGCTGTACAATCTCGGCTGGCCGCGCCTCCGGATCCGGCAACGCATCGAAGAGCTCCTGGCGCTGGTCGGTCTCGATGCGCAGGTGATGGAGCGCTATCCGCACGCCTTCTCCGGCGGCCAGCGTCAGCGCATCGGCATCGCCCGAGCGCTCGCGCCGCGCCCCCGGCTGATCGTCGCCGACGAGGCCACCTCGGCACTCGACGTGAGCCTGCGGGCGCAGGTGCTGGATCTCCTGCTCGACATCCAGCGGCAGATGTCGCTGAGCTTTCTGTTCGTCAGCCACGACATCAGCGTCGTGCGCTACTTCTGCGACCGCGTCGCCGTGATGCGCAGGGGCGAGATCGTCGAGATCGGCCCGACGCAAACCGTTTGCGACGCGCCGCAACATCCCTACACGCGTGCGCTCTTGTCCGCGGTGCCTCGCCCCGATCCACGCCTGCGCCGGCTCGGGGCCCGCATTCGCGTTGCCCAGGAAGGACCTGCCCGATGAGCCCCGACGACATCCACCCGACGGCGGCCGCACGCGTTGCGCGCGCTTCGACCGTTACGCGGGTCACGCCGATTCTCGCCGACCGCTTCCTGTTCGTCGAGATCGAGACCGACGCCGGCATCGTCGGTGTCGGCGAGTCCGGAGCGTGGGGACATCTGGAGGCGTCGGCGGCGGCCATGGCCAAGTTCGGCGAGTACCTGGTCGGCCAGGATCCGGCGCCGATCGAGCTGCACTGGGCGCGCATGCACCGCTTCGGCCACTTTCGCGGTGCCGCCATCGGCGGGGCCATCTCGGCGATCGACATCGCACTCTGGGACATCAAGGGCCAGGCGCTCGGCCAGCCCATCCACGCGCTGTTCGGCGGTCCAACGAGGCGCAACGCCCGCATCTACGCCCACGTCAAGGCCGCCACCGCGGGCGAGATGCTGGAGCGCTGCCTGCTCTTGAGGGAGGCGGGCTTCACCGCCATCGGGCATCTGAACCCGTTGCTCGACGAGGACCGCTCGGTGCCCTACTTCCAGCCGCACGCCCGGAAGATCGACCGAGCGATCCGTCTGCTGCACGATCTTCGCGAGGCGCTCGGCGACGAGATCGATCTTTGCGTCGAGCTGCACCGTCGGCTGACCCCGCCCGAAGCCCAAGTATTCTGCGCGGAGGTAGCACCGCTCCGCCCCTTCTTCGTGGAGGATCCGATCCCACCCCAGAGCCCCGATGCCATGGCAACCCTTGCCGGGCGGGTACCGGTGCCGCTGGCAACCGGCGAGCGCTTCCACAGCCTCTACGAGTTCCAGCCGCTGATCGCCCGACAAGCCATGGCCTATGCCCGCATCTCGGTCTGCCTTTGCGGCGGCATCACCGGCGCCCGGAAGATCGCTGCCCTCGCCGAGGCGTTCGACGTGCAGATCGTGCCGCACAACCCCCTCTCGCCGGTGTCGCTCGCCGCCTGCATGCACCTCGATGCGGCCGTGCCCAACTTCGCGATCCAGGAGTGGCCCGGCCATGTCGATCCCATGTCGGGCGACGTCACGCTCCGCGGCACGGCACTGGTCGACGACGACCTTCGGCCGGTCGGGGGATTCCTCGACATTCCTACCCGGCCGGGTCTCGGCCTCGCGCTGAACCGCCGCGCGGTCGCCGCGCATCCGCCAACGAAGCGGCCGGTCGCGATGCGCGCCCATCGCGATGGCTTCGTCACCGACCAATAGCGAGGAACGGTGGTCCGCCGGCACGTGCGCCTCCAGCGAAAATTCGTAGAAGAACGATGCTTGTTCGACTGTGCGTGGCCCCATCATCCACTTCATCTCCTAGAGCGTTTCCCGCAAAGATAGAATCGATTTGGGATTCACAATCGTCGGTAGTTGTGATTCACGATGATGGCTGGACGAGGAGGCCAGCCATGCATGCCGAAGCCGTATTCGATCGATCTTCGTGAGCG
>JBJHBG010000105.1:0-15000 GCA_050485385.1 Geminicoccaceae bacterium | reverse complement strand
ACGAACGCGCTGAGCTTGGCCAGCGGGTGGCGGTTTGCCGGATAGAGCGCATGCACCGGCAGCCGCCCGCCGCCGACCTCCGGCAGCACGCGGACCAACCGCCCGGACGCCAGATAAGGGGACGCGATGAAGTCCGGCACCAGCGTGATGCCGAGGCCGTCGGCGGCGGCCGCTGCCAGGACCTCGCCGTTGTTGGCGCGCAACCGTCCCTGGATCGCCACGTCCACGACGGCACCCGCGACCTCCAACCGCCATTCGTCGCGCAGGGGGCCGTAGGCGTAGATCAAGGCCTCGTGCCGTGGGAGATCGCCGGCCTCGACGAGCGGTGGCGCGGCGGCGAGGTAGCCTGGACTGGCCACCAGGATGACGTCGACCTCGCAGAGCTTACGCGCGATCAGACTCGAGTCTCGCAGCCGGCCGATGCGGACGGCCACGTCGAAGCCCTCGTCGATCAGGTCCACCGTGCGGTCGTTGAGCGTGAGGTCGATCCGCAGTTCCGGATAGGTCCGCATCAGGCCGGGCAAGGCGGGCGCCATGTGGATGAGACCGAACGACATGGGGGCGTTGACTTTGAGCCGGCCGCGCGGCGTCGCCTGCTCGTCGGCCGTCGCCGCCTCGATCTCGGCGAGGTCGGCGAGAATACGGCCGACCTCGTCGACGTAGCGCCCACCGGCCTCCGTCAGCGCGAGCCGCCGCGTGGTGCGGTTGAGCAGCCGCGCGCCCAGATGGTCCTCCAGGCCGCGCACCATCTTCGACACGGCCGATTTCGACAAATCGAGCTGGTCGGCGGCCGCAGAGAAGCTTCCCAGCTCGACCACCTTCACGAACGCCTGCATCGCCGCCAATCTGTCCACGTCCGACCTTCTCGCCTGCCTTCGCCTCCGCTCCTATAGTCGAAGGCGGCCCCCTGCCCAGACCAGACGACGGAGATGGCCCTGTGCCGCCACGGTTTCGGATCGCCCTTGCCCAGATCAACCCGACCGTCGGGGCGATCACCGAGAACACGGCCCTGATCGCCCGCGCCTATGAAGAGGCCAAGGCGGCGGCTGACCTCGTCGTTTTTCCGGAGTTGTGCGTCGCGGGCTATCCGCCCGAAGACCTGGTCCTGAAGCCGGCGTTTCAGGCAGCGTGCCGAAACGCCGTGGAGACGCTCGCCGCCCAAACCGCGGACGGACCGCCGATGCTCGTCGGCAGCCCCTGGGTCGAGGGCGACAAGCTCCACAACACCGCACTCCTGTTGGCCGGGGGCCGGATCGAGGCGCACAGAGCGAAGCACGCCCTGCCGAACTACGGCGTCTTCGACGAGATCCGCGTCTTCGACGAGGGACCGATCCCGAGCCCTGTTCCGCTCACCCTCGCCGACGGCACCATGGTCCGCGTCGGCGTGCTCGTCTGCGAGGACATGTGGGTCGAGGACGTGGCGGAAGCGCTCGGCGAGTGCGGCGCCGAATTGCTGGTGGTGATCAACGGTTCGCCCTTCGACGTGGAGAAGGACGAGGTGCGGTTGCAGCAGGCGGTCGCCCGCGTCACCGAAACGGGACTGCCGCTGCTCTACGTCAACCAGGTCGGCGGCCAGGACGAGCTCTGCTTCGACGGCGCCTCCTTCGTGCTCGACGCCGAACGGCGGCTCCGCGCCCGCGCCAAGGCGTTCGCCGAAGACCTTCTGATGGTGACGCTGGAGCGGGAGACCGACGGCTGGGCCGTCGCCAAAGGCCGGATCGAGCCGCCGCCGGCCTCGGCCTTCGATGCCATGTACCGGGCGATGGTCCTGGGTCTGCGCGACTACGTCACCAAGAACCGCTTTCCGGGCGTGGTCCTGGGCCTCTCGGGCGGCATCGACAGCGCCTTGTCCGCGGCGGTCGCGGTCGACGCCCTCGGCGCCGACAGGGTCCACTGCCTGATGCTGCCGTCCGAGTTCACCTCGGAGGCCTCGCTGGAGGACGCGGCCGGCTGCGCCCATGCCCTCGGCTGCCGGCTCGACAGCCTTTCCATCCAGCCCGCGGTCGACGCCATCAACGCCACGCTGGCGCCGTTGTTCGACGGCCGCGCGCCCGACCTTACCGAAGAGAACGTCCAATCGCGCGTCCGCGGCCTCCTCTTGATGGCGATCTCCAACAAGCTCGGACCGATGGTACTCACCACCGGCAACAAGTCGGAGATGTCGGTCGGCTACGCCACGCTCTACGGCGACATGTGCGGCGGCTACTCGGTGTTGAAGGACGTCTACAAAACCTCGGTGTTCGAGTTGTGCCGCTGGCGCAACCGCAACGTGCCGGAAGGGGCGCTCGGCCCCTCGGGCGTCGTGATCCCCGAGCGCATCATCCATAAGCCGCCGACGGCCGAGCTGCGCCACGACCAGAAGGACGAGGACAGCCTGCCGCCCTATGCCGACCTCGATGCCATCCTCCACGGCCTGGTCGAGGACGAGCAGCATCTGGGCGAGCTGGTCCAGGCGGGCCACGACGCCGAAACCGTGCGCCGCGTGGTCAACCTTCTGGATCTTGCCGAGTACAAGCGCCGCCAAGCCCCGCCCGGGGTGAAGGTGACGCAAAAGGCGTTCGGCCGTGACCGGCGCTACCCCATCACCAACTGGTTCCGCCACGTCCGCCAGGAGCCATGACGACGGTTCACGTTCGCTTCGCGCCCAGCCCCACCGGCCGGCTGCATCCAGGCAACGCGCGCACCGCCCTCGTCAACGCGCACTTCGCACGGCAGCAGGGCGGCCGCTTCACCCTGCGCATCGACGACACCGACCGGAGCCGCGAGGCGCCGGGGGCCGTGGATGCGATCCGCCGCGACCTCGCTTGGCTGGGTGCCCCACCCGACGACGAGATGCGGCAGAGCGACCGGACCGACGTCTATGCCGATGCCGCCCGGCGGTTGCTGGACCAGGCAGCCGCCTACGTCGACGCGGGTACCGTCCGTCTCCGCCTGGGCGACGACGCCACCCGTTGGGACGACGCCATCCACGGCCCCATGCGCATCGAAGCCGGCCACACGCCGGACCCGGTACTGCTGCGCGCCGACGGCAGCCCCACCTACGTGCTCGCGAGTTGCCTCGACGACGTGGCCCTCGGCATCACCCACGTCGTCCGCGGCGACGACCACCTCGCCAACACCGCCGTACACCTGAAGCTGATCCGCGCGCTCGGCGGCGAGCCCCCCATCTTCGCCCACCTGCCGCTGGTGGTCGACCAGACGGGCCGGCCGCTCTCCAAGCGGGACGACGCCATCGCCTTGGAGCGTCTGCGCGACGAGGGCGTCGAGGCGCCGCCGCTGGTCGCCTATCTCATGGGCCTCGGCACCGGCCGAACGCCGGACCCGGCGGGTGACCCCGCCGCCTCGCTCGATCTTGCGAGCTTCGGCCGTGCGGCGCCGACGTTCGATCCCCAAGAACTGGCGCACGTCCAGGATCGCTGGCTCCAGGGGCTGGACCCCGACGCGGCCAACCGCCGGCTCGAAGCCCGCGGCCTCACCCCCCTTCGGCCGGAGCTCTGGTGTGCCGTTCGCGGCAATCTCGGTGACCGCCACGCCGACGATCCCTGGCAGGCGCTACCGAGGCTGGCGCATGCCGCCGCTTGGCAGGCGATCGTCGACGCGCCGCTGCAAGGACAGGTCGCCCCGGAGGACCGAGCGATGCTCGCGACGGCGGCAAGTCTGCTCGTGGACGACGCCGATCCCAAGAGCTGGCTCGCCAGCGTGACCGCCGTCACCGGGCGCAAGGGCAAGGCCCTGTTCCTGCCGCTCCGCCTCGCGCTGACCGGCCGCGGCGATGGACCGCCCATTCCCGATCTGATAGCGCTGCTCGGTGCGGATCGCGCCCGCCGTCGCCTCGGCGGCGAGCGCGCCTGACACGCCGAGGACGCCGTGACGCCGACCTTCCACCTCTACAACACGCTGACCCGCAAGAAGGAGCCGTTCCAGCCGCTCCGCGCCAACCATGTCGGGCTCTATGTCTGCGGTCCCACCGTCTACGGCCCCATCCACATCGGCAACGCCCGGCCGCTGATCGTTTTCGACGTACTCTATCGCGTCTTGAAGCAGCGCTTCGTTCACGTCACCTACGTCCGCAACCTCACCGACATCGACGATAAGATCATCGACGCGGCTCGCGCCAACGGCGAGCCGATCGGCGAGCTGACCGAACGCACCATCGAGCAATTCCACGCCGACACCAAGGCGCTCGGCTGCATCGAGCCCGACGTCGAGCCCAGGGCGACCGAGCACGTCGACATGATGATCCGCATGATCGAGACGCTGCTCCGCCAGGAGGTGGCCTACCGGGCCGAGGGCCACGTCCTCTTCCATGTCCCGGCCATGCCCACCTATGGCCGCCTCTCGGGGCGTAGCCGCGACGACCAGATCGCCGGCGCCCGCGTCGAAGTCGCACCCTACAAGCGGGATCCGGCCGACTTCGTCCTGTGGAAGCCCTCGAGCGCGGGCCAGCCCGGCTGGGAGAGCCCCTTCGGCTTCGGCCGGCCCGGCTGGCACATCGAGTGCTCGGCCATGAGTGCCCACTATCTGGGCGTGCCCTTCGACATCCACGGCGGCGGCGTGGACCTCGTCTTCCCGCACCACGAGAACGAGATCGCGCAGAGTTGCTGCGCCCACGGCACCGCCGACTTCGCCCGGTACTGGCTGCACAACGGCTTCGTTACCGTCGACGGCGAGAAGATGGCGAAGTCGGCCGGCAACTTCGTCACCGTCGGCGACGCGCTCGGCTCGGTCCCGGGCGAGGTCTTCCGCTACTGGATGCTCGGCGCCCACTATCGTCAGCCGCTCGACTACTCGAAGGACGCGATGCTCCAGGCGCGGGCCGGGCTCGACCGCCTCTACCGCACCCTCGCCGACCTGGCGAACGCCGAGCCCGCCCTGCCGACGCCGCCCCCGCCCGAGGTCATGGACGGCCTGCTCGACGACCTCAACACGCCCCGCGCCATCGCGGGCCTCCACCTCCTCGCCAACGAGGCCAACAAGGCGACGCGCGACCGCGACCGCGCCCGGCTCGGCCGCCAGCTCGCCGAAGGTGCTCGTCTGCTCGGCCTGCTCCAGACCGAGCCCCGCACCTGGCTCCAGGGCGAGACGGCCGACGCCGACGCCATCGAGGCGCTGATCGACGAGCGCAACGCCGCCCGCGCCGCCCGCGACTTCGCCCGCGCCGACGCCATCCGTGACGAGCTCAAGGCCAAGGGGATCGTGCTGGAAGACGGGCCCCAGGGCACCACCTGGCGCCGCGAGGCTTAGGCGGACGGAACACTTGCAGGGGCGAGCCGGCCGGCTCAGCCACGGGCGAAGCTCGCGATCCGATCGGTGACGAGGTCGGCGTGACTGAACGGCAGGCCGTGGGGCGCTGCCTCCACCAGGACCAGCGTCGACGCCTTCAGCAGGCGCGCCGAGGGCAGTGCCGTGAGCGCCGGCGGGCTCGTTTGGTCCTCGGCACCGTGAAGCAGGAGCGCCGGGGTGTCGATGGCTGCCATCTCCGCTCGAAAGTCGGTGCCGGTGATGGCCCGGTGACAGCCGATCAGTGCGTCCAGCGAGGCCCCGAGCGCCATCGTGCGCACCCATTCGAGCGTCGGGCGGGACGCGGTCGGCGCGAAGGGCACGAGGTTGTCCTCGACCCATTGCGGGAAGTCCCGCGCGAGTTCCTGCGTGCGGAACGCCTCGAACACCTCGGCCGGGATGCCGTCCGGATGGTCCGGCCGACGCTCGAGGCACGGCGTGGTGGTCCCGATCAACACGATCCGCGCCGTGCGCGGTCGGGCACCGCGCGCAAGCGCGCGAACGATCTCGCCGCCGGCCATGGAAAAGCCCACCAGTGTCGCGGCGGCGAGATCGAGCGAGTCGAGCACGGCGACCAGGTCGTCGGCCAGGGTGTCGAAATCGTAGCCCCGGCCGGGATCGTCGGACCGACCATGGCCGCGACGGTCGTAGGCGACGACACGGAAACCGCCAGCTGCCAGGGCCGCCATCTGCCGGCTCCAGGACTCGGAGGGCAGCGACCAACTCGCGGCGAAGACGATCGGCGGCCCCGCGCCCCAGTCGCGAACGAACAGACGCACGCCGTCGGCGGTGGTGACGACGCCTTGCGACCGTTCGGCCGCGCGAACGACGGCCGGAACCGCCGGAGCCGCGACGGCGAGGGCCAGGGCCTGGCGCCGGTTCATGCGAGGTCTGCCCGGATGCCGCGCCGGCGCGAGCGCGCGAACGTCTGGAACATGGTGAGGTCGGTTCGGGTAAGGTCCGGCACGGTGGGCTCCTCCGGCTGAGTGGCGCTGACCATGCGCGCCGTCGGCCCGACACTCCGCCCGGTCGGGTCGTGCTGTCGATGACCTGGAAGGTCATGGTCATGCCGCCCGGGCGGGGCTACCGTCCCCCGCCATGGCAAGCGTGCGGCGAGCGAGTGTGGGCGAACTGCTTCGTGGCTGGCGTCATCGGCGCCGCCGGAGCCAACTCGACCTTGCCCTCGATGCGGAGGTCTCGACGCGCCACCTGAGCTGCGTCGAGAGCGGCCGGGCAGCACCCAGCCGGGCCATGGTTCTCAGGCTCGCCGAGCGGCTGGACGTCCCCTTGGGCGAGCGGAACGCGCTGCTCACAGCCGCCGGCTTCGCGCCGATCTTCCCGGAGCATCGCCCGGATGCCCCCGCCTTGCGCCGTGCCATGGACGCCGTCGGCCGCATCCTGGACGGCCACGCCCCCTTCCCCGCCCTTGCCGTCGACGCCCGCTGGAACCTGCTCCGTGCCAACGCGGCGGCCGAAGCCTTGATGGCCGGCGCCGCCCCTGCGCTGACGGCAGCACCCGTCAACGTGCTGCGGCTCTCGCTGCATCCCGCGGGGCTCGCCGGCCGCATCGTCAATTTCGTCGAATGGCGGGCGCACGTGCTGGAGCGCCTGCGACGGCAGATCGAGCGGTCCGGCGATGGCCCGCTCGAAGACCTGCGCGCGGAGCTTGCGGCCTATCCCCTGCCGCCCGACGCGGCTGGCGGCAGGAGCGGCGGACACGAGGTCGACGCGGTCGTCACGCCGTTGCGCCTGCGCGCCGACGATCGCGTTCTCTCGTTCCTCGGCACCACCACGGTGTTCGGCACGGCGCTCGAGGTCACCCTCGAAGGTGTCGTGATCGAGAGCTTCTTTCCGGCCGACGACGCGACGGCGGCAGCGCTGGGCGCGGGATCGGGTGCGGCGCTCCCGGACCGAGAGCCCGCTACCGCGCCGTGTAGCCCCCATCCATGACGAGGTTGGCGCCGGTCATGAAGGCGGCGTCGTCGCTGGCGAGGAACAGGACGCCGGCGGCGATCTCGTCGGGTCGGCCGATACGGCCGAGGGGATAGAGCGGGGCCAGCGCACGCTCGGTCTCCACCTCGCTGCCGAAGCGGCGAAGCAGGCGGTCGGTCAACACCGCGCCGGGCGACAGGGCGTTGACGCGAATGGCGTCGGCGGCGTGGTCGAGGGCGAGCACCTTGGTGAGATGGATCAGCCCCGCCTTGGAGCTGCCATAGGCTGAACGGCCGGGGCTGCCGGCGATGCCGATCTCGCTCGCGACGTTGACGATGCAGCCGCCGCCATTGCCGCGCATGTGTGGGATCACGGACTTGGCCATGAGGAAGGCCCCGCGCAAATTGACCGCGAAGGCGGCATCCCAAGACTCGACGTCGAGGTCGACCACGCTGGCCATGGGCGTGAGCGTTGCCGCCGCGTTGACCAGGACGTCGACCCGGCCGAACGCGGCCATCGTCCGTTCCACCGCCCGGGCGACGTCCGCCTCGACCGCTACGTCGCCGCGCAGACCGAACACCTCCCCGGCCCCGCCCCACGGCTCCAGGTCCATCGAGGCCATCCGTGCACCTTCCGCAACGAACCGCTCGACGACGGCGCGTCCGATGCCGTTGCTGCCGCCCGTCACCAGCCCCACCCTGCCCGCCAGCCGCGCCATGGTTCGTCCCGTTCGCCGTTGCGCGCCCACGATACGGTGTCGGACGGCGAAGCGAAGGGGCCAACGCAGCTTCACGCCGAACGGGTGGCTCGCTTCAGGCGTCGACGAATGGCCGCTGGCGCATCGCGCGGCGCAGCTCCTCCTCCTCGACCAGATTGCGGTAGAGCTGTCGGCAGAGGGCGTCGGCATCGAGCCGCTCGCGATCCGCGTCGGTCAACGCCGGCAGGGTCGCCGGGCCGGCGTCGTCCTCGCCACCGACGAAGCCCATCGCCCAACCGCCGAAATAGCGCGACGGTGCCGCGGCGAAGTGGATCACCTGCACGCGGCCGTGACGGGGATCGCACTGGATCAGCTCGAACACGCGTTCGACGTGCGCCTGCGACCCCTCCAGTACCTGCACGACGCCGTCGCCGCCGAAGACGAGGACACCGGTGACACCGAGCTTCGTATTCTTGCGCCGCGACGACTGAAGGATGCGTTCGATCTCGGCGCGCCCCGTCGGGTCGGCCGGATCGAGCTGGCTCTCGCTGCAGTAGATCAGGCGGAAGAGGTCGCGCATCGTGGTCGGCTCCGTGTGACGTGACTAAGCGGCGCGGGGCGATTGCGCAGCGAGAAAGGCATCGAGTAGCGCGGCGGGCATCGGCCGGCCGAGGTGGAATCCCTGGATCGCGCCGTAGCCGCAGTCGTTGACACGGGCCATCTGGGCCGCGGTCTCGACGCCTTCGGCGACCGTGACCAGCCCCAGGCTGGCGCCGAGCCGCGCTACCGTCTCGACGATGGCACTGGCCTTGACATCGTCGCCCAGCGCGCGGACGAAGCTGCCGTCGAGCTTCAATTCGTCGAAGCCGAAGCGGTGCAGGTAGCTCAACGACGCGTAGCCGGTGCCGAAGTCGTCCATGGCGATCCTGACGCCCAGACGCTTGATCCGCGCCAGCACGGCTCGTGTCCGTTCGCCGCCGTGCAGCAGTGCCGTCTCGGTAATCTCCAGGACGAGCCGTGCCGGCGACAGTCCGCTGCGCGCGAGCGCTCCTTTGATCGACGCCTCGAGGTCGGGCTCCAGAAACTGCACGGGCGAGAGGTTGACCGAGACGGTCAGCGGCTCGGGCCAGCGGGCCGCCTCGGCGCAGGCACTGGCCATCACCCAACTGCCGATCGGCCCGATCAAGCCGGTTTCCTCGGCGAACGGCACGAACAGGCCGGGCGCCATCATGCCGCGTTCCGGATGACGCCAGCGTACCAGCGCCTCGAACCCCTTCAGACGCCGGCCCCCATCGGCGAATTGCGGCTGGTAGTGCAGCTCGAACTGACGTAGCGGCAGGGCACGGCGGAGGTCCGCATCCAGCGCCTGGCGGGCGAGTGCACGGACCTCCATGGCGGGGTCGAACGCCACCGCCCGGCCGCGTCCCGCCCGCTTCGCCTCGTCGAGGGCGCTGTCCGCTTCCTGCTGCAGGCGCAAGGCGGAGCGGGTACCGGGCCGGGCGACGGCGAGCCCCACGCTCGCCCCGACCTCGATCGTATGGCCCTCGACCAGATAGGTGCGGCCGATCAAGTCGACCAGCCGCCAGCCCAGGCGCTCGCGATCCAACGGATCGGGCGCCTGCGGCATGAGGATGCCGAACTCGTCGCCGCCGAGCCGGGCCACCGTATCGCCGTTCCGCACCACGCTGCGCAGCCGTCCGGCCACGGCGCGCAACAGCGCGTCGCCCACCGCTTGGCCCAGCGTGTCGTTGACCGTCTTGAATCGGTCCAGCTCGACGACGAGCACCGCGACGTCGCGGTCGTCGGCGCCGTGCAGCGCCGCCTCGATCCGCTCGCGGAAGCGGCGCCGATTGGCAAGACCGGTCAGCGGGTCGTCGAAGGCGAGTTGGGTGGCGACGCGGCGCACCCGCCAGCCCGAGGTGGCGTCACGAAACTGCGCGATGCAGCCGCCGTCGGCACGGAACGCGAGGCTGCCCTCCACGACCCGGCCATCGACGAGCCGGAGGAGGAACGTCCTCCGTCGCCGCTCGCGAACGATTGGCGAGGCGCGGCGGGCAAGGCCGCGGGCCGTACTCGGGCGCACGACGCCGTTGAGGGCGAGCAGGTCGGCGAGGCCATCGAGGTCGACGATCCCGCCCCGTGCCGCGTCGGGCAAACGGGTCAGTGCTCCAAAGGCACGGTTCCAGGCGGTCACCCGTCCGCTGCGCGCGAACAGAAGCACCGCCTCGGGCATGTCCTCCAAAGCCACGAAGGTCGAGCGCATCGAAAGTTCCCGGAGCACTGCGGGCGTCGCGCGCGGCCGCCGCCGCCGAGCCCATTGGCCCTTCACACTGCGGCCCAAGCGTTAAGGACCGGTAAATCACCCATTCCCGGCGGCGCGAGCCATGTGTTGAAGTGGCCGCCGCTTTGGGCTTTACCTGCGCCCCCACCCTGCCCCGGCGGAACCCCGATGGCCGAGCGCGTCTATCTCTACGACACCACCCTGCGCGACGGCGCCCAGACCCAAGGCGTCGATTTCAGCGTCGACGACAAGCTGAAGATCGCCGCCGCCCTGGATCGGCTCGGGTTCGACTACGTCGAAGGCGGCTGGCCGGGCGCCAACCCCACCGACGACGCCTTCTTCGCCCGCCCGCCCCGGCTCCAGCGGAGCCGGCTCTGCGCCTTCGGCATGACCCGCAGGAGCGGACGCAGTGCCGCCAACGACCCCGGACTCCAGCCCCACTTCCAGGCCAAGGTCCCGGTGATCACACTGGTCGGCAAGACCTGGACCCGTCACGTGGTGGAAGCGCTCGGCGCCGAGCTCGACGAGAACCTCGCCATGATCCAAGAGAGCTTGGCTGCGGCCCGCACCCACAGCCCCGAGGTGATGTTCGACGCCGAGCACTTCTTCGACGGCTATGCGCAGGACCCGGCCTACGCCCTCGCCTGCCTCGAAGCCGCCCAGCGTGGCGGGGCCGACTGGCTGGTGCTGTGCGATACCAATGGCGGCACGCTGCCGCACCGGATCGAGGCGGCGGTGGCGGCCGTCCGAGCGGCCCTGCCCAACGCCCGGCTCGGCATCCACACCCACGACGATGCCGGCTGCGCCGTCGCCAACAGCCTCGTCGCGGTGCAGGCCGGCTGCCGCCAGGTCCAGGGCACCCTGAACGGCCTCGGCGAGCGCTGCGGCAACGCCAACCTGGTGACGCTGCTCCCGGCGCTCGTGCTGAAGGAAGGCTATGACTGCGGCATCGAGGCCGAGCGGCTGGCGGGCTTGACCGCCCTGTCGCGCTGGTTCGACAGCATCCTCAACCGCGCCAGCCACGACGGCGCCGCCTATGTCGGCCGCAACGCCTACGCCCACAAGGGCGGGCTGCACGCCTCGGCGGTCGCCAGGAGCCCGAGCCTCTACGAGCACCTGCCGCCCGAGGTCGTCGGCAACACGCGCGACATCGTCGTCTCGGACCAGGCCGGCCGTGCCAATCTCGCGGCGCGGCTCGAGGCGATCGGCTGCTCCGCGCCGAAGGAGGCGGTCGGCGACCTGCTGGTCGAGGTGAAGGCGCGGGAGAGCCAGGGGTACGCCTTCGAGGGAGCGGCTGCGAGCTTCGAGATGCTGGCCCGGCGCACCCTCGGCCAAGTGCCGGACTATTTCAGCCTGATCGGATTTCGCGTCATCACCGAGCGCCGCTTCAACGCCAAGGGCCAGAAGGTCACGGTGTCCGAGGCGACGGTGAAGATCGAGGTGGCGGGTCAGCGCCACTTCCACGTGGCCGACGCCGACGGCCCGGTCGACGCCCTCGACCACGCGCTCCGGGCAGCGCTGGTGCCCACCTATCCCGCGCTGGAGCGGATGCACCTGGTCGACTACCGAGTGCGCATCATCAACCCGGACGCCGGCACTGCCGCCGTCACCCGCGTGGTCATCGACAGCCGCGACGACGAGGGCCGGACGTGGTCGACCGTGGGTGTTTCCGCCAACATCCTGGACGCCTCGTTCGTCGCCCTCAGCGACGCCGTCGCCTACAAGCTCTTCCTCGAAGGGCGGGGAACCGACGCCTGAGATGGCCGGCACCGACCGCCGCTACGACGTACCCCTCGGCCCGACGCCGGTCGTCGTGCTGGTACGTCCGCAAATGGGCGAGAACGTCGGCACCGCTGCCCGCGCGATGCTCAATTTCGGGCTCACCGAATTGCGGCTCGTCGATCCGCTCTGCGGCTGGCCCAACGCCAAGGCGGTGAACGCCGCCTCGGGCGCCAGCGCCGTCCTCAACGACCTCGCGATCTTCCCGACCACGGCCGCGGCGGTGGCCGACCTGCACCGCGTGTTCGCCACCACCGCCCGACCGCGCGACATGACCATCGAGGTGCTGACCGCCAAGGCGGCAGCGGCCGACATGCGCCGCCAGGTCGCCCAGGGCGAACGGGTGGGCGTGCTGTTCGGCCCCGAGCGGACCGGCCTGGAGAACGAGGACGTCGCGCTTGCCGACGCCGTGCTGACGGTGCCGCTCAACCCCGGCTTCTCCTCCCTCAACTTGGCCCAGGCCGTTCTGCTGGTCGCCTACGAGTGGTTCGAGCAGGGCGACCTGACGCCCGCCCGCCTCGAGCCGGGCGCCAGCGACCTCGCACCCGCGACCAAGGGCGAGGTCCAGGCCCTGCTGGACCACATCGTCGGCGAATTGGAGGGCACCGCCTTCTTCCGTAGCGACGACCGCCGTGCCAAGCGCATCGAGGAACTGACGCTGCTGTTCCAGCGCCGGGCCCTGCGGACGGTCGAGGTGCAGACGCTGCGCGGCATGGTGAAGGGGCTCACCCAAGAGCGCCGCCCGCCCCGCGCACGGCGCTGAGCCCCACGGAACCATCGCGCCACCCATACGTTCCCCTCCTTTGCGTGGGAGAGAGGACATGACCAAACCCGATGGCCCCGAACCGGAAGAGCTGCCCTATCCGGCGACCAAGGCCCGCGGTGCTGAGGTCGTCCGGACGCCGGGGCAGCGGCGCTACCTCGTCGGTGTCTTCGTCGCCCTGATCGTGGCGGCACTCCTGGTCCTGGCCTTCACCTGAGCCCGTGCTCGGTCCCGCCAAAGCGTTTGACGCCGCGCCCGGCGGCGGTTATAGGCTCGCGGCTCAGACAGGAAGTCCCAAAAGCATCGGTTCGAGATGACCAAGCGCGTTGAAGCGAAGACCAAGATCTGTCGCCGGCTCGGCGTCAACCTCTGGGGGCGGGCGAAGGATCCGCTCGCCAAGAAGAACTATGCCCCCGGCATGCACGGCCAGAAGCGGAAGAAGGTGTCCGACTACGGCCAGCAGCTCATGGCGAAGCAGCGGCTCAAGGGCTACTACGCCAACATGACCGAGAAGCAGTTCCGGCGCGCCTATGCCACGGCGAGCAGCGGCAAGGGCGACACCGCCGAGAACCTGATCGGCCTGTTGGAACGGCGTCTCGACGTGGTCGTGTTCCGCATGAACGTGGTGCAGACCATGTATCAGGCGCGGCAGTTCGTGAACCACGGTCATGTCCTCGTGAACGGCCGCCGGGTTAGCATCTCGAGCTATCTCGTCCGCGAGGGCGACGTGGTCGAGGTTGCCGAGCGCAGCCGCGACAAGCTGATGGTGGTCGAGGCGCTGCAGAACCAGGAACGCGACGTTCCCGACTACATCGAGATGGACATGAAGGGCCTCAAGGCCCGCTTCGTCCGCACCCCGAAGCTGGGCGACGTGCCCTTCCCGGTGCAGATGGAGCCGAACATGGTGATCGAGTACTACTCGCGCTGAGGCGCTCGCCGCCGGCCGATCGAACGAGCCCGCCGCCCGCAAGGTCGGCGGGCTTTTTCGTGCGTCCGATCGGCCGGCGGGCGAGGGGGCGGCGGCGCCCCCCCTTCGCCCGCACCATTCGACGGTGGACCTTGCCTAGAAGATCGAGTCCGGGTCGTAGAAGGCGCCGACGTTGCCTTGCGTGATGACCACCACGGGCGTCGCCGTCTCGTGCTCGGGCACGGCACCGGCAAGGATCGCCATCAGCCGGGCGAAACCCTCCTTGGCGAGCACCGTGGCGGAGTTGAGGCCGCTTGCGACGTAGTTGCTGCCGGCCGCGATCTGCTCGAGCGCCGCCTTCTGGCCGTCGATCCCGAAGACCGAGATCTCGTCGGTGCGCCCGGCGTCGGCGATCGCCTTTTGCGCGCCGAGGCACATCGAATCGTTCTCGCAGAACACGGCGTCGATCCGGTCGTGGCGGGCCAGCATGTCCTCCATCACGCGGATGCCGCCGTCCTCCGTCCAGCCACCGAACTCCGGCGCAAAGACGGTCTCGATGGCGCTGCCCGCCAGCGCCTCGAGCACGCCGTCGCGCCGGGCGTTGCCGGTGCTGTTGTCTTCGGGGCCGCCGCGCATCATCAAGAGGACGCCCTCGCCGCCCATGTGCTCGTTGATGTGCTCGCCCACGCCCCGGCCGATGGCGAAGTTGTCGGCGCCGATCCAGGTGTCGTACTCGCCGCCGGTGAGCCTGCGGTTGACCAGCACGATGGGCTTGCCCGCCTCGCGGATGGCGGCGAGCGGCCCGGGCAGCGCCTCGAGCGGGCTGATGTTGAGGATGAAGCCGTCGACGTCGGCGGCGAGCAGGTCCTCGATGTCGGAGCTGACCTTGGCGACGTCGCCGCCGCCGTCGGCGACGATCACCGACACGTTCTCGTAGACCTCGGCCTCGGCCTCGACACCGCGGACCACCGCGACGAAGAACGGTGCGCGCATCTGCAGCGTCACCATGCCGACCTTGATCTCCCGGTCGCTCGCCTGAGCTTCACCAGGCAGCACCAGCGCCGTCGCGCACGACAGGCAGACAGCCGCAGCAAGCCACGTCCTCATCGTCACCCCTCCCGTCATTCGGCTCGCCACCGGCCGATTCGGCCGTGGGCGGCCTTGCCTTTTTCAGTAACGCGCAAAACTACGTCGAAGCAGTCCACAGCGTCAATTGTGCGACTGCTCAGCGAGCCTTGCGGCTGGCGATGAGCACCGCGACGATGATCAGCGTACCCTTGACGATCTCCTGGTAGTAGCTGCGCACCCCGAGCAAGTTGAGGAGGTTGTTGATCACGCCGAGGATCAAGACACCCATGAAG
>JBJHBG010000104.1:0-18019 GCA_050485385.1 Geminicoccaceae bacterium | reverse complement strand
ACCCAGGCCGACGCGGTGGCCGAGGCCCATCGACGGTGCGGGCTGCGGCTGATCGCCCGCTATGCCGTGGGGCCTTGGGCGACGCTGGTCCTGACCAAGCCGCGCGGCCACCGCCGCCGCCCGCGCGTCCACCACCGCAGCCACTTCCACGTCACCTCCTGGGCGCAGCCGGGTGCCTGAGGCGATGCTGGTCCGGCCGTTCGTCGACGCCACCGACCGGTTGCACGGGCGGCGGGGCTCCGCTATAGAGCGCGCTCGCTCGCGTCGCCGCCCGACGTCGTGGCGTTTCTCATTGGAGCTTTCGATGTCGAAGCTGAAGACCCGGCGGGCCGCTGCCAAGCGGTTCAGCTTTACCGGGACCGGCAAGATCATGCGCCGCAAGGCCAACCATCGTCACAATCTGACGGCCCAGCCGCAGACGTCGAAGGTGGCGCAGCGCAAGCCGGCCGAGGTCAGCGAAGGCGACGCCAAGCTGATCCGGAAGATGTTGCCCTACGGCTGAGGCCCTAGGCTCGAGGAGTTGATCTGATGGCACGCGTCAAGCGCGGCGTTACCTCCCACGCCCGCCACAAAAAGGTCCTGAAGCTCGCCAAGGGCAGCCGGGGCCGCGCCAAGAATACGATCCGCGTCGCGATGCAGCGTGTCGAGAAGGACATGCAGTACGCGTACCGCGACCGCCGCGTCCGCAAGCGCGAGTTCCGTTCGCTGTGGATCCAGCGGATCAATGCGGCGGCACGCGCGCACGGCCTCACCTACGGCCGGCTGATCCACGGTCTGGCGCTCGCCGGGCTGGAGCTGGACCGCAAGGTGCTCGCCGATCTCGCCGTCAAGGACGAGGCCGGCTTTGCCGAGGTGCTGCGCACCGCCCGCGAGGCGCTGCCGGCCGCGGCCTGAGCCCGTTTCGTCCTCCAGCCATCCAGGCGAAAGCACGACCATGGCCGACCGGCTCGACAGCCTTGGCGACGAGCTGCTGACGGCCGTCGCCGCCGCACCCGACCTCCAAGCGCTGGACGACGTCCGCGTCGCCGCCCTCGGCAAGAAGGGCAGCCTGACCGAGGCTGCGAAGGCAGTGGGGCAGCTGCCGCCGGAAGCGCGTCGCGATGCAGGCCGCCGCGTCAACGAGGTCAAGGACGCCTTCACCAAGGCCCTCGGTGCCCGCAAGGCCGAGCTGGAAGTGGCAGCGTTGGACGCCCGCCTCCTGGCGGAAACTGTCGACGTCACGCTGCCCGTCCGTCCGCGGCCGATGGGCCGGCTCCATCCGGTCGGCCAAGTGACGGAAGAGATCGTCGCGATTTTCGCCGATATGGGCTTCGCGGTCGCCGAAGGCCCCGACATCGACGACGATTTCCACAACTTCACGGCGTTGAACTTCCCGCCCGAGCACCCGGCGCGGGAGATGCACGACACGTTCTTCGTAGCGGACCACCCGGACCTCGTGCTGCGGACGCACACCTCGACCGTGCAGATCCGCACCATGCTGGCCGAGAAGCCGCCGCTCAGGATCATAGCACCGGGCCGCACCTTCCGCTGCGACAGCGACGCCACCCATTCGCCGATGTTCCATCAGGTCGAGGGCTTGGTGGTCGACCGATCGACGCACATGGGCCACCTCAAGGGCTGCCTCGAGGACTTCGCCCGGGCCTTCTTCGAGCGTGACGACGCGCCGCTGCGGCTGCGCCCCTCGTTCTTCCCCTTCACCGAGCCGTCGGCCGAGGTCGACGTGCGCTGCCGGCGCTCGAAGGACGAGTTGATCGTCGGCGAGGGTGACGACTGGCTGGAGATCCTCGGCTGCGGGATGGTCCACCCGAACGTGCTGAGGAACGTCGGGCTCGACCCCGACGAGTGGCAGGGCTTCGCCTTCGGCATGGGCATCGACCGCATGGCGATGCTGAAATACGGCATCCCGGACCTCAGGACCTTCTTCGAGACCGATCTCCGGTGGCTGAAGCACTACGGCTTCGTGCCCTTGGACCTGCCGACGACCTTCGCCGGGCTGGCGCGATGAAGTTCACCCTGCCCTGGCTGAAGACGCACCTCGAAACCGACGCCGACGCCCGGACCATCGCCGAACGGCTCACGGCGCTCGGCCTCGAGGTCGAGGGCATCGAGCCGCGCGGCGCCGATCTCGACGGCTTCACGGTCGGCCACGTCACCGCCGTCCGCCAGCACCCCAATGCCGACCGGCTGCGGCTCTGCACGGTGGAGACGACGCACGGCACCTTCGAGGTGATCTGCGGTGCCCCCAACGTCCGGCTCGGCATGAAGGGCATCTTCGCGCCCGAGGGCTCGGTCATCCCGGCCACGGGCACCGTGCTGAAACGCTCGAAGATCCGCGGCGTCGAGAGCCAGGGCATGCTGTGCTCGGCGCGCGAACTGAAGATCGGCGAGGATCACGACGGCATCGTCGACCTCGGCGACGATCCCGCGGTCGGCACGCCGGCGGCGGCGGCACTCGGCCTGGAGGGGCCGGTCTTCGACATCGCCATCACGCCCAACCGCGGCGACTGTTTCGCCGTCCACGGCATCGCCCGCGAACTGGCGGCGGTGGGCCTCGGGCGCCTCGTGGCGCCCCGCACCGATGCGGTACCCGCGTCGTTCGCGAGCGGGCTCCGCGTCCACTTCGACTTCCCCGAAAGCGCCGGCACGCCCTGCTCCATCTTCGTCACCCGCGAGTTCAGGGGCCTCGTGAACGGCGCGAGCCCCGATTGGCTGAAGGAGCGGCTGGCGGCCTCGGGCTTGCGGCCGATTTCGGCGCTGGTCGACATCACCAACTGGTCGACCCTGGACATGGGCCGGCCGCTCCACGTGTTCGACGCCGACAAGCTGAAGGGCGATCTGCGCCTGCGGCTGTCGCAAGCCGGCGAGACGTTCCAGGGCCTCGACGGCAAGACCTACACGCTCGATGCCGGCATGACCGTCATCTGCGACGAGGCGGGCATCGTCAGCCTCGCCGGCATCATGGGCGGGGAAAGCACCGGCTGCGACGCGACGACGACGCGCGTGATCCTCGAGATCGCCGCGTTCGACCCGATCCGCACCGCCGTCACCGGCCGCAAGCTCGGCATCGACAGCGATGCCCGCACCCGCTTCGAACGCGGCGTCGATCCCGCCTTCGTCGTCCCCGCCGCCGACTACGCCGCCGCCATGATCCTCGAACTCTGCGGCGGCGAGGCGAGCGACGTGGTGGTCGCGGGCGAGGCGCCCGACCCGCGCGTCACCATCCGCTTCGCCAAGCGGGAGCTGACGCGACTCACGGCGCTGGAGATGACCGACGACGAGGTGACGGCCGCGCTGGAGGCACTGGGCTTCGCCGTCACGCCCGAGGGCGAAGGCCGTTTTCGGGTCACCACCCCGCGCTGGCGCCACGACCTCGCCGAGTCGGCCGACATCGTCGAGGAGTTGGCGCGGCTGCGGGGCTTCGATGCCATCCCGTCGGTCTCCGTCCGCCGCGAAGCTGCCGTCAGCGGGCGGGTGCTCACGCCGTCGCAGCTGAGGCGCAGCCGGGTGCGCCGCGCGCTGGCGGCCCGTGGGCTCGACGAAGCCTGCACCTTCAGCTTCGTTGCCGAGGACGAGGCGGCAGCCTTCGGCGGTGCCGCCGTGCGGCTCGCCAACCCGATCAGCGCCGATCTGGTGGCAATGCGGCCGTCGCTTTTGCCGGCGCTGGCCGCTGCCGTCGCCCGCAACCAGGCGCGCGCCCTCGACGATCTCGCCTTCTTCGAAGTGGGCGCGGTCTATACCGGCACCAAGCCGGGCGATCAGGAGGCGGTGGCCGGTGGCGTGCGCGCCGGCCGCGCGGCTCCGCGCCATTGGGCCGAAGCGGAACGCCCGGTCGATGCGCTGGACGCCAAGGCCGACGCCCTCGCGGCCCTGGAATCGGCCGGTGCGCGGCTCGACTCGTTGAAGCTGGAGCGCGCCGCCCCCGCCCATTACCACCCCGGCCGCTCCGCCGTGCTGAAGCTCGGCCGCACCGTGCTTGCCGCCTTCGGCGAACTGCATCCGAAGCTGGAGCAGACGTTCGACTGGAAGAGCCGGGTGGTGGGCTTCGAGGTGTTTCTCGACCGCATCCCCGAGCCGCGTGCGACCAAGACCAAGAGCCGGCCGAAGCTCGTCACCTCCCCGTTCCAGCCGGTCGACCGGGACTTCGCTTTCCTGGTGGACAAGTCGGTCGCCGCGGGCGACCTGCTCGCGGCGGTCAGCGCCGCCGTGCCCGATCTCGTGCGGGAGGTGGCGCTGTTCGACGTCTATGCCGGCAAGGGCGTGCCGGAGGGCAAGGTGTCGATGGCGGTCACCGTGCGCTTGCAGGCGCTTGACCGGACGCTCGGCGAGCCCGACATCGACGAGGCGGCAACGCGCATCGTCGAGGCGGCAGCCGCCGCCTGTAGCGCCGACCTGAGGCAATAGTCGCGGCCCTTTGGGCTTTCAGCGGGGAACGACGAGTGACCGATCTCGCGCACCTGCGCAATTTCTCGATCGTGGCGCACATCGACCACGGCAAGTCGACGCTCGCCGACCGCATCATCGAGGCCTGCGGTGCCTTGGATGCGCGCGAGATGCGCGGCCAGGTGCTCGACTCCATGGACATCGAGCGCGAGCGCGGCATCACCATCAAGGCGCAGACGGTTCGGCTGAAGTACACGGCGAAGAACGGCCAGGACTACGTGTTCAACCTCGTCGACACGCCGGGTCACGTCGACTTCGCCTACGAGGTCAGCCGCTCCATGCGCGCTTGCGAGGGCTCGCTCCTGCTGGTCGACGCGACCCAGGGCGTCGAGGCGCAGACGCTCGCCAACGCCTATCAGGCGATCGACGCCGACCACGAGATCGTCGTGGTGCTGAACAAGATCGACCTGCCCGCCGCCGAGCCCGAGAAGATGAAGGCGCAGATCGAGGACATCCTGGGCCTCGACGCCTCCGAGGCGATCCTCATCTCGGCCAAGACCGGCCAGGGCGTGGCCGACGTGCTGGAGGCCATCGTCGAGAAGCTGCCACCGCCGGCCGCCGACCTGGCGGGCACGCTCAAGGCCCTGGTGATCGACAGTTGGTACGACGCTTATCTCGGCGTCATGACACTGGTCCGGGTCAAGGACGGCGAACTGAAGAAGGGCATGCGCATCCGCTTCATGGGCACCAGTGCGGTGCATCCCGTGGAGCGCGTGGGCGTGTTCACGCCCAAACCCATGGTGATCGACGTCCTCGGCCCGGGCGAGATCGGCTTCGTCACCGCCGGCATCAAGGACATCGCCGACGCCCAGGTGGGCGACACCATCACCGACGACCGCCGCCAGGCCGAAGCCCCGCTGCCCGGCTTCCGCCCGAGCCAGCCCGTCGTGTTCTGCGGCATGTTCCCGGCCGACGGCAACGACTACCCGGCCCTGCGCGACGCGCTCGGCAAGCTCCGACTCAACGACTCCAGCTTCGAGTTCGAGCCCGAGAACTCGGCGGCGCTCGGCTTCGGCTTTCGCTGCGGCTTCTTGGGCCTGTTGCATCTGGAGGTGATCCAGGAGCGGCTGGACCGCGAATTCGACCTCGACCTCGTACTCACCGCACCCTCGGTCGTCTACCGGCTGCACAAGCGCGATGGCGCGGTGCAGGAACTGCACAATCCGGCGGACTTCCCCGATCCGACCCAGATCGAGTTCCTGGAGGAGCCCTGGATCAAAGCGACGATCCTGGTGCCCGACGACCATCTGGGTGCCGTTCTTTCCCTCTGCACCGAGAAGCGCGGCGTGCAGCAGGAGCTGACCTATGTCGGCCAGCGCGCCATGCTCGTCTACCGCCTGCCCTTGAACGAGGTGGTCTACGACTTCTACGACAAGCTGAAGTCGATCAGCCGCGGCTATGCCAGCTTCGACTATCAACTCGACGGCTTCGACCAGTCCGACCTGGTGAAGCTGGACATCATGATCAACGGCGACCGCGTCGACAGCTTGGCGCTTCTGGTCCATCGATCGATGGCGGAGAGCCGCGGCCGGGCCTTGTGCGAAAAGCTGCAGGAGTTGATCCCGCGCCAGCAGTTCCAGGTGGCGATCCAGGCGGCCATCGGCGGCCGCATCATCGCCCGCGAGACGGTCAAGGCGGTCAGGAAGGACGTGCTCGCCAAGTGCTACGGCGGCGACATCACGCGCAAACGCAAGCTTCTGGAGAAGCAGAAGGCCGGCAAGAAGCGCATGCGCCAGTTCGGCAAGGTCGAGATCCCCCAGGAGGCCTTCCTCGCCGCCCTCAAGATGGACAATTGAGTCGGCTTGCTACACTGGGATCGACGTGCCTCCTGCATCCGCCTGAGCGTCGAGGCGACCTTCGCCCACGCCGCCGGCTCTGCTAGGGCGAAAGGGTCGGGGCGGTGGTTCCGTTCCGCCTGCATAGGGAGACACGTGAAATGAAGCGCATTGCCATCCTCGCCGGCGCCCTCGCGCTCGTCGCCGCACCGGCCTTGGCCCAGCACGAGGTGATCAGCACCGAGGCGGCACCCGCCGCCATCGGCCCCTACAGCCAAGCCATCATGGCCGGCGACACGCTCTACCTCGCCGGCCAGATCGCCATCGACCCCGCCACCAACCAGGTCGTGCCGGGCACCATCGAGGAGGAAACCACCCTCGTGCTCGACAACCTGAAGGCCGTGCTCGAAGCCGCCGGCATGACCATGGCGAACGTGGTCTCGACCTCCGTCTTCCTCGCCGACCTCGACGAGTTCCCGCGCATGAACGAGGTCTACGCCACCTACTTCACCGAGAACCCGCCCGCCCGCGCCACCGTCCAGGTCGCGCGCCTGCCGCGCGACGTGAAGATCGAGATCTCGGCCATCGCCGTCCGCTGATATCGCCCCTGGTGCCGGCGGCAACGGCCACCGGGCGGGGGGTTCCAGGGGGCCGAGCGCCCCCTGGCCTCTCGCGTCGCACCCACCCCGAGGAAGACCAGCATGACCTCCCTCCCCGACCGGCCGCGTGTGCTCGTGCCCGAGGCGGCTTCGGACGACGACCTCGCGATCGAGCGCGAGCTTTGGGGCGACCGGCTCCTGATCGACCTGCATCGTGCCCGGCGGGCAAGCGAGGTGCCCGATGCCGCCTGGGCGGCGGCCGATGCCTGCTACGTCGCCCATCTGATCCCGTTCGACGCGGCGCTGATCGCCAAGCTCGAGCGCTGTCGGCTGATCGTCCGCACCGGCGTCGGCTTCGACCACATCGACCTCCAGGCGGCCGGGGCTGCCGGCATCGCCGTCTGCAACGTGCCCGACTACGGCACGAGCGAGGTCGCCGATCACGCCATCGGCCTGATGCTGGCGCTGGTGCGCGGCATCACCCGCTACCACGACGCGCTGCGGGAGGACCCCATAGGCGGCTTCGACTGGCGCCTCGCCCCGAACGTCCGCCGCATTCGCGGTGCCACCTTCGGCGTGGTCGGCCTCGGCCGCATCGGTAGCGCCGCCGCCCTGCGCGCGAAGGCGTTCGGCATGCGCGTCGTGGCCTTCGATCCGCACGTGCCGCGCGGCCAGGAGATCGCCCTCGACGTCGAGCGGGTCGACCGGCTGGAGGACCTGCTGGCGGTCGCCGACGTCGTCAGCCTGCACTGCTACCTGGATGCCACGACGCGGCATCTGATCGACGGCGCAGCGCTCGCCCGGATGCAGCCCCACGCGCTGCTGATCAACACGGCCCGGGGTGGCGTGGTCGATCTGGAGGCCCTGCACGACGCGTTGGCAGGGGGCCGCATCGGCGGTGCCGGGATCGACGTGTTGGCGGAGGAGCCGCCGGTCTCGCTGCCGCGCCTGGTGCGCGCCTATCGCGACCGGGAGCCATGGTGCGAAGGGCGCTTGATCCTGACGCCGCACGCGGCCTTCGCCAGCGCCGACGGTCGCCGCGACATGCGGGTCAAGGGCGCCAAGGCGGTGTTGGATGGCCTGTTCGAGGGGTGGACGCCGACCTGCGTCAACGCCCATCTGCTGCGCCCACGGGGCGACTGAGCGACGCCTGCGGGTGGCTCCGGGGGTCGGATTCGAACCGACGACCGATCGGTTAACAGCCGATTGCTCTACCGCTGAGCTACCCCGGATCGCGCACCCGGCGGCGTATAGCAGCGGCCTGAACCCCGCGCAACGACGCCGTCTGGAGGCCCGGGCCGGAATCGAACCGACGTACGAGGATTTGCAGTCCTCTGCATGACCACTCTGCCACCGGGCCGGCAGGAGCGGTCTGTTGCCAGAGCACGGGTGCCGGGTCAAGCGCTCGACCAAGGGCGGGCGCGGTGAAGCCTAGCATCGTGCGGCGCCTCGGGCGTAGAAGGAGGCGTTTCGCGGCTTGGCGACGAGGAAGCAGGCATGGATGATCTCGCACGGCGACGCAACATGGTCGAGAACCAGTTGCGGCCGAGCAACGTGACCGACCCGCGCGTCCTCCAGGCGATGGGCGAGGTGCCCCGCGCCGCCTTCCTGCCGGCGAGCCTGAAGGCCGTGGCCTATGGCGACGAGGATTTGCGGCTGCCGGACGGACGGTTCTTGATGGAGCCTCTGGTGGCGGCGCGGCTCCTTCAACTCGCAGCGCCACAGGCGAACGAGACGGCGCTCGTGGTGGGCTGCGACACGGGTTACGTCGGCATCGTCCTGGCGAAGCTGGCGGCAACCGTGTTCACGCTGGTCGATCCGGCACATCTGACCGAGGTCGAGAGTCGCATCGACGCGCTCGAAGCGGTCAATCTGTTCGCCGTGGCCAGCGCCGAACCGCTTGCCGGCCATGCCGATCAGGCCCCCTACGAGGTGATCGTGGTAGCCGGCCAAGTTCCCGCCGTGCCAGAGGCGCTGGGCGCGCAGCTCGCCGACGGTGGCCGACTGGTCGCCGTGGTCGGCGACGGCCGCATCGGTCGCGGCACGCTGGCGACCCGCATCCGCGACCATCTGGGCCACCGCAGCGCCTTCGACGCGGCCATCCCGGACCTCCGCGGCCTCCGCCGACCGGTAACGTTCGAGCTTTGAGCCGACTCTTTACCGGGCGTTAACCCTCCAACGCTACTGCTCGTCGTGCAAGCTGATCGGGTGCGTCGTGGGGCGCACCGAGCCTCGGAGCACCGCCATGAGCAACGGCGAGACCGTCGACGAGCCCTCGATGGACGAGATCCTTTCCTCCATCCGCAAGATCATCGCCGAAGACGAGGTGGAGGAGCCGCGCGCCCAGGCGCCTGCCTCGCCACCGCGCGCGGCCCTGGAGACGGCGGACGAGGACGTGATGGACCTCGGCGCCGACGACGAGACCGGAGAAGACTTGGCCGATGCGGCCGACGATTTCCTGGAACTCACCGCGGCGGACGAGACTGGGGCGGACGAGACTGGGGCAGGCGACGCCACCGACGACGACCTGGAGACGGCGTTCGAGGTCGCGGCGGATGCCCCTTGGACCGAGAGCCCCGACGAGGAGGACGAGATGGCGGCCGAGAGCGAGCCCGCGACCGCCGCGAGCCCGGAGGCGGCGGTGATGATGGATCATCTCACCGAGGTGCTGCTCGACAGCGGTGCCGCCAGCGCCGCCAGCGGTGCGCTGCAGCGCCTGTCGGCGGCGATGGCGCCCGGCGCGGCCGTCACCGGCGGCAACCGGTCGATCGAGACCTTTCTCGCGGACCTCGTACGGCCCGAGTTGAAGTCCTGGCTCGACGACAACCTGCCGCCGCTGGTCGAGCGCATCGTCGAGCGCGAGATCAAGAAGCTGGTGCGCGACGCGCAGCCGGAGTGAGCCGGCGGCTCGCTTGAAGGGGGCGGGCGGTTCCTCTAGAACCGCGTGACTTCGAGTAACCTCCCTCGAGCGAGCCCATGCTGGACAAGACCTACGTTCCGGCCGATGTCGAGGCCGGTCGCGATGCCGCCTGGGAAGCCGACGGCCGCTACCGCGCTGCGGGCAACGGCGAGCCCTACTGCATCATGATCCCGCCGCCCAACGTGACGGGCTCGCTGCACATGGGCCACGCGCTCACCTTCACCGTGCAGGACACGCTCGTCCGCTTCCAAAGGATGCGCGGGCGGGCCACGTTGTGGCAGCCTGGCACCGACCATGCCGGCATCGCCACGCAGATGGTGGTCGAGCGCGAGCTGGCGAAGGAGGGCAAGACCCGCCAGGACATGGGCCGCGAGGCCTTCACCGAGCGGGTCTGGCAGTGGAAGGGCGAGAGCGGACGGACGATCGTCAACCAGCTCCGCCGCCTGGGGGCCTCCCCCGACTGGTCGCGCGAGCGATTCACCATGGACGACGGGCTCAGCCGCGCCGTCCGCCGCGCCTTCGTCGAACTCTACCGCCAAGGGCTGATCTACAAGGACAAACGGCTGGTCAATTGGGACTGCCAGCTGAAGACCGCCATCTCCGACCTCGAGGTCGTGCAGAAGGAGGTGAAGGGCCACCTCTGGCACATCGCCTACCCGATCGAGGGCAGCGACGCGACCATCACGGTCGCCACCACCCGACCCGAGACCATGCTCGGCGACACTTGCGTTGCCGTGCATCCCGAGGACGAGCGCTACGCGCATCTGGTCGGCAAGCACGTCGTCCTGCCGCTGGTGGGCCGGCGCATCCCCATCGTCGCCGACACCTATTCCGATCCCGAGAAGGGAACCGGTGCCGTCAAGATCACGCCCGCCCACGACTTCAACGACTTCGAGGTCGGCCGCCGACATGGAGTCGAGGCCATCAACATCCTCGACACCGACGGTCACCTGACCGACGTGGTACCCGAGCCCTACCGAGGCCTCGACCGCTTCGAGGCGCGCAAGCGCATCGTCGCCGACCTGGAGGCAAGTGGCGCCCTGGTGAAGGTCGAGCCGCACACCCACATGGTGCCGTTCGGCGACCGCTCGAACACGGTCATCGAGCCCTTCCTGACCGATCAATGGTACTGCGACGCGGCGACGCTGGCCAAGCCGGCCATCGAGGCGGTGGAGACCGGCAAGACCCGCTTCGTGCCGAAGCAGTGGGAGGCCACCTACTTCGAGTGGATGCGCAACATCCAGCCCTGGTGCATCTCGCGCCAGCTCTGGTGGGGCCATCGCA
This sequence comes from Geminicoccaceae bacterium, assembly GCA_050485385.1. Classification (GTDB taxonomy): domain Bacteria; phylum Pseudomonadota; class Alphaproteobacteria; order Geminicoccales; family Geminicoccaceae; genus RECO01. The sequence goes on along the minus strand of JBJHBG010000104.1, from coordinate 7,001 downwards.
TTCCCGCCTGGTACGGCCCGGACGGCGAGATCTTCGTCGCCGAAGCCGAGGCGGAGGCTCAGGCGCTGGCCCGCGACCGTTTCGGCCGCGACGTCGAGCTGATCCAGGACGAGGACGTCCTCGACACGTGGTTCTCCTCGGGGCTTTGGCCCTTCTCCACCCTGGACTGGCCCGACGGCAGCGCCGAACTGGATCGGTTCTACCCGACCGACGTGCTGGTCACCGGCTTCGACATCATCTTCTTCTGGGTCGCGCGGATGATGATGATGGGCCTCCACTTCATGGGCGAAGTGCCGTTCAAGGAGGTCTACATCCACGGCCTCGTCCGCGACGAGGACGGCGCCAAGATGTCGAAGTCCAAGGGCAACGTGGTCGATCCCCTGGAGCTGATCGACGACTACGGCGCCGATGCGCTGCGGTTCACCATCCTGGCGAGCCTGTCGCAGGGGCGCGACATCAAGTTCGGCGTCAGCCGGGTGCAGGGCTACCGCAACTTCGTCACCAAGCTCTGGAACGCCTCGCGCTTCTGCGAGATGAACGGCTGCAAGCCGACCCCCGGCTTCGATCCGGCCAAGGTCGAGGCGACGCTGAACCGCTGGATCGTCGCCGAGACGACGGCGGCGGCGGCGGCGGCCACCGAGGCTTTGGAGGGCTACCGCTTCAACGACGCGGCCTTCGCGCTCTACCGGTTCGTCTGGGACCGCTTCTGCGACTGGTATCTCGAACTGGCGAAGCCGATGCTCGACGAGGGCGGCAGCGTCGCGGACGAGACCCGGGCCACCGCCGCCTGGGTGCTCGATCGCGTCTTCCACCTGCTCCACCCGATGATGCCGTTCGTCACCGAGACGTTGCACGAGCAGCTCCTGGACGGCGCACCGAACGCGCTGATCGCCCAGCCCTGGCCCGAGCTGCCGCCCATCGCGGCAGATGCGGCCCGCGCCGAGATCGACTGGCTCATCGACCTCGTGAGCGACATCCGCGCCGCCCGCGCCGAACTGCGCGTGCCCGCAGCGGCCAAGCTCGACCTCTGGGCCAAGGACGCCGATGCGGCGACGGCTCAGCTCCTGGAGCGCTACCGGCCGGCACTGGAACGGCTCGCCCGGCTCGGCGCCATCCACCAGGGCACGCCGCCGGCGGACGGCGGTGCCTTGCAGGTGGTGGTCCGTTCGGTGACCTACGTGCTGCCGCTCGCGGGCCAGATCGACCTCGCCGCCGAGCAGGCGCGGCTCGCCAAGGAGATCGCCAAGCTGGAGAAGGACGTGCGCCAGCTCGACGCCAAGCTGGCCAACCCGCAATTCACCGCCAAGGCACCGCCCGAAGTGGTCGCGGAGCAGGAGGAGCGGCGCGAGAGCGGCCTTGCCACGCTGCGCCGGCTGGAGGCCGCCCGCGAGCGGATCGCGTCGTGATGGCCACGCGCGACACCTTGGTCGACCTCGCCGCCGACGCAACCCTGCCCGAGATCTGGTTGGTCGAGCCGGGCGAGTTGGACGGCATCCGCAGCGCTTGGCCCGCTGCCACCAATGCTTGGCTGGACGCGACCGGGTTCACCGGCAAGGCCGGGGCGAGCGCACTGCTGCCGGGGCCGGACGGTGCCCTTCTCGGTGCCGTCGGCATCGTCGACGACGCCGGCTCGCCCTTCGTTTCCGCCGCGGCCATGAAGCGCCTGCCGCCGGGCACGTACCGCCTCGCCGGGGCGAGCACGGTGCCGGCCGACGTCGCCGCCCTCGGTTTCGCGCTCGACCGCTATCGCTACCGACCGAGCGCCGACGCGAAGCGGGTCCGGCTCGCCGTCGACCGCGGCTCGCCGGCCATGCGCCGGGCCGAGCGGCTGGCGGTGGCGGCAGCCTTCGGCCGCGACCTCGTCAACACGCCGGCCAACCTGATGGGGCCGGCCGAGCTGGCCCAGGCCGCGCGCACGGTGGCCGAAGCCGTCGGCGCCGAGATCGAGGTGATCGAGGGCGACGACCTGCTCCAGCGCAACTTCCCCGCCATCCATGCGGTCGGCCGCGCCAGCAGTCGGGCGCCGCGGCTGGTCGACCTCCGCTGGGGCGATCCGGCGCAGCCCAAGCTGACCCTGATCGGCAAGGGGGTGTGCTTCGACACGGGCGGGCTCGACATCAAGCCCGCCTCGAACATGCTCTTGATGAAGAAGGACATGGGCGGGGCCGCGGTGATGCTGGCCCTTGCCCAGGCGATCATGGCGGCGGGGCTGCCGGTTCGCCTGCGCGTGCTGATTCCGGCGGTGGAGAACGCCATCTCGGGCGATGCCTTCCGACCGGGCGACGTCATCGCGACGCGCCAGGGCACGAGCGTCGAGATCGGCAACACCGACGCCGAAGGCCGGCTGGTCCTGGCCGATGCGCTCACGCTCGCCTTCGAGGAGAGCCCGGACCTCGTGATCGACGCGGCGACGCTCACCGGTGCCGCACGGGTGGCACTGGGGCCGGACCTGCCGGCGCTGTTCACCCCCGACGACGGCCTTGCCGCCGCCTTCGCCGAGGCCGCCGCCGAGGCGCGCGACCCCGTCTGGCGCCTGCCGCTCCATGCACCCTACCGCAAGATGCTGGAGAGCCAGACGGCGGACATCAACAACACCGGCTCGGGCGGCTTCGCCGGCGCCATCACGGCGGCGATCTTCCTGCACGAGTTCGTCGCGGGCGAGCGCTGGGCGCATCTCGACATCTACGGCCACAACCCGAACGGCCAGCCCGGCCGGCCCAAGGGCGGCGAGGCGACGGCGCTGTTCGCGCTCTACCGCCTGATCGAGCGGCGCTACGGAGACTGAGCCGTGGCCCGCACCCCGCCCCCTCGGCTCGACGCCTATCCCTACGTGATCCGACTCCAGACGCGCTGGATGGACAACGACCTCTACGGCCACGTCAACAACGTGGTCTACTACAGCTATTTCGATACGCTGATCGCCGACTTCCTGATGAACGAGGCGGACTTCGACCCGTTCACCGCGGCGGTGATCGGCGTCGCGGTCGAGACCGGGTGCCGCTTCCACGCCTCGATCCGCTACCCCGACCGCATCGACGCCGGCCTCAGGATCGGCCATCTCGGCACCTCCTCGGTGCGCTACGAGATCGGCCTCTTCAAGGAAGGCGTGCCCGAAGCGGCGGCCGCCGACGGCCATTTCGTCCACGTCTTCGTCGAGCGGGCGACGCAGAAGCCGCGGGCGATCCCGGCTCCCGTCCGGCGGGCGATGCAAGCGATCCAGCGCTGAGCGCGCTTGATCCACAGGCTCTCCAGCCGCATCATGGCCGCATGGAACGCGGCATGGCCAAGCTGAGGGTGAACCTGCAGGCGCGGGAGTTCGAGGTCGAGGGCAGCGAGGCCTTCGTCCAGACTTATGGCGCGCGCATCGAGCAGCTCCTGCACCGGCTGGTGGAGGGCGCACGTAAAGCGCCCGACATGGCCGAAACCGCACCGGACGCGGCGGCGGAGACGGACGCGGCGGGCAGTATCGGGGCGTTGCTCCATGCCCTGCCCCGCAACGCCACCGACGTCGACCGCATGCTGCTCGCCGGCTGGTACGTCCAGGCGAGCAACGCCGAGCGGACCTTCACGACGGCCGATGCCAACCGCCACCTCGTCGATCAGGGCATCAAGGTCGGCAACGCCTCGCAGTCGGTGAAGCAGAACCTGCTCGCCAAGCGCGCCTTTCAGGTGCAGCGCGGCCGCTACCGCGTGGCGCAGACCGGGCTTGCGCATCTCGCCCAGCTCACCGGCGGCAAGGTGCCGGCCGGCGGAAAGGGCGATTGACCTCGGGGGCCGCTTCGGGTCATTCTGAGACCATGGAACAGGGGTTCACCCTTCGGCGAATTAGTCACCCGGCGCTCGTCTGAGCGTCGGGCCGAAACGCATCCCGATCCCTCCGCATTCCGGAGCCGTTCCATGTCCTCCGTTACGTGTTTCGCGGTTCAGGCCGCTCCGTCGCCCCACGTTCTCTCCCGCGTGTTCGACCTGCTCGCCCGCCACGGCGTCGTGCCCGCCCGCTGCCATACCCATGTCGAGCCCGGGATCGGGCTCCTGATCGACCTGCACGTGGCCGGCGAGGACCCGAGGCTGGTCGAGAAGCTGCACCACGGGCTTTGCCGTCTGGTCGACGTCGACGACGTGCTGATCGCCGCCAAAGCCGGCGCCGATTGACCGCACCGCCGCCGCCCGCCACCTTCGCCGCGCAAGCGGAGGAAAGGTGGCAATGCGGAACACGGAACGGGTGTGGGACGAGGTCGAGGCGAAGCGCGAGCGCTTCGAGGCGCTGAGCGATCGCGTTTGGGGCACGCCGGAGCTGCTCTACGCCGAGTTCCGCTCGGCGGCCGAGCACGAGGCGGCGCTGAAGGCCGAGGGCTTCACCGTCACCACCGCACTTGCCGGCATTCCGACCGCGGTGATGGGCGAGGCTGGCGAGGACGGCCCCGTCATCGCCATTCTGGGCGAGTACGACGCCCTGCCCGGCCTCAGCCAGGAAGCCGGGATCGCCGAGCCCCGCCCCCTCGCGCCCGGCGGCAACGGTCATGGCTGCGGCCACAACCTGCTGGGTGCGGCGGCCCTGCTCGCGGCGACGGCGGTGAAGGACTGGCTCGCCGCCAACGGTATCGCCGGGCGGGTGCGCTACTATGGCTGCCCGGCCGAGGAGGGCGGTGCCGCCAAGGCGTTCATGGTGCGCGCCGGCTGCTTCGCCGACGTCGACGTCGCCATCACTTGGCATCCCGGCGCCTTCAACCGGGTGGCGCCGGCCCGTTCGCTCGCCAACAGCCGTATGGACTTCCGCTTTCACGGCCGCGCCTCGCATGCCGCCGCCTCGCCGCATCTCGGCCGCAGTGCCCTGGATGCGGTCGAGCTGATGAACGTCGGCGTCAACTACATGCGCGAGCACATGCCGCCGGATGCGCGCATCCACTACGCGCTGATGGACACAGGGGGCATCGCGCCCAACGTGGTTCAGGCCGAGGCGCGGGTGCGCTACGCCATCCGCGCCGGCAGCCGCGAGCCGATGCTGACGCTGGTCGAGCGGGTGAAGAAGGTGGCCGAGGGTGCGGCCCTCATGACCGAGACGACGATGCGTTGGACGGTCTTGAGCGCGGTCTCCGACTTGGTCGGTAACCGCCCGCTGGAAGAGGCGATGCAGGCGCAGATGGAGCGCCTGGGCCCGGCGCCGTTCGATGCCGAGGACCGTGACTTCGCCCGAGCGATCCAGGCGACGCTCCGCGACGAGGACATCGACCAAGCCTATGCCATTGCCGGCGTCGCGGCCGAAGCGATCCGGCCGCTGCACGACGGCATCGTCCCGCTCGACGCGCCGGGGGTACCCTTGATGGGCTCGACCGACGTCGGCGACGTGAGCTGGGCGGTACCGACCGTCCAGGCGCATTGCGCGACCGTTGCCATCGGCACGCCCGGCCATTCCTGGCAGGTCACGGCCCAGGGCAAGACGCCCGCCGCCAAGAAGGGGATGACCATGGCCGCCAAGGTCATGGCCGGCACCGCCTGCGCCGCTTTGGCCGATCCGGGCCTCGTCGCGGCCGCCAAGGCCGACCTCGCCCGCCGGACCGCGAAGAGCCCCTATCGCTGCCCCATCCCCGAAGGCGTCGAGCCGCCCCTGCGCATGAGCCTCGGCGATTGACTCAGTCGTCGTCCTCCGGCTCGTCGGCCTCGACCACGGGGATGGCGTAGGCGCCGGTCAGCCAGCGGGCGAGGTCGAGGTCGCGGCAGCGCTTCGAGCAGAAGGGCCTGACCTCGGCGACACTCGGCTTGCCGCAATTTGGGCAGCGTTGGGTCTTGGTCTTGCGGCGGGTCTCAGGCGCCATGGTCCTCTCGGGCGAAGGTGGCGGGGGCGAGATGGGCGTCACGCTCCACCTGGAGCGTGAGACCGGAAGCGGCAAGCCACGCCTCCGCCAGGGTGCGCGCGCGGGGGGCCTCGAGGAACGCGGCGAGGTCGGGCGCGACGCGCCAGCGAGAGAACGGCGCCCCGCCCATGGCCCGCAGGAGCCGCGTCGCGGCGTCGCGCACCGGCATCGAGCGCTCGTGCAGCGCCGCGGTCCGCCGGGGTCGCTCGATCACCGCGAGCCCGCCGCCGAGGAGGGTGACGAGGCGGCTGCCGCTCGGCGGCAAGGCGGCCTCCAGGGCCGCCTGCAACGCCGCCCGGCCCTCGCCGCCCGGGTCGAGGAAGTCGACGACCATCTGGCCGCCGAGCTGACGCACGGCGATGGTGCGGGCGAGCGCCGCCACCGCCGCCTCGTTGATGGCGCGCGCGGATGCGGTGCTAGCCGCGCGGTCGACGTCGACGGCGACCAGCGCCCGTGTCGGCTCGACGGTGAGCCGGGCGCCACCCGCGAGGGTTATCTCGCTCTCCTGCGCCGTGGCCCAATCCTCCGCCACCCCCGCCGCATCCCACGGGTCGTCCGCGCCCTCGACTTCCAGGGCCTCGGCCGTCTGCCATGCGGCGTCCAACCGCTTGATGACCTCCAGGCGGCGACGCGCCGAGGTCACGATGGCGGTGTCGGCATCGAGCCCGAGGCCGGCGAGGGCGGCGCCGAGCCGCTCCTCGAAGGTGGTGACCGGCCCCGGCTCGCCGCGCGCACCCGCCCGCTCGCACCACAGATCGCGGCGCCGCCGGAGCCGTTCGGCCGCCTCGACCAGCACCGCGTCGTCGACCTCGGCGGCCGGGGCCTTCAGCGCCACGGGCCACCCCGGGAACAACCGCGCGGCCCGTTCGCCGAGACCGGCCCGCAAGGCCGGCGGTACGGTATCGTCCACCTCCGGCACGGTGCCCTCTCCGAGGACGTCGAGGTAGCCCCCGACAACGCGCCAGCGAACCGTGCCGCGCGGCGGCTTGTCGGCGATCGCGTCGCGCACGCCCTGGACCAGCTGGCGCGTGCCCTCGGCCGGCCGCTGGCGGCGCAGCCGGGCCGGCAGGCGAACCAGCACGTCGAGGCCGCCGGCATCGACGAAGGCACCGCCGAGGTCGGGGGCAAGGCGTGTCAGCCGGGCGACGA
>JBJHBG010000103.1:0-18457 GCA_050485385.1 Geminicoccaceae bacterium | reverse complement strand
CAGGTTCAGGTACGAGATCAAGACGGTCGCGGCCATCAAGATGGTGGCGGCGGCGGCGGCAAGGAACAGGCTGTTGCGGATGCCGCGCTGCGCCCCCGCCGCTCCGAGGACCGCCTCGTAGTGCCGCAGCGTCAGGTTCTCGAGGGTGAGATCGGCGCCCCAAAAGCGCAGGAAGGAGGTCAACACCAGCGCGAACAGCGGCATCACCACGACGACCACGACCACCAGCGCCAAGGCAGCGGTGACCGCGCGCCGGGCGCGACCGAGGCGGATGAGGTTGGGCATCACCGACTTGCCGGCAATGACGGCGTATTGGGTGCGGCTGCCCTCGGCGAAGCGGAAGCCGGCCATGGCGATCACGGCGACGGCGATCAACAGCACCGACATGGCCGTCGCCAGGGCCATGTTGGGGATGGTGAGCGCCTCGTAGATGCGGGTGGTCAAGACGTAGAACTGCACGCGCAGACCGAGTACGGCGGGGATGCCGAAATTGTCGATCGAGGAGACGAAGGCGAGCAAGGCACCGCCGTAGATGGCGGGGCGCACCAGGGGCAGCGTCACGTCGCGCATGATCCGCCAAGTGCCGACCCCGGCGGTGCGCGCCGCTTCCTCCAGGCTCGGGTCGATGCGTTGCAGCGCACCGGCGACGGTGATGAAGACGAACGGATAGTTGGTCACCGCCAGGACGAAGACGATGCCGCCCGGTCCGTAGATGCTCCACGGGACCGTGGCCACGCCGACCAACTCCTTGTACCAGTTGGAGAAGAGGCCGACCGGTCCGGCGAGTTGCACCCAGCCCATGGCGGAGAACAGGGGCGGGATGGCGAAGGGCAGCACGAGCAGCACGCGGAACAGCGTCTTTTGCGGCACGTCCGTCCGTTGCACGAGGAAGGCGGCGACGGTGCCGAGGGCGGTGGCGAGCAACGTGGCCAGCACCGAAACCCAAAGCGAGTTCCAGACCGCCTCCACGTTACGCGGTTGCAGGAAGACCGCCCGATAGTTGGCGAGCGACCAGCTTCCGTCGACCAGAAAGCTGCGCACGCCCACCTGGAACAGCGGGTAGACGACGGTGACGGCGACGAACAGGCCGAGCCCTACCAGCAAGAGGTAGCGGTGATCGGTCAGCCGGTCGACGAGGCGGGAACGAGGCATGCGGCGGCGGCGGGCCGGCGACGGTGCGCCGGCCCGGTCCCGAGGCTCAGAACAGGTCGGCGAAGCGCTCGCGCAGCTCCGGTCCGTGCTCGGCCAGCCACTCGTAGTCGACCTCCAGGGCCACGATCTCGGCGGGCGACGGCAGCCCCGCCGGCGGGTCGACGTCGGTCCGGACCGGCAGGAAGTGCTGGTCGACCAGCACCTGCTGGCCCTCGGCGGAGAGGATGAAGTCGACGAACACCGCCGCGGCCTCGGCGTTACGCGCGTTCTTGCCGATGGCGAGCGGGCTCGGCAACGACAGCACGCCGTCGTCGACGAAGGTGAAGGCAACGGGGGCACCCTCGGCCGCCTGCGCCGCCATGATGTAGTCGATGCCCTTGATCACGGCGAACTCGCCGGAGACGAGGCCGCGGGTGACGTCCCCCGTACCGCGCACCACCTGCATGCCGCTGTCCTTGGCGCGCTCGAACCATGCCCAGCCCAGGTCGTCGTTCTGCACGAAGGCACCGAGCAGGTTGAAGTTGGTGCCGGAATGCAACGGGCTGGCGGTGGCCGCCTGCGGGCCGAACTCGAGGAATGCCTCCCAAGTCTTCGGTACGCGATCCTCGGCGACGAGGTTGGTGTTGTAGCCGATGCCCATGTTGTGGACGCGGCCGGCGTAGAACATCCCGTCCGGATCGCGCAGGCCCTCGGGGATGAACTCGGCGTGCGGGCTCTCGTGCGCCTGCAACCAGCCGGCCTCCTTGAGGTTCAAGAACAGCGCCGGATTGGCCGCCCAGATGACGTCGGCACGGAGGTCGCCCGCCTCGATCTCGGCAAAGATGCGCTGCTCGAGTTCGACGCTGCCGGAGTAGAGCAGATCGACCGTGATGTCGGGATGCCGCGCCTCGAACTCGGCGATGATCGGCTCCACCACGTCGAGCTGCATCGACGAATAGAAGTTGATGGTGCCGGACGCGGCCATTGCCGGGCCGGCGACGCCGACCGCCGCGACGGCCGCCATCGCCATCATGTAACGCTTGATCATGCTGCCCTCCCCTGGCGTTGATGGGCCGGAGCATGGCCAAGCGCGGCCGCGCTGTCGAGACGTCTTGCGCCAATAACCGACATCATCGTTCTGTCGATATCGTCGGCTATTCTGCGATTATTTTATCCCGCGGCGGCAGTAGAAGAACGTCGCGGCGCGGCAACGCGAGAATGACGGGACGACGCGAGGCGACGCCCAGCCACCGGTACTTCGCCCCGCGTCGGGAGGTGGCTGCGACCGTCGACGGCCACTGCCCTCGATTCGCGCTTAACGTCCTGGGAACCCGCTGGTAAGCCAGGGTCAAGCAACGAACATGGGAGGCCCCTCGATGAAGAGCTTGCGCGTTGCCTTGGCGGCGCTCGGTACGGTGTCGCTGCTCGCCACGACGGCGGCGGCCGACAAGCCGAGCGAACTGCGTGTCGGCGTGACCACGTTCCTGTCCGGTCCGGCGTCGGTGTTCGGCGAGCCGGCGCGTGCCGCTGCCGACATGATGATCCGCCAGCTCAACGAGCGCGGCGGCATCGACGGCGTGCCCGTGCGGATGATCTACGTCGACGAGGGCGCCGGCGGCGAACACGTCGTCACCGAGTACCGTCGGCTGGTCGAGCAGGAGAACGTCGACGTGATGTTCTCGGCCATCTCCAGCGGCAACTGCAACGCGGTCGTCCCACTCGCCGAGGACCTGCAGATCCTCAACTTCATGTGGGACTGCGGCACCCAGCGCATCTTCGAGGAGGACGACTACCGCTACGTGTTCCGCACCCAGGCGCACGCGACGCCGGAAATGCTGTCCACGCTGCTCTACCTCTTGAAGACCAAGCCCGACTTCGAGACCATCGCCGTGGTCAACCAGGACTATGCCTGGGGCCGCGACAGTTGGGACATCTTCTCCACGGCCCTTCGCGCCCTGAAGCCCGACGCGCGGGTGGTGGCGGAGCTGTTCCCCCGCTTCGGCGCACCCGACTACTCGACCGAGGTGACGCGGCTCGCCGCCCTGCGTCCCGACGTCATCCTCTCCACCTCCTGGGGCGGCGACCTCGACACCTTCATCCAGCAGGCGGCCCAGCGCGGTCTGTTGAACCAGAGCACCTTCGTGCTGCCGTTGGCCGAAAGCTCGTTGCAGCGCCTCGGTCACAGCCTCGCCCCCGGCCACATCGTCGGCGCCCGTGGCGACCACTACTTCCTGCACCCGGACATGCGCGACGATCCGGACTTCCAGGCGTTCATGGAGGCGTTCCGCGAGGAGACGGGCGACTATCCGATCTATCCCGTGTTCCACATGAGCCAGGCGATCGCCGCCCTCGAGGCCGCTTATCTGAAGGCGATCGAGGCCAATGGCGGCGACTGGCCCGACCGCGAGCAGGTGGTCGACGCCATGGAGGGCCTGAGCTTCCAGGGCCTCGGCCGCCCGGTCACCATCCGCGAGGACAATCAGGGCCTGGAGGACCAGCTCCTCGGCATGACGATCCACGTCGACGAGTACGACTTCGCCGTGCTCGACGACATGATGATCTTCGACGCCGCCGACATCACCACGCCCGTCGGCATGAACTCGATCGAATGGCTGAGCTCGCTGACCCCCGACTTCGTCGACACGGTCGGCGTCGAGCAATTCTCGCACCACCGCTGAGGGCGGGAGCAGCCGCAGGATGAGTCCCGAACTGGCCCTGTTGGCGACGCTCGACGGCGTCGCCTACGCGGCGCTCGTCTTCATGGTGGCGGTGGGCCTGACGCTGATCTTCGGCGTCATGCGCATCCTCAACGTGGCCCATGGCAGCTTCTACGCCATCGGCGCCTACTCCGCCGCCAGCATCGGCATCGGCATCACCGCCGCGGGGCTCAACCCGTGGCTGGTGTTTCCGGGCCTGTTGCTGGCAGCGGTCGGCGTCGGCCTCGTCCTCGGGACCACCATCGAGCGGCTGCTGCTCACCCGCATCTACACCAAGGAACCGGTGCTCCAGCTCCTCGTCACCTTCGCCGTGTTCATGATCCTGGAGGACGTGCAGCGGCAGGTCTGGGGGGTGCGGCCCTATTTCGCCTCCGAGCCCGTGTCGCTGCTCGGCAACGTCCAAGTGCTCGGCATCTTCTACACCAGCTATCAGCTCGTGCTCCTGCCGGTCGTGGCCCTGGTCGTCTTGGTCGGGCTCAGGCTCTATCTGCGCCGAACGCTGAGCGGCCGGCTGATCGTCGCCGTCACCGAGGACCGCGAGATGGCGACCGCCATCGGCATCAACGCGGGGCGCGTGTTCCTGCTCACCTTCGTGCTCGGTACCACCTTCGCCGCCCTCGGCGGCGCGCTCGCCTCGCCCACCACCTCGCTGGTGCCGGGCATGGGCGCGGAGATGATCGTCCTCTCCTTCGCCGTGGTCGCCACCGCCGGGCTCGGCCAAGTCGAGGGTGCCGCCATCGCCGCCTTGATGATCGGCCTCGGTCGCTCCTTCGCGGTCTACCTCTTTCCCGAGCTGGAGGTCGTCATTCCCTATCTCGTCATGGTGATCGTCCTCTTGATCCGACCCGAAGGGCTGTTCGGGGTCGTCGAGCGCAGGCGCATCTGATGGCCGCTTCCGCCTGGTTGCACCGCAGCATCATCGTCGCCTGCGTCGTCGTCGTCGCGCTCTTGCCGTCGTGGGCGCCCTGGTCGCAGGTGCTCTTGACCCTGGCCATCGCCAAGGGCCTCGCCGTCCTCGGCGTCGTGGTCCTGCTCCAGGCGGGCCAGGTCTCCTTCGGCCACGCCATGTTCGTCGCCATCGGCGCCTACAGTGCCACCTTCCTCGGCCGCAGCCTCGGCGGCGGCGACCTCGTCGTGCTGCTGGTCGCGGGCGTCGCCGTCAGCGTCGCCTTCGGCTTCGTCGTCGGCGTGTTCGTGGTGCGCTACCGCTACATCTTCTTCGGCATGCTCAACCTCGCCTTCTCGATGGTGCTCTACTCGCTCTTGGAGAAGTTCTTCCACATCACCGGCGGCAGCGACGGCCTGCGCGTGCTGCGGCCGACCGTGCTCGGCCAGGCGCTCGACCGGGGAAGCTTCGAGAACCTGCTCTTCTACCTCACCCTCACCCTCGCCGTGGTGCTCGGCTGGCTGGTGCACCGCTACCTGCACTCGCCCATCGGCCAAGCGCTCACCGCCATCAAGTCGAACGAGACCCGGCTCGAATATCTGGGCGTGTCGGCCCGCCGCGTGCTGCTCGTCGGCTACGTCCTCTCCGCCGGCCTCGCCGGCCTCGGCGGCATCCTGGTCGGATTGGTCCAGGGGCTGGTGACGCCGGAACTCGGCTATTGGGTGCGCTCGGGCGAGCTGGTGTTCATCGCCATCCTCGGCGGTGCCTCCAACGTGTCCGGCGCCTTCGCCGGTGCCTTGGTGTTCGAGGTCGTGCGGAGCTACGCCGCCGCCTATGCCGCCAACGTCTGGCAGATGATCCTGGGGGCGGTGCTCCTGGTCATCGTCCTGTTCGCGCCGGGCGGGCTGATCGCGCTCTACCGCGCGCAGGTCGACCGCCTCTTCGGCCGGCCGAGGACCGAGCCGTGACGGCGCTCCTGGCCGTCGAGGACGTGCACATCCGCTTCGGCGGCGTGGTCGCGGCGGAGGCCGTCTACATCGACGTGCTCCCCGGCGAGAACCTCGCCATCATCGGCCCGAACGGCGCCGGCAAGACCACCTTCCTCAACATCTGCACGGGCTATCTCAGGCCGACCAGTGGGCGGGTGACCTTCGAGGGCAAGGAGATCACCGGCCACAGCCCGCGCTCGATCGTCCGCCTCGGCATCGCCCGCGCCTTCCAGATCCCGCAACTGTTCCTCGAACACGACGTGCTCGACAACATGCTGCTCGCCGCCGCCGCCCGCGAGCGGGCCTGGAACCCGTTCCGGCTGATGGCGACCTTGCCGGAACGGGCCGAGATGCTTCGCCTGCTGGGCCAGCTCGGCGTCGCCGATACCGCCCATCACCGCGTTGCCACCCTGCCCGAGGGCGTGCGCAAGCTGGTCGACGTGGCCCTCGCCCTTGCCCTGAAGCCGCGCCTGCTGCTGCTCGACGAGCCGACCAGCGGCGTCTCCAGCTCCGAGAAGTTCCAGATCATGGACGCGCTGATCCAGGCCCTGCGCACCGAGGCGGTCACCTCCGTCTTCGTCGAGCACGACATGGAGATGGTCAGCCGCTACGCCGACCGCGTCGCGGTTTGGAACGGTGGCCGGGTGCAGATGGTGGGCACGCCCGCCGAGGTACTGGCGGACGAGGACGTCCGCCGCGACGTGGTGGGGATCTGAGATGCTGGAGCTCCACGACGTCGACGTCCACATCGAGGGCGTCCACGTGCTGCGCCGCGTCCGCTTCCGCCTCGAGGCCGGGGCGACTGCCGCCCTGATCGGCCGCAACGGCGCCGGTAAGACGACGACGCTCCGGGCCATCATGGGCTTCGTTGCGCTCTCCGCCGGCAGCATCCAGGTCGGCGGCAGCGACGTGGCGAGCGTGCCGCCGCACCGCCGGGCGTCGCTCGGCATCGGCTACGCGCCCGAGGATCGGCGCCTGTTCGCCGCCTTCGACGTCGAGGGCAATCTCCGGCTCGCCGGCGACGTCCAAGGGATGGACCGCGCCACCCTGGACGCGCGGATGGCCGAGGTGTTCGACATCCTGCCGGAGCTGTTGACCCTGCGGAACCGCCCCGCCGGCTCGGTCAGCGGCGGCCAGGGCAAGATGGTGGCGCTCGGCCGTGCCCTCGTCCTCGGCCATCGGGTGATCCTGCTCGACGAGCCGTTCCAGGGCCTCGCCCCGGCGCTCGCCAACCGCTACGCCGAAGCGCTGCGCCGGCTGCGCGAACGCCGCAAGGACGTCACTCTGCTCGTGACCGAGAGCAACCCGGCGCTGCTCCAGGGCTTCGTCGACACCATGTTCGAGATCGAGCGCGGCGAGGTCGGCCTGATGGACCGGGCGGCCTGACGCTCAGCCCGGACGGCGGCCCAGATGGGCGCCGCCGTCGACGCAGAGGAGTTGGCCCGTGACCGACGGCGCCCGCACGAGATAGCGAAACGCGTCCGCGATCTCCGCCACGTCGCCGCCGCGCCGGAGCGGAAAGCGCTCGACGATGCGGGCGGCACTGGCGCCGTCCGTCCCCTCGTCCGGAAGCGCAAGGCCGGGGGCGATGGCGTTGACGCGGATGCGCGGTGCCAGGTCCAATGCGAGGTTCCGGGTCAGCGCCCAGAGCGCCGCCTTGGTCAGCCCGTAGCCGAGGTAGTTGGGATCCGGCCGGAGGATGCGCTGGTCGATCAGGTTCACGATCTGCCCCGTCCGGTCCGCCGGCAGCGCCGCGGCGAAGGCTTGGCTCAGCAACAGGGGCGCTCTGAGGTTCACCGCCATCTGGGCGTCGAAGACGGCGGCCTCCAGCGTCGCCAGCCGGTCGTGGTCGAAGCGGGCGGCGTTGTTGACCAGGAGCACAGGCGCGCGGCCGGCCGCCGCCAGCTCGTCGACCAGGGCGGCCGGCTCGCCCGCGAGATCGCGGACCAGCAGGCAGGCGTCCACCCCGCGCGCCCGCAACGCCGCGACCGCTGCCTCGCCTTCGGCGCGCGCGCGATGCACATGGACCGCCACCGCATAGCCCTCGCCGGCGCAGGCATCGACCAGCGCGCGGCCGAGCCGGCGCCCGCCGCCGGTCACCAAAGCCCAAGGCGCGCTCACCGGCCGGCCAGGGGCGGCGACCAGCCGGGCGGCGCCAGCTCGAAGCCCTCGAAACGGAAGCCGGGGCTGACGGTGCAACTCACCAGCGACCAGGGGCCGAGCGGCCGCGCCGCCTGCCAGGCGAAGGGCGGCACCACCACGTGACCGACCTCGCCGCCGAGCAGGTCGGTCCCGATCGAGTGACGCTGGACCGTGCCGTCGGCCGCGATCTCGAGGCCCATCGGCGCGCCCGCCTGGTAGTGCCAGACCTCGCTCGCGTCGATCCGGTGCCAGTGCGAGCGCTCGCCCTCCTGCAGCAGATAGTAGATGGTGGTCACGGTGGCGCGGCCGGTCGCGTCCGCCGGACCCTTGTGGGTTTCGGCGTAGTGTCCACCTTCCGGGTGTGGCATGAGACCGAGGTGCCTGATCAGCCGTTCGGGCGTCGGCATGGGGCGGGGCTCCCGATGGGGCTCGACCGCCGCACCTAACCGTGCCGGGCCGCGGCTGGCTAGGGGCAGAAACGAAAGAGGAGGAGCGTTTGGCCGAGCGCAGGGTGACGGTCGTCGGGGGCGGGCTCGCGGGCTCGGAGGCGGCGTTCCAGCTCGCCCGCGCGGGCGTGCCGGTGCGGCTGGTCGAGATGCGTCCCGTGCGCGGCACCCCGGCCCACCAGACCGACCAGCTCGCCGAACTCGTCTGCTCCAACTCGTTCCGCTCCGACGACGCGCTCAACAACGCCGTGGGCCTCCTGCACGAGGAGATGCGCCGCCTCGACTCGCTGATCATGGCCATGGGCGACCGCACCAAGGTGCCGGCGGGCGGTGCGCTCGCCGTCGACCGGGAAGGCTTCGCCCGAGGCGTGCAGGCGGCCATCGAGGCCGAGCCCCTGATCGACGTCGTCCGCGCCGAAGCCGAGGCCCTGCCCGAACCGACGGACGGGCTCGCCATCGTCGCCACCGGCCCGCTCACCTCGCAGGCCCTGGCCCGGTCGCTCGTCGAGGTTACCGGCGAGGACCAACTCGCCTTCTTCGACGCCATCGCCCCCATCGTCCACAAGGACTCGATCGACTTCGAGACGGCATGGTTCCAGTCGCGCTACGACAAGGAGGGGCCGGGCGGCAGCGGCAAGGACTACGTCAACTGCCCGATGGACGAAGCGCAGTATCACCGCTTCGTCGACGCGCTGTTGGCGGGCGAGAAGCACGCCTTCAAGGACTGGGAGAAGGACACGCCCTATTTCGAGGGCTGCATGCCGATCGAGGTGATGGCCGAGCGCGGCCGCCTAACCCTCGCGCACGGGCCGATGAAGCCCGTCGGCCTGACCGACCCGCGCACCGGCAGGCGCCCCTTCGCCGTGGTCCAGCTCCGCCAGGACAACGCGCTCGGCACGCTCTACAACATGGTGGGCTTCCAGACCAAGCTCGCCTGGGGTGCGCAGAAGGACGTCTTCCGCCTGATCCCCGGCCTGGAGAACGCCGAGTTCGCGCGGCTCGGCGGGCTGCACCGCAACACCTTCGTCAACAGCCCACGCCTGCTCGACGGCGAGCTGCGCCTGAAGGCGCGCCCGCACGTCCGCCTCGCCGGCCAGATCACCGGTTGCGAGGGCTATGTCGAGAGCGCCGCCATGGGCGGGCTCGCCGCCCGCTTCGCCGCCGCCGAGTGGCACGGGGTGACGATCGCCCCGCCGCCGCCGACCACGGCCCACGGCGCCCTGCTGGCCCACATCACCGGCGGTGCCGATGCCAGGACGTTCCAGCCGATGAACGTCAATTTCGGCCTCTTCCCGCCGCTCGAGCGGCAGGTGAAGAAGGCCGAGCGCAAGCCCGCCATGGCGCGGCGGGCGCTCGCCGACCTCGCAAGCTGGGCCGGCGCCCTCTCCATCGCCGCCTGAATGACGGCACGACTGCAAGAACCTGTGGATGACCGTCGCGCATCGCTTGTCAGATGCGCGGCGAAGCCGCACCCTAGGCGGAATGGCTCGGGTGCCGCTCGCGGGCGTTCGAGCCCGACCCTATATCGTTGACCCATGGCCGATCGTTCACGTCCTTATCAGATACGCGGCACCCTCCAGACGCTCCTCTCGCTCCGGGTCGAGCAGCCCGAGGACCCTTCGTTCTTCGATCACCTGAAGACCGACGTGCTGCGGTCGCCGGGCTTCTTCAAGCACGCGCCGGTCGTGATCGACGTCGAGCCGATCCTGGATCGCGATCCGACCGATCTTCGCCTGTTCGTCGCCAAGGTACGCGCCGCGGGCCTCCAGCCCATCGGCCTCTCGGGCGGCGACAAGGCCTGGAACGCGGCGGCCAACGCGGTGGGGCTCAGCGTGCTGGCACCGGGCAGCAACGCCCCCATCGGCACCGGCGCCGAGCCGGCCAAGACTGCGCCGGCCAAGACTGCGGACGACGCACGGCCGCAGGCGTCGCCCGCGGCTTCGTCGGCGCCGAGCCCCAAGCCCCGGACGGTGATGGTGGACCAGGCGGTGCGGGGCGGCCAGCAGGTCTACGCGGAGGGCGGCGACCTCGTCTGCCTCGCGCCCATCTCCAGCGGCGCGGAAGTGCTGGCGTCGGGCCACGTCCATATCTACGCGCCGTTGCGCGGCCGGGCCTTCGCCGGCTTCGAGGGCGACCGGACGGCGATGATCTTCTGCGACCGACTGGAGGCGGAGCTGGTCAGCATCGCCGGCCTCCACCTGGTCGCCGACGAACTGCCGCGCGATGCCTTGGGTAAGCGGGTGCGCATTCGCTGCGGCGACGAGCGCCTGGAGATCGAGATCGTCACCTGAGCCCGAAGCTCGGGCGACCAACGAGGAGAGGCGGCTTTGGCCAAGATCATCACGGTGACGTCGGGCAAGGGAGGCGTCGGCAAGACCACGTCGGCTGCCTCGATCAGCGCCGGCCTCGCCCAGGCGGGCAAGAAGACGGTGGTCATCGACTTCGACGTGGGCCTCCGAAATCTCGACCTCGTCATGGGCTGTGAGCGCCGCGTCGTGTTCGACTTCGTCAACGTGATCCACGACGACATCCGCGTGCAGCAGGCGCTGATCAAGGACAAGCGGCTCGACAATCTCTACATCCTCCCGGCGTCGCAGACCCGCGACAAGGACGCGCTCGACCGCGAGGGCGT
This sequence comes from Geminicoccaceae bacterium, assembly GCA_050485385.1. Classification (GTDB taxonomy): domain Bacteria; phylum Pseudomonadota; class Alphaproteobacteria; order Geminicoccales; family Geminicoccaceae; genus RECO01. The sequence continues at coordinate 7,514 of JBJHBG010000103.1, read as the reverse complement.
CGGCCGCATCCTCGAGGAGCTCAAGCAGGAGTTCGAGTTCATCGTCTGCGACAGCCCGGCGGGCATCGAGAAGGGTGCGCTGACCGCGCTCTACTTCGCCGACGAAGCGATCGTCGTCGCCAATCCGGAGGTCTCGTCCGTCCGCGACAGCGACCGCATCATCGGTATCCTCAACAGTCGCTCCAAGCGCGCGGAGGAAGGCGGCGACGCGGTGAAGCAGCACCTCCTCCTCACCCGGTACGACGCCGACCGGGTCGAGCAGGGCGACATGCTCAAGACCGACGACGTCCTCGAGATCCTGGCCATCCCGCTCTTGGGCGTGATCCCGCAGGACAAGATCGTGCTCACCGCCTCCAACGTCGGAACGCCCGTCGTCCTGGAGGAAAACTCCATCGCCGGCCAAGCCTATCGCGACGCCGTGCAGCGGCTGTTGGGCAACGACGTGCCGATGCGCTTCGTCGAGCCGCGCAAGACCAACTGGTTCTCGCGCCTGCTGAGGAGGTCGGCATGAGACTCCTCGACTACTTCCTCGGCAGCCGTCCGCGGACGGCGGACGCGGCCAAGGACCGCCTCAAGCTGATCGTCGTGCGCGATCGGGCCGCCACCGGCGAAGGCCCGGACTTCCTGCCGATGCTGCAAAAGGACCTGATCGAGGTGGTCCGCCGCTACGTCGACATCGACGACGACAAGGTCCAGGTGGAGGTCGACCGCAAGGACAACCTGTCGATGCTCGAGGTCAACATCGAGCTGCCGGGGCGCTTCGGCCCCTCCAACTGAGGCGCCTTGGGCAACGACGAGAGGAGCGCGCCACCGTTGGCCAGCGGCCGCCGCGCGGCACCGGATCGGCCGGGCCCTGCCTTCGCCGAGCTGTTCACGCCGAAGCTGGTGACCGTGCTCCGCGAGGGCTACGGCCTCGCCCAGCTTCGGGCCGACGCGACGGCTGGCCTCACCGTCGCGATCGTCGCGCTGCCGCTTTCCATGGCCATCGCCATCGCGTCGGGCCTGTCGCCCGAGCGGGGGCTCTACACCGCCATCGTCGGCGGCTTCCTCGTGTCGCTCCTGGGCGGCAGCCGCTTTCAGGTCGGCGGCCCCGCCGGCGCCTTCATCGTGCTGGTGCTGGGCACGGTGATGCAGCACGGCCTCGACGGGCTGATCCTCGCCACCTTTCTCTCCGGGCTGATGCTGCTCGGCTTGGGCTTCGCCCGCGCCGGCACCTACGTCAAGTTCGTGCCCTATCCGGTGACCGTCGGCTTCACCGCCGGCATCGCCGTCATCATCTTCGCGAGCCAATTGAAGGAGTTGCTCGGCCTGGAGCTGGCCGTCCCCGAGCCCGGCCCGTTCGCCGAGAAACTGCCGGTGCTGCTGGAGGCGCTGCCCACCTTCACGCCGGCGGCCCTGGCCCTGGCGCTCGCCACCGTCTTCGCCATCACCACGCTCAAGGCCTGGCGCCCCGCCGTGCCCGGCATGCTGATCGCGGTGGCGGCGGCGGCACTCGCCACCTTCCTGCTCGGCCTCCCGGTCGAAACCATCGGCAGCCGGTTCGGCGGCATCCCGAACACGCTACCGTCGCCGGCCCTGCCCGCGTTCGACCTGGAGCACGTCGTCGCGGTGCTGCCCAACGCGCTCGCCTTCACGCTGCTCGGCGCCATCGAATCGCTCCTGTCGGCCGTCGTCGCCGACGGCATGACCGGCCGCCGCCACCGCTCGAACTGCGAGTTGGTGGCGCAGGGCATCGCCAACATGGGCTCGGCGCTGTTCGGCGGCTTCTGCGTCACCGGCACCATCGCCCGCACCGCCACCAACGTTCGTGCCGGCGCCGTCGGCCCGGTCGCCGGCATGCTGCACGCGGCGTTCCTCTTGGCCTTCGTGCTCGTCGCCGCGCCGCTCGCCAGCTACGTCCCGCTCGCGGCGCTCGCCGGCGTGCTCGCGGTGGTCGCCTGGAACATGGTCGAGAAGACCGCCTTCGCCGCGCTGCTGCGCTCGTCATGGGGCGATGCGACCGTCCTCATGGCGACCTTTCTCCTCACGGTGTTCCGCGACCTGACCGAAGCCATCGTCGTCGGCTTCGCCCTCGGCGCCATGCTGTTCATCCACCGCATGGCCCAGACGACGGCGGTCGAGACGCACAGCCCCCTGGTCCAGGAGGACCGCGCCGACGGCGGTCCCGCCGAGCGCGTGCCCTACGACGCGCGCGCGGCGACCGACCCCGACGTCCTCGTCTACCGCATCGTCGGCGTCTTCTTCTTCGGCGTCGCGTCGGCCGTGGACACGGCCCTCGACCGCATCGGTAGCCGTCACAAGGCCATGGTGGTCGACTTCGCCCAGGTCCCGTTCCTCGATTCGACCGCGGCCAACACCATCGAGGCCCTGGCCCACAAGGCGCAGCGCCAGCGCATCGCCCTCTTCCTCTCCGGCGCCTCGCCGGCGGTCCGGCGCGTGCTCCTGATCCACGGCGCCCGTCCGCCGCTGGTCACCTACACCCGCACCCTGGAGGACGCCGTGGCGCGCGCCCGCCGGCAACTGGCCGCCCTTCGGCGGGATTGACCTCGCCCGATGGCCAGCCATGGTAACGCGCTTTGCGGAGACGGACGACGATGGGACGACCGCCACCCATGCTGGAGGCCGGCTATCGGCGCTTCATCGACGGCCGCCTGCCCGGCAGCCGCGACCGTTTCGCGCGACTGCGCGAGACGCAGGCCCCCAAGATCGCGGTGATCGGCTGCGTCGACAGCCGCTGCAACCCGACCATGTTGTTCGACGCCGAGCCGGGCGAGATCCTGATCGTCCGCAACATCGCCAATCTGGTGCCGATCTATTGCGAGGAGGGTGGCTGCGCCTGCACCTCGGCCGCACTCGAGTTCGCCGTGACCAGGCTCGAGGTCGAGCACGTGGTGGTGAAGGGGCATTCCGGCTGCGGCGGCATCCACGCCTGCATCGCCGCCGCGAACGAGTCGACGTCGACGACGGAGTTCGTCGATAGCTGGACCGTGCTCGCCCGCGCCGCCCTGGACGCCGTGCGCAACGAGCAGCCCGATCTCACCGGCGCCGCGTTGGCCGACGCCGTCGGCCAGCGGTCCGTCATGATCTCGCTCGACCGGCTGATGACCTATCCCTTCGTGGCGGACGCGGTGGCAGCGGGCAGGCTCGAGCTGCACGGCGCCTGGTTCGCCATCGGCGACGCCACCCTGCACTGGCTCGACCGCAAGGCGCGCAGCTTCCGCCCGGTCGTCGCCTGACGCTGCGCCGCACGGCCACCCCCTTGCGCATCGTCGCCGAGCCGTTACCCTTGGGGCATCTCAACGGGGTGCCTCCGGGCTGAGATCCGCGGTTGCGGGAACCCGTCGAACCTGAACCGGATCATGCCGGCGTAGGGATTGGGATGCGTGCCCCCAAAGGCCCCGATCTCTCTCCCCCGCCGGCTCTGGGGGGGCATTGGGCGACCATCCGCATCATCACGCACCGTTCTGGGCCGAGGCCGCCGCCCGCTGCCTCGACGCCGTGCGCACGCGGCGCCCCCACATCCACGCCCTGACCAGCCCCGTCGCCGAGGTCTACACGGCGAACCTGCTGCTCGCGGCCGGTGCCGAGCCCAGCCTGTCGCAGGCGCCCGGCGAGATCGAGGCGTTCGCCCAGCGCACGCACGGGCTGCTGGTCAACCTCGGCATGCTGGACGACCGGCGGCGCGAGGCCGCCGCCCGCGCCCTGCCCATCCTCGCCCGCCGCGCCGTGCCGTGGGTGCTCGACCCGGTCAAGGTCGAGCGCTCGCCCGAACGCCTCGCCTTCGCCCGCCAGCTCGTGGCCCTCGGCCCCGCCGTCGTTCGCGGCAACCAGGCCGAGATGCCGGCGCTCGGTGCCGAGGGGCCGGACCGGGTCGTCGCCACCACCGGCGAGCGCGACCGTATCGTCCACGGCAAGCGCTGGGTCGAGGTGCTGAACGGCCATCCGCTGATGACCCGCGTCACCGCGACCGGGTGCGCGTCCACGGCCCTGATCGCCGCCTTTCTCGCGGTCGAGGCCGATGCCTTCGTGGCCACGGGCGCGGCCCTCCTCGCCACCGCCGTCGCCGGCGAGATCGCCGCCTCGGTGTGCCACGGTCCCGGCACCTTCCAGCCGGCCTATCTCGACACGCTGTCCGCCCTCGACCACGCCCAACTCGCCGCACGGGCCCGCATCGCATGAGCAGGATCGATCTCCGCCTCTACGCCGTCGCCGACACCGGCCTGCTCGAGCCGGAGCGGCTGGTCGACGCCGTCCAGGCCGCCGTGCGAGGCGGCGCCACCCTGGTTCAGCTCCGCGACAAGCAGGCGGACACCCGCGCCCGCGTCGCCCTGGCCCGCGCGCTCAAGGCAGCGCTGCCCGCCGACGTGCGACTGATCGTCAACGACCGGGTCGACGTGGCGCTCGCGGCCGCGGCGGACGGCGTGCATCTGGGCGCCCTCGACCTCGCCCCGGAGGACGCGCGGGCGATCCTCGGCGACCAGCGCATCGTCGGCATCACCGTCCACCACGCCCACGAGGCCGAGGTGCGGGCGCGCGTCGACTACGCCGGGCTCGGCCCGGTCTTCGCCACGACCACGAAGGACCCGAAGGACCCGCCGCTCGGCCCCCTCGGCCTCGCCAAGCTGGTGGCCGCCACCCGCGAGCGGCTGGGCGACGTGCCGCTCTGCGCCATCGCCGGCATCGACCGCGACCAGGTGCCGGCCGTCATCGGTGCGGGCGTCGACGGCATCGCCGTGGTCGGCGCCCTGTTCCGCCACGCCGACGCCGAGGCCGCCGCGCGGAGCCTGCGCGCCGCCGTCGACACCGCACTTTCGGAGCGCAACGCCCGATGACCACCCCCATCGCCCTCACCATCGCCGGCTCCGACAGCGGCGGCGGCGCCGGCATCCAGGCCGACCTCAAGACCTTCTCGGCGCTGGGTGCCTACGGTTGCTCCGTCATCACCGCGCTCACCGCGCAGAACACGCGGGGCGTTTCCGGCATCTTCGGCGTCGATCCCGGCTTCGTCACCGCCCAGCTCGACGCCGTGTTCGACGACATCGCGGTCGATGCGGTGAAGATCGGCATGCTCGGCACGGCCACGACCATCGAGGCGGTAGCCGCCGGCCTCGAACGCTGGAAGCCGCGCTGGGTCGTGCTCGACCCCGTCATGGTCGCCAAGGGCGGCGACCGCCTGCTCGAAGCCGACGCCGTTACGGCCCTGCGCGACCGCCTGCTGCCGCTCGCCTCGCTGATCACCCCCAACCTGCCAGAAGCCGCCGACCTCGTGGGCATCGCCACACCCACCGAACGTCGCCAGATGGCCAACCTCGCGGCCCGGTTGCAGAGCCTCGGCCCCAGCCACGTGCTCTTGAAGGGCGGTCATCTCGGCGGCGAGGAAAGCCCGGACCTCTTGCTCGACGGCAGCGAGCACCACTGGCTCGAGGCGCCGCGCACCCCAACCCGCAACACGCACGGCACCGGCTGCACCCTGTCGGCCGCCATCGCCGCCCGCCTCGCGCACCGGGTACCGCTGAGCCAAGCCGTGTTCGAAGCGAAGCGCTACATCCAGGGCGCCATCGCCGCCGCCGACCGGCTCCAGGTCGGCCACGGGCACGGCCCCGTCCACCACTTCCACGAGCTTTGGAGGGAACGATGACCCGCATCGCCCGCCGCACGGCCCTTCTCACCGGCGCCGGCGCCGCCGTCGCCGCCCCGTTCGTCGCCCGCGCTGACACGCCGATCCGCTGGCGCATGGTGACTTCCTGGCCGGAGAACCTGCCCGGCCCCGGCGTCAGCGCCCGCCGCGTCGCCGAGCGCATCGAAGCGCTGACGGGCGGCCGTCTCCAGGTCCAGGTGTTCCCGGCGGGCACGCTCGTCCCCGCCTTCGAGACGATGGACGCCGTGGGGTCCGGCACCGCCGAGATGGCGCACACCGCCGCCGTCTTCTGGTCCGGCATCCTGCCGGCAGCACCCTTCTTCCTCGCCGTCCCCTTCGGCCTCGTCCCCCACGAGCACGACGCCTGGATCCACCAGGGCGGCGGCCAGGACCTGTGGGACGCCTACTACGCCGACCTCGGCGTGAAGCCCTACCTCGCCGGCAACACCGGCATGTCGCTCGGCGGCTGGTTCCGCCGTCCGATCGAAGGCCCGGACGACCTCCGGGGCCTGCGCTTCCGCATGCCCGGCTTCGGCGGGCTGATGTACGAGCCCTTCGGCATCGTCCAGGTCTCGCTGCCGCCCGGCGAGACCCTGCCCGCCCTCCAGTCCGGCGCCATCGACGCCGCCGAGTTCGCCGGCCCCGCCAGCGATTTGCCGCTCGGCTTCTACCAGGCCGCCCCCTACTACTACTGGCCGGACATCCACGAGCCCAACGGCACCGGCGAAGCGCTGGTCAACCGCCAGGCCCTCGACGCCCTGCCGGCCGATCTCCAGGCCGCCGTCGCCCACGCCTGCGCTGCGGAAAACGCCTTCGCCCAGGCCGAGGCCGAGCTGATGAACACGGCCGCCCTGGCCAAGCTCACGGGCGAACTCGGCGTCGAGTTGAAGCGCTTCCCCCAGAGCATCGTCGACATCGCCCGCGAGGCGGCAGCGGGGCTGGTCGCCGACTTCGCCGCCCGCGACGGCATCGAAGGCCGCATCGCCCGGAGCTACCGCGACTTCCTCGACCAGCAGTCGCTGTGGTCGCGCATCTCGCTCGAAGCCTTCCTCGCCGACCGGGGCGGCGTCGCATGACCGAACTCTTCACGGTCGCCGAAGGCACCGCCCTCGCCCGCCTCATCCAGGCCAACGCCGACGACTGGCACGCCTTCACCCACCACCGCTTCGTCCAAGGCCTCGGCGACGGCTCCCTGCCCGAGACCGCCTTTCGCTTCTACCTCGTCCAGGACTACCGCTTCCTCGTCCACTTCGCCCGCGCCTGGGCGCTCGCCGCCTTCAAGAGCGACGACCTCGACGACATCAAGTCGGCCGCGGCCGTGGTCCACGCCCTGGTCGACGAGGAAATGCAACTCCACGTCGCCACCTGCGCCGGCTGGGGCCTCGACGAAGCCACGCTCCGCACCGCGCCGGAACACGCCGCCAACGCCGCCTATACCCGCTTCGTCCTCGAACGCGGCCTCGCCGGCGACCTCGCCGACCTCCTCGCCGCCCTCGCCCCCTGCGTGATCGGCTACGCCGAAATCGGCGCCCGCCTCGGCCGCGCTACCGAGGCCACCGCCCCCACCAACCCCTACGCCGAATGGGTCCGCACCTACGCCGGCGACGCCTACCAGGAGGGTGCCGCCACCGCCGCTGGCCAGCTCGACCGCGTCCTCCAGCGCCGCCTCGCCCCCGAACCCTGGACCAGCCCCCGCTGGCCCGACCTCGTCGCCACCTTCGGCCAGGCCACGAGGCTGGAGATCGGCTTTTGGGAGATGGGCTTCAGCGGATGAAGAACAGGCAAGAGGCAGGGGGCTTTTGGCCCCCTGCAACCCCCGGGCGTCGCCCAGGCCCGACGCAAAAAGCAAAATGCGAACGCAACACCGGCGCCCCCG
>JBJHBG010000102.1:0-18539 GCA_050485385.1 Geminicoccaceae bacterium | reverse complement strand
TCCAGGGCGAACGTCCGCGGGGCCGGATGCGCCGCGGCTCGCGCCGCGATGGCGGCGCGGAGTTCGCGGGCGCCGTCGGGCGTCGTGACCGCCAGGAGGTCGTCGAGGACGGCGGCGAGTTCGGCAGCGTCGCGGCCCTCGGCCAGAGTCGTGAGGGCTCGGGGGTTGCGGCGGAGATCGTCCCACAGGTGGCGCAGGCGCTCGGGCGCTTCCCGCCGCAGCCGTGCCGTCGTCGCCGCCCATGCGCCGGGGCGCAGGTCGACCATCGCCTTTAGCGGTGCCTCGTCTTCCTCTTGCAGCGCTTGCTGGAGAGCGCCGGACCATCGGTCGCGGGAGCCGGCGGCGTACGGCGAGGCCGCTTCGGTTGCCCGCAGTGTGGCTGCCGACGCCGCCTCGACGAGCCGCGCCAGGAGCGGTTCCGGCAGGCTCGCCGCGAGGCCGTCGCTCGCCGCGGCCGCGTCCGGCAGAGCACGGAGCAGGCGGACGAGGCGGTGCGGATCGCGCAGCGCCAAGGCCGTCGCCGAAGCGTCGGTGCCGTCGCCTGCGAGCCACGCCCGAACCAAGTCGTCGAGCGAGGTCGCCGAGGCCGCCGGATGGTCGCCCAAGAGCGCTTCGGCCGTGCGCCGCTCCGCCGTCGTCCGCTCGGCGAGCAACGCCCGCGCGAGGGTCGGGCGGCGCCCGAGCAGCGCCCGTAACCGGGTGAGCATGGCCGGGGGCAACGCGCCGAGCCGGTGCGCCAACGCGCCCGGCGGCACGGCCCCCGCGACGAGGTCGGCAAAGGCTCGCTGTGCGGCTGGCCAGTCGACCCGGCCCGGGGTGGTATCGACGGCGAGGGCCTCCACGTCCAACTCGCGTCCGGCGGCCAACGCCTCCAAGAGCCGCAGGGCGAGCGCCGCCGGGTCCGTCGCCTCGGCCAAACGCTCGCGGATCGTCGCGCGGAGTTCGACGGCATCGGCGGCGAGGGCGATCTCCAGCAAGCGCTCGGCGAGGTCGGGCCGCCCATCGAGAACCGCGCGGCAGGAGACTTCGCCGGCGCGAAGCGCGTCCCACAGGCGGCGGACGTCCGTCTCGGTGCCGGCCGGCGTGACGGACGACATGGCCGGCACGATGCCGGCTCGCTCTGCTACCGTTCCTCGCGCCGCTGCCAGGATCGCCGCCAGCAGGCGGTCGTGCAGGCGGCGGCGGTCGTCGGCGGTGGCGCCGGTGGCGGCGAGGCTGCCGAGGTCGATCTCGATGGCGTCGAGCACCACGTCGCCGAGGACGGCATCTGCCGCCGTCAGCGCGCTCTCCACCGCCGGCAAGAGGTTCGCCACCAAGCGCCGCGCCACGTCCTTTGGGCGTTCGCCTTCGGACGGTCCCTCGCGGAAGCGCAGCGCCAGCTCCGCACGCTCGACGTGATGCCGGCCGGGGCGTTCCAGGCGCTCTCCGGGCGCCGCATTCACGACGCGGTCTCCGCCGTGGCGTCGAGCAGCGCCAGGAGTTCCGCCGCCCGCCCGTCGAGCGTCCGGATCAGGGCCGCGTCCTCGGGGTCGGCCAAATGGTCGCGTAGGGTCTCACGCCACTCGCCGTGCAGTACCTCGAAGGCGAGCAATGCGTCCGGATCGTCGAACCAGACGCAGCGGGGTACCAGATGCGCCGGCGCGTTCAGCCGCACGGTTTCGGCGACCAGATTGCGGAATCCGTCGAGGTGCATGCGCGCGGTCCAGCCGGCCAGCACCACCGTGAGGCGAAAGGCGAGGCGGTGCGGATCGACGGTGGATGTGGAAGGCGCCGCACGCGGCCGCAGCAGCACGTCCTCGATCACCCGCAGCCCCTCGCCGGCGCGGCTGAGCAGCACCAGGGCGCGGCGCAGTCGGTTGGCAGTACTGATGGCGGCGCTGCGTTCGGCAAAGCCGCCGACGAGCGCTGCGTCGCCCTGCTCGCTGCCATCGTCGAGCAGGAGACGCCAGCGGCCGTCGGCCCCGTCGAGCCGGTAGCGTTCGAGATCGACGCCGGCGTGCAGGAGGCGCGGATCGAGCGTGCCGGGCGGCAACAGGCCGTCCGCGCGGAGGCCGGTGAGCAGGTCGGCGAGGTCCGTAGCGGCGCCGTCGTCGGTCAGCGGGACGAGCGCCAGGAGCGGGTTCGCGGGGTGTTCCTGCGCCGCTGCCCCGAGCCGCTCGCCGGCGGCGACGGGACCCAACTCCAGGTCGTGGCCGTGCAGGCTGGCGCCGAGCCACTGGCCCGGCGGCGGCGCCTGCATCTCCAACAGCAGAGCGATACGCTCGGCGAAGGCGCCGACCGCCTCGGCGTCGCCGAGGTCGGGTGCCCCGGCGCGGTCTCGGGTCAGCCGCGCGATGGACGCGAGCAAGCGCTCCCGGTTGGCCAGCACCGCCGGACCCCGCTCGCCCGGGGTCCGGTAGACGTCGAAGGTGCGCAGCGAATTCTGTGTGAAGGCCTCTCCGTAAAGGGCCAAGAGATGCTCCAGGACGCGACCGCGCCGGTCGAGGACGTCGTCACGCTCGGCGAGCCGATCGGCCATGGCCGTACCCGCCGCCGGGTAGAGGTCACGGTCGGTCGCCGGCAGGAGCGGTTCCAGCGCGGCACTCCGATAGGTCCGGCCATCGCCCTCGGCAGCGAACAGCCGCGGCACCGCGGCGATATCGGCGAGGGTGTCCGCCAGCACCTGCTCCAGCGGCAGGAGGTAGCCGCGCAGCTGGCGGGCGCGGACCCGGCTGGCGAGCGGAGCGGATCGGGGCAGACCCTCCACGCTAACGCCGAACGCGGCCGGCAGGTGGTATTGGAAAGGCGTGTAGACGCCGAGATCGCGCCACGTGCCGGCGGGCGGGTGGATCACGGCACCCGGATCGTCGACGAGCCGGAGGCCGCGGGCCCGCTCCAGCCGCAGGCGGTGCAGATGCCGCCGCAGTCGCACCGCGTCGACCGGCAGGCGCCGGCCGCGGCTGGTCAGTGCGAGGCGTTCGGTCTCCGCGGCCGTACGCGGCGTCTCCAGTGCCAGCACCGGGGTGGCGTCGGTGGCCGCGGCCAGGTCGGCGGTCTCGATCTCGATGCGCAGTTCGCGCACGAACATGACCCCCTCGAGCGTGCCGACGGCTCGGAAGAAGGCCTCTGGCGCCCGCCCGTCCGCCCGTTGGAGATCGGCCGGACGCAGACCCAGAGCCGCGTGGTCGTCGCCGTCCGATGGCGGGAGCCCGTGCAGGCCGAGCGGGCCGTCGAATACCTCGTCCAGGGGACGCCCGGACCGGCGCAGCTCCTCGAAGGTCTGCCGCCGCCCCTCGCGTCCCAGCAGGCGCGCACAGCAGTCGTGGATCTCCGCGGCGAGTTCGGACGGGTCGCGGCCGCGCTCTACCTCCACCACACCGAACACCGAGCAGCGCACCTCGTGGGCCGGGCGCACTGCCGCGGCGTCCTCGCCGACGTCACGCACCGCGTCGTAGGCGGCGCGCGACCGCCTGAGCAGGTCCGCGCGAGCGACCGATGCGGTGGCGTCCGCCCAGAGGAACACGTCCACCACGCCGGGAACGCCACCCGCCTCGGGACGGATCGCGGCGTCCTCCAGCCCGCGGACCCGGTCGAACAGCGCATGGCGCAGGTCGTTGGCGGTCGACGGGCGCGCCGGCAACGCGGCCGTCGGTGGGGCCAGCGCCAAGGCGGCGAGGTCGAGGCCGTCGGGCGAGCCGGTCAGCAGGTCGGCGGTGGGGAAGTCGAGGCGGTAGGCGACATCGCTGAGGGCGTAGGCAATCGCCTCGAGCAGCATCACGCCCGGATCGTGCACGTTGTAGTCGGTCCAGCGCTCGCCGGCCAAGGCCTGGATGCGGCCGATGCCGCGCCGACGCAACATGTCGAAGTCGACCGCTGCCTCGCTCACGCGCTCTCGCCGTCCGTAGTGGTCTCGGCGGGGTGGATGGTGGCCGAGGCCGAGCCTTGCATGGTCGGATCGAACCACAACCGGGTGATGTAGGCCTGAACGAACACCTCGCCTCGAAACCGGCAGCGCGAGCGCAGCTCGAGCCGATACTCCCGCCGTCGCGTCCGGTTGGTGACCCAGCGCAGGAGCAGCCGGTCGCCGTCGCTGCCGTAGGCTGCATGCACGGTGCGGATCGGCCGCCGCCGGCCGAACCAGTCGGGCCAGAAGCTCGTGGGGTTGTAGGCGTTCATGGCGATGGCATGCACCAGGGCGTAGCGGCCCGACTTGGGGCCGCCGCCGACGCCGGCGACCACCTCCAGCGCCTGGCAGCCCGTCAGCCAGTCCGTCAGCGCGTGCCATTCGCCGTCCGCCGGTACCGCTTCGGTACGGGCCGGATAGCCGATGCGGCCTTGGGCGCGGACGGTGCCCGCGACGTCGAGCGCGGTGTCGGGTTCGGCCGTGTTCACCCCTACTCGGCCGCGGCCGACGGCAAGGCTGGTGTGCGGCGTGCCGTGCTCGCTGGTGAATTGCAGCGTGTCGCGCTCGGTATCGTGCGCCACCCGCCACACCGCCGGACCGAACACGTCGCCGCGATAGAAGGTGATGAAGTTGGGCGACGAGAGCCAGGCGATCTTCAGCCCGTCGGTCGGCGTCTTGTCGAAGCCGTCGTCCACCTTGTTGACGGTGCTGTCGATCAGCTCGCCGAAATGCTCGGCGGTGGGCAGGGCGCCGCCGCGAAAGTAGTTCCGCAGCGTCTTGCGGTCGCGCCGGCCGACGCTCATCGGTCCTGCTCCGCGACGACGAGGGTGCCGCCGACGGCAAGCTCACCGACGCCTGCCGCCGGTGCATCGGGCCGCCCGCGCAGCCGCGTCGGGTGCAGGGCCTGGCGGCGCAGCGGCAGGGGCAGGCTCCAGGGCACGCTGTGGCGCAGGATGCCGAGGCCGGGGTCGTTGACGGCGGGCGCCGGTCGCGCCGTGTCGTCCAGGTGATGGAAGGCGACGTCGTCCGTCGTCAGCATCAGCATGGCGAATTCCGAAACCGACTCGACGTAGTCGCGTTCGGCAACGAAGCCCTCGACGTCCTCGGCGTTGAGCTGCCAGCCGAAGCCCAGCGACGTCCCGGTCTCGTCCCAGGGGCTCAGATATCCCGCGAGCTCGTCGCCGAGGACGCGCACCAGCCACGCCTGGTCGGCGGCATCGACGAAGCGGACCCGGGCGCGGACCTGGATCAGGTCGTAGCTGGGATTGCGGACTTCGAGGCGGGCGGTGGCCGGCGCCAGGGCGACGAGCGCCTCGCGGATGCGGTCGAGCGACAACAGGTCGAACATCCGCGCCTCGAAGCGTTCGGCCTCGGGAGCGGCCGATGCCTGCGGCACCACCACGACCAGTACCCGGCCCGGGGCCGGACGCTCGGGATCCCGGTCGTCCATCGCCGGAAAGCACTTCACCTTCCACACCTCGGGGAAGCGATCCAGCACCAGCCTTTCGTAATCCCAGGCGGTGACCGCCCGGCCGCGATGACGGACGCGCTCGCCGACGCGGGCGTGGAACTGGGCGCCGGTTTCGCCCGGCAGACCGCCGGTGGGTTGGCCGAGCTGATGGATGGTCTCGAGGCCCGGCACCGGCATTGCCATCCGCCACTGCGGCTTGGTCGGCAGGGCGGTTGCGGCGTCCTCCTCCAGCCGCGTGGCCGAGACACCGTTCACCACCAGCGCCGCCAGTCGGGGAAAGGCCTGAAGGTCGCTGTCGGCGCCGACCCGTAGCCAGACGACGCCCGCCGGCATGCCGCTGCCCGCCAAGGTGGCGTCCGCGGGGACCTGGAGACTGACCACGCCGGAGCGCATCAGCCCGCTCGTCGTGTCGGCGACGACGTGGTCCGTCGGCACGTCCGTCCAGCCCAGCGCCGAAAGGTAGCTCCAGCCGATCGGCGGTGGATCGCCCGCGCGCCGGCGTTGGGCGCGCTCCGCCATGTGGAACAGGAGCGAGACGGGCTGCCCGGGCCGCAGCCGCTCGATACCCAGGTGGAGCGCACCGTCGACCGCGCGCACGGGCAAGGCACCGGGCCGGGAGCGAACCGGGTCCGGATGGATGCGCTCGACGCCGAACGGGCTCAGATGCACCGCGACCTCGCCGCGGGCGCGGGCGGTTTCGGCCGGCACCTCGCCGAGACGGATGCTGGTGCGGGCGCGGTAGTCGATCTCCAGGCGGGCCAGCGTCGGGGTGTAGGGTGAAGGCGGCGGCGGAGGCGGCCGCCGCCGCCAGCCCGGACGGCCGAAGCTCCGGGCGAGCAGGCGGGGATAGGCCGCATGACCGAACGCTTCGGGCGGCCCCGTCAGTCGCAGCCGCGCGAAGCCGCTCCGGGCCGCGACGCCATAGGCGAAGTCGGCCTCGGCGACCGAGGGCGGGAGCGGCGTCGTTGCACTTGGCAGGTCGATCCGCACCCGCGCCCGGGCCGGCAGCACCTCGGCGGCCGTGACCGGCTCGAACAGCGGGGCGGCGGCTCCGGGCAGCGGCTGCCAGACACCGTCGCTCAGCCAGTCGACCTCGACGCCGAAGCTAGCGTCGGCCCAGTCCTCGCCGTAGGGTCGGTAATGGGTGTCGAAGCCGCCGGGGACGGTCGGCAGTCCCAGCCATTCCAGTCGCAGGGTGAGGCGCCGAAGCCGCTTTTGCGCCGGCTCGAACCCACCGACGACGAAGCCCGTGCCGATCCGCGGCGTCGGCCCGAAGGGCTGGAACGCTTGGCTCGGGTCGAGCGCGCCGAAGTCGCTGGAGATCCGCACGTCGCGCAGGCCGCGGACGTCGACCTCGACCGCGATCTCGTCGAGCACGAACGGCTCCAGGAGGGTTTGCGCACAGAACGTCGCGTCCGGCGCGAGCGTCAGCCGGGCCAGCGGTGCCGTGGCGGAGAGGCCGAGCGACCGTGCGAGGTCGCCGTTGGGCTCGATCGGGGGCGCGTCGCGGCCGAGCTCGAACGCAAAGGCGAGGCCCAACCGCTCGTCGCCGACCGCTGCGAGGGGACGCACGCCAAGGTCGGCGACGCGGTGCCAGCCGTCGGCGGTGGCGAGGTCGAGCACGAAGGCGTCCTTCAGGAACTTCTCGTACTGGTAGGCACGGCCCTCGGTCAGCAGGCGCCGAACCGGATGGTCGCTCGCCGCCTCGCCGGTCGGCCGCGGCCCGAGTACCCGCTCGGCGTGGGCGACGATCTCGTCGACGGCGGCGGGCGGTGCCTGTCGATCCGGGCCGAGCAGGAGGCGCGCCATCAGCCGGCCGAAGGGAGCGGCGAAGCCGCGCGGACGCTCCGGTCTGGCGGTCCGCATCGCGAGGCGGACGAACAGCGCCTGTACCGGCTCCTCGGGCAGGAGGCGCGCGATCGGATCGTCGGCGCCGGCATCGCCTTCGGCGAGCGAGTCCAGGAGCCTCTGTACCGTATCCGTCACCGACGTCTCGACCATCGCCGCTCCGAGACCCGGATCGGCGGCGAGGAGCGCCGTGAACTGGGCGGCGAGCCAAGCGTGGTCGGCAGCCTCGGTCCCGGCCGCGCCCGGTTCGTCCGCCGGCCGGCGCGGGGCGAGCGCCAAGTGTAGGCGGACGCGGCGGACGCCCTCGCGCAGCAAAAGGCAGGGCGAGGTGAAGGCGAGACCGACGACCGCGTGCTCGCCGGCGAAGACGTCGGCGGGATCGCCACCGAGCAGGGACCAGCCGCTGCGCTCGACCGTCCCGGCGGCGCCCAGCGGCAGGCGGGTGACGCGCACACGGGTCACCGCGTCCATCTCCCGGTGCGGCGACATCAGTGGATCGCGCTGGTAGAGCAGGGTGTGGGCTGCCCGCAGCCGTGCCGCCGAGGCGAACGCATCCGCATCGACCGCGAACCGTACGCCGCTCGGTCGTTCCGGCCAGGAGGCGCGCACCTCGGCGCCCTTACGCACGGCGATGGCGACGTTGCCGGCCGCTTCGGGAAAGCCGAGCAGCACGCGCTCGGGCGTCGCCGGACGCGGTCGTGTGCCCAGCACGTCGCGATGGTAGAAGTCGGCGTGACGTGTGGTGAAGCGCTCGAGTTTGGCGCGCACGTCGTCGAACAGGTCGAGAGCGGCCAGCCAGAGTGCGGCCGCCGGTTGGTGATCCGCAGTCGCCATGCATTCCGCAAAATAGGGCGGCGCGATCCGTTGCAGGTAGGCGACGCCGTTCAGCAGCCCGTAATACGCCGTGCGCAGCCGGTGACGGGCGTCCCACGGTTGTTGGGCCAGCACGGATGGCGCTCGCGGGCGCTGCCACGCGGGATCGCGCGGTACCGCGACATCGACCTCGGCGGCGCGCGCGAAGTCGAGCATGGCGTCGAGTTCGGGGGCGAGTTGCCCCGTCACCAGTTCTTCGATCCGCCGCCCCAACTCGGCACCGGGTCGGCTATGGGCGCGCCGCAGCCGCCGCAGCCAGCCGTCGAGGTCACCCGCCAATGCGAACAGCTCCACCAGCGCCGCCGGCGGGTCACGCTCCAGGCGGTGAACGAAGCGTTGCTCGCGGAGGCTGCGACGCTCGGCGAGGATCAGCGCCATGACGACGGCATCTTCGGCGAACAGGAGTTCGCGCCACGTGCCCTGCGACTGGTCGGCCAAGTTCTGGAAGGGCAACTCGCCCGCGACGTCGGCGAGCCTGGCGATGCGTGCAACGAGGTCGCGTTCGTCGATCGCGAAGTAGCCCTCCGCCAACGCCGGTGGCAGGCGATGCGCCTGGTCGACGCCGTCGGTCACGTTTGCGTGAGCTCCGTCGGCCACCGGTCGTCCTTCCCGCCTCACCATACCGCCGACGCACCGCCGACCGGGCGTGCGCACTGCGATCGCCTCGATCTAGGCCCGACGAGGGAGGGCAGGAGACCACGGAGACGAAACCCAAGCGCGTACATTCCACCGCCCATGATGCGCGGAAGGTTCCCTCGTGCAAGGCACCTATTAAGCATAGGTTGACGAACTCGAATCACTATTCAGCCGTAGATCGGCGTTGCCAGCAGGCCCGTGCCTGCGTCATCATGCCGTTGCACCAGGGAGCGAAGGCGATGGCGATCGGGTCTCGGGGGATGGTTGGCCGCGCGGCAACAGAGCGGTTGCACGAGCGCTCGACGCCCGGGCGCTCCGGCCTTCAACGCCTGGCGTCGGCGAGTTCCGTCGTCGTCCAGCACCGCGCCGTGCAGGCCCTCGCGAGCGAAGCCGCCGACTTTCAGCCGGCCGCCGCTTTGCAGCGGCGGATCGACGGCAGCGTGCCGTTGCAGGCGGCGATGCCCGAGGAGGAGGAACTGCTGCAGGGCCGCTTCTCGGCGCCGGTGCAGCGCGAGGCGGCAGCGGGTGCCGCGACGGCAACGACGGCCTTGCCGAGCGCCTTGCGCGGCGGTCTGGAAAGCCTCTCCGGGACCGACCTCGGCGACGTTCGCGTGCATTACGGCTCCGCGCAGCCGGCCCGCGTCGGCGCCCTCGCCTACGCCCAGGGTCGGGACATCCACGTCGCGCCCGGCGAGGAGCGGCATCTGCCGCACGAGGCTTGGCATACCGTGCAGCAACGCCAAGGCCGGGTGCCCGCCACCGGCACGATCGACGGCGTGCCGCTCAACGCCGATCCGGCGCTCGAGCGCGAAGCCGACACGATGGGCCGGCGCGCGAGCGAAGCGGCGCAGCGGCGTCGACGGGACTGACCGAGCCGACGTTCAGTTGATCATCACGATGCCACCTTTGACGGTGGTCTGACCGCCGGCGGAAAGCTCGGCCGTCGCCCCGCCCTTGGCCTTCACGCCGACATCGCCCTCGGCGTTCACGTTGCGCCCCTTCGCGGTCAGATCGGCACCCGCCGTGACGTCGACCTTGCCGGTCGCCTTGATGGTGACGTCGCGCGGGCTTTCGAGCTTGATGCCGCTCGGCGACAGTTCGACCACGTTGCCCGTCTCGTCCTCCAGCGTGATCGTCTTGGCCTCGTCGTCGAGGACGGCCTGGTTGCCGGCGGGCGTCTTGACCGTGATGACCTTCTTTGCCTCGTCGAGGATGACGCGGAGGTCGCTGCGGGTGACCAGCGCCTTGGTGTCGTTGGCATCCTCCAGGGTGAAGGGCGGGGCGCGCTTCGAGCTGTAGAGCGAGGCCAGGACCACCGCCTGGCTCGGGTCGTCGTTGAAGAAGCCGAGGACGACCTCGTCGCCGATCTCGGGCAGGACGAACAGGCCGAAACCGTCCGACGCATAGGCCTTGGCGAGCCGCGCCCATATCCCCTGTTCCTGGCCGAGCAGCGGCAACGCGACCTGGATCCGGTGCTGCCCGTCGGGGTCGTCCTCGAGCTTCTGCACGACGCCGATCTGGAGCCCGCGCATCGGGGCGACGAGGCCGGCCGCCTCCGGGCTCGGCAAGCGGTGGGTCTGGGCGTGGGTGA
The DNA here is from genome assembly GCA_050485385.1 of Geminicoccaceae bacterium. Classification (GTDB taxonomy): domain Bacteria; phylum Pseudomonadota; class Alphaproteobacteria; order Geminicoccales; family Geminicoccaceae; genus RECO01. The sequence continues at coordinate 8,237 of JBJHBG010000102.1, read as the reverse complement.
CCGGGTCGACCCCCGTCTCCACCGTGGTCAGCCATTCGCCGGCCTCTAGGCGGTGCTCGACCGTGCCGATCAGCGCCTTGCCGCCGTAGCGCCGGCCAACGTCCTTCAGTTCGATCGTCGTGCCGATGCGGGCGAGGGCGGAGCCGGGGAAGACCAGCCGCGCCCGGTTGCGGGCGAGGGCCGCCCGCTGCTGGTAGCCCTTGGCCCAGGGCTCGAGCGAGGCGGGGTCGAGCGCTGCGGTCTGGAGCAGCCACGGTGCTTGATCGAGGGCGCTCGCGAGTTGGCTCGGCGAAACGTCGCCCGGTCCGGACTCGCCGAGACCGAGGATGCTCGCCGTCCCGTCGGTCGTCGCCTGCTCGGCCGGGCTCCAGGTCACGGCGCGGGCCGAGGGGTGCTGGTCGCGACCCTCCTGCACGGCATCGAACCGGATCAGGTCCATGCCGTAGGTGACGGCGAGCGGCGGCTCCCCGGAGAGATCGGGCGAGGCCACGCGGACATCGCCGAGATCGGCGATCACCACCAACGCGTTGGCCTCGGCGCGGGTGACGGCGAAGTCCCAATCGACCACGTCGTGCTGCACGATCTCGCCCAACGTTACCTCGGTCGAAGCCACGTCCGCCTGGAGGCCGGCGTCCCGGAACAGTTCGACCAGCAGGTCCCGGTCGGTCACGTCCCGCTTGATCCGGTTGCGGCGCACCAGCGTCATGCGTACGGCGGCGTGCCGGCACTCGACGGTGAAGCGGACCTCGCCGCCGCTCTCGAAGCGTAAGCGTTGCGCGACCACGACACCTTCGAACAGCGTTTCGGGTTCCGTCGACCCGTAGGCGGCTCGGACGGTGACCGTTTTCCCGACGTCGAACGTGTTGCCGTCGCTCAGGGGAAAGCGGCCGTCGAAGGCAGCGTCGCCGTCGTCGAAGATCAACTGTGCCCGGCCGATACGGTTGAGGCCGTGCTCGATCTCGACCGCGACCAGGGTCGAGCCGTCGACCGCCGTGCCGTCGACGTCGATGCGCACCTCGATGGGGCCGACGGTATCGAGCGCAGGCGAAACGGGCATCTTCTAGCGCAGCGGTGGGAAGCGGAGGAGCGTATCCGGCTTCAGCCGCCGGAAGTTGACCAGCGCGTTGAAGCGCGCGACCGCGAGATACCGGCTGCCGTCGCCGTAAATGCGCTCGCACAAGAGTGGCAGGGTATCGCCCTCCTGCACGCGAACGACGTGTGTGAGATCCGGCGACGAGCGGCGCGACTCCAGCGCCGACTGTCGGGGCGACTTGAAGCGGACGAACTCCAGCTGCATCTTGGCGCGCAGGGGCTCGCCGGAGGGCTTGAACAGCGTGTAGTCGATCTTGAGGTCGCGCAGTCGGCCGAAGAAGTTGTCGAAGGCTTGGCCCCACTTCACCTTGACCACGTTCGGCTCGTGCTTGTCCCCCTCGTAGCGGTAGCAGATGCCCTTGAGCGTATCGACGAGGGTGCGAACCGAGGTCGGCGGGCCGCCGTCGGGGTTGGGCACGGCACCGGTACCGTCGAGGACCAGCGGAAAGGCGATCGTCTCGGGGTCGTTGCCGGCGTAGCGCGGCGTGGCGTCGGGCGCACCGATGCGCCGTGCCCGGTCGGGATCGTCGTCGCTGTAGGCGATGCCCATGGCGTGCTTGTACTCGGCCGGATTGAGCATCACCGCGAAGACGTCGCCTGGCCCGCTCTGCGGCGTCACTTGGCCATCGCCGGAAACCTCGCAGCGTTGCAGCGTGAGCTTCTCGAGCATGGCGCGTCAGCGCTCCCGGCGGCGGCGCAGCGCCTCGTCGACGCGCTGGTCGACGCGGCGCGCAAGCTCGCGGCGGAGCGTCCGCACCGCCTGCGCCACCGCTTCGTTCGCGCTCTTGACGTCGTCGCCATGCACCTCGCAGCGAATCACCAGTTCGCGGATTTCGACGGTCATCACTTCACCCGGTTGACGATGGCATAGGCAAGCTCGATGCGCTCGATCGCCACCTCGTTCTTGAGGGCGCCGAACGCCTCCACGGTCCAAGCGATCGGAAAGGCGTCGACGATCGACCAACTCCTGACGGGATCGCCCGCGGCGTCGAGCAGGTGCACGTCGAGCGACTTCAGCGCGATCGGCTGCGCCAAGTCGCCCTCGAGCACGTCCTTGCACCAGCCGACCAGCATCGAGTCCTCAGCGGCGATACCCCGCTTCAAGACCAGGTTCGGATGCTCCAACGCCTTGGGCAGCCGGTGCGAGAAACGGTTCTCGCCGCCCTCCACCACCGTCTCCACCTCCCGCTTGGCGGCGATGCCGTCGACCTCGAGGAACGAGCTGTCGCCGCCACCGCCCGGGAAGACGACGCGGAAATGGAAGGCCGGCAGCGGATAGCCGTCCTCCGCCACCTCAGCCGTTCTCGATGGTGAGGCCCTCGTGCGCGATCTCGATGGTCTCGATCGCCACCTCGTTGCCGTCCGACTTCAGGTCCGTACCGGTGATCTTCGTCGGAAAGGCGTTGGTCAGCGTCCACACCATCGTCGGCGAGCCGCTCTCGTCGAGCAGGCTGATCGTCACCGGGATGCGCTTGATCGTGTTCATCTTGATGTCGTTGAACCACGTCCAGAACTTGTTGTCGGACTTGAACACTCCCTTCTTCATGGTGATGTTCGAGAACTTTTTGATGCCGGGCATCTTGACGGTACTGAACTCGGGGCTGTCGCCCGACCGATATTCGATGGTCTGCGACTCGATATCGAGACCGGAGACCTCCTGGAACGACATGACCTCGCTGTCCCACTTCACCTCGAAGTGGAACTTGGGGATGGGCCAGATCGAAGTGGACTGGGCGGAACCGTCATCGGCCATGGTGCTGCTCCCTCAGTTGAAAGGGTCCGCGCTCAGGAGCGCTGCTGCTGTTGCTGGAAGGTGATCTCGATGAACTCGGCCGGCCGCGTCACCGCCACCAGCACCGTCACCCGCATGATGCCCTCGAGAATGTCGTTGGGCGTCATCGTCTCGCCGAGGCCGACATGGACGCTGAAGGCGTCCTCCGGCACGGCACCTGCCAGCCCGCCCGCCTTCCAGACGCCGTTCAGGAAGTTGCGGATCATCGACCGCACCGTGACCCAGGTATTCGCCGTGTTGGGCTCGAACACGTAGGCCTTGGCGGCGAGCCGGATCGATTCCTCGATCATGATCATGGTGCGGCGCACGTTGACGTAGCGCCAATCCAGGCTGTTGCCGTCGAGGGTGCGGGCACCCCAGACGAGTACGCCCTCGCCGATGAAGGGGCGGATGGCGTTGATCGACTTGCCCTGCGGCGTGACGTTCAGGTCCTCTTGCTGCTCGTGCGAGATGTTGACGGAGGGGGCGACCACCGAGTTCAGGCTGACGTTGGCGGGCGCTTTCCACACGCCGCGGGTAGCGTCGACCATGGTGTAGACGCCGACCATGGCGGCCCCCGGCGGCATCAGGTTGAGCCGGGTCGCCATGGCGCGCATGGTCTCGGCGTAGAGCGGGCTGATGGCGCGCAGGCTCTTGTCGAGCATCGCCTTGTGCGTCGGCACCTCGGCGGGCTCCAGCCCCTTCCAATCGTCGGTAATGGCGGTCACCGCCTCGGCCTGCCGGTCGGCCAACGTCACCGCGGCCGGCGCGCCGTTGCCGCCGCCCCCGCCGCCTCCGTTGCCCGGCGGCGGCAGCCGCAGTTCGGTGCGGACGAGCTGTTGCAACAGCGGCGGATTGCCGACGTTCTCGAAGGTGAGGTCGCGGTCCTGGAAGATCGTCGTCCGCACCCACGGGTAGTAGGCGGCGCCGTAGTCCAGGAAGTTGACGCCGAGCGCGTTGCGGAAGGCCTCGACCGGATCGCCCGCCGGATCCTGCCGGTCGCGCCAGCCATCCGAGATGTCGAGCACGGCGAACCGGTTCTTCATCTTGCCGCCGCAGTGCGCGAGCATCGCCTGCTGGACGGTGATGGCGTCGGGTTGCGCGAGCAGCACCGTCTCCGGGATCACGACCAGCGTTGGCTCCTGCTCCTTGCCGAGCAGGTCGATGGCGGTGCGCAGCGCGTCGGCGTCGACGTCGTCCTCGTAGCTGCCGACCGAGACCACGTAGCAGGCGCCGCCGCCGTTCTGGAAGAACAGCTTCATCGCCCCGTAGAGCAGGTAGCGCCCGCCCTTCTGCTCCAGCACGTAGTCCTTGCCGTCGACCCTGAGGTCGGCGGTCTCGTCACTGTCCTTCGCCTTTTCGGCCAGTTCGAAGACCGGCGTCGGGCCGAAGCCGAAATAGCTATGGTACTCGGCCATCGAGGTGATGCGCCACGGCCGCCGATGCAGCGACATGCTGCCGTTGGCGGCCTGCTCGGTGTAGCCGATGAAGGCCGGCACCGCCGTCGCCACCTGGACCACGGAGTTCGGAAAGGCGTCCTTCTCGACGACGTAGACGCCCGGTGTCTTCATCGGTCCCATCGCTCGCATCCCCTCAGGCGGTCACAGGTTGACGTAGATTTCGGATTGCATGGCGGCGTCGCCCCGACCCGGCACTCGCGTCAGCGGCAGGCCCGCCGCCGGCAGGTGCCGGACGACGGTCCGCTCGCCCGCGGCGAGGCGTTGGCGGAGCTGGAAGCGGCGGCCCGCGCGTTCGGCGACCGTGAGCGGGCGCGCCGAGCGAAAGCACAGGCCCCTGGCGGCCGTCGTCGGGGGCGGGGCGTCGAGGCGGACGAAGGTCTCGCCGCCGTCGACGTCGACCACCTGGAACGGTGCCGTCGCCTCCAGCCCTTGCACGTAGTAGGTCCAAAACGCCTTGCGCGGCGCGAACCGGATGCGGTAGCGCCGGCCGGCGGTCGCGGGCGTCGCCTCCAGTGCCACCTCGAACAGCGGGCGGCGTGCCGGCAGCAGGAGCGGCGCGCGTGCGTCGGCATCGGGCACCCTCAATTCGCTGCGGCTGGCGTTCACGTCCTTGTGGAGGCGCCAAGTGCCGTCGTCCTCCTCGACCGCGCGGTGGCTGGAGAACCGCAGAAGGCCGTCCGACGCCAGGAGGAACGGTTCGGACGCGAGGGCGAAGGTGGGCGCGTTCGCCCAGGCGAGGAACCGGAGTAGCAGGGCCGCGTCGGCGTCCCAGACCTCGTCCGTCCCGGCGACGAGGAGCGTCGCGCCCTCGTGTCGAGCGACCAGGGCGCGGCCGGCGAGTTTCGCCGCGGTCGCGGCATCGGCCACGAAATCGAGGCCCCGCGCCTGGCCACCCGCGAAATAGCCGTGCTCGACCGCGACGCTCAGGAGGGTGGCGAAGCGCCGCACCGGCTCCTCCCTAGCCGCCGGCCACGGCGTCGACGCCCCGCACGGGCGCGACCTCGCCGGCCAGATGGTCGGGCACTACCACCACCGTGCGCATGCGGTAGAGGACCGACGGCAGGTAGCGGCCACCGAGCACGCCCCAGAGGTGGCTCAACTCCTGGGTGCCGAGGTTCTCCACGTCGAGCACCAGCCGCTCGAGCCCAGCGTCCATCTCCGGTGCCGTGCGCCGGTCGAGGACCGGGTTCGCCTGAAGGAAGCGGACGGCCTGGGAGACCAGCTTCAGCGCCTGGAGGTAGTTGCCGGCGGAGTAGCCGGCGGCGAGCATGAGGTAGACGTTGAGGTGCAGGGGCTCGGCCAGCCGCGCGATGCGGCCGCCGCCGACGGCGCTCACCGCCCGGCTTTGCGTCACCGCATCCTTCTCGATGTTGACCACGAACAGGGCGAGCTTGTCGTCGATCTGCGGCGCCGGCGTGCCGTCGCTCGCGACCACGTTGGTCACGAGTACCAGATCCTCGTCGGCCTGCAGGCGGAAACGGAGGTGTTGGTTGAGCCGTGCGGCCACCAGTTCGACCGCACGATCGATCACGTCGGCCGTCCACCGTGGCGGTCGGCGCTACCCCGCTCCCACGAGGGTCGAAGGTGCGGCCAAACTCCGGTCATGCACTGTTCCCACGTTGCCTCGATGCAACCTATGCGCTTCTCCGGCAGCCCGAAAGGAAATTCAAGCGTGTGTTCGTCGGACTTGCGTGCCGGCGGGCGTCGGCGGACGGTGGTAACGGTCGACCTCACAGGAACGTGAACCCTTGCCGCCAGCCTCCCGCGTCACCGACATCCACAGTTGCCCGATCAGCACAGCGGCAGGGGTGCCGGCGAGCGGCGTCGTCGTCCAGGGGGCCGCGACCGTCTTGATCGGCAACCTGCCGGCCGCCCGCCTCGGCGACCAGCACAGCTGCTTCACCGCCACCGGCGTCATCGTCTCCGGCTCCACGTCGGTACTGATCGAGAACATGCCGGCCGCGCGCCTGGGCGACATGACGGCCGACGGCGGCACCATCGACAGCGGCCTGCCGACGGTGCTGATCGGCGGCTGAGCGCGCCGCCCGTCAGACGTTGAAGCGGAAGTGGACGACGTCGCCGTCCTGGACGCGGTAGTCGCGGCCTTCCAGACGCATCTTGCCCTGTTCCTTGGCCCCCTGCTCGCCGCCACAGGCGACGTAGTCGTCGAAGGCGACGGTCTCGGCGCAGATGAAGCCCTTCTGGAAGTCGGTGTGGATCTCGCCGGCGGCCTCCGGCGCCGTCGCCCCCAGGTGCGTCGTCCAGGCGCGCGCCTCCTTCGGGCCGACGGTGAAGAAGGTGAGGAGATTCAAGAGCCGGTAGCCCTCCCGGATCACCCGGTTGAGGCCTGGCTCCTCCAGACCGAGGCTCGCCAGGTACTCGGCCCGTTCCTCGCCGTCGAGCCCGGCAAGCTCGGCCTCGATCGCCGCCGCCACCACGACCGAGCGGGCACCCTGCGCCTCGGCCATCGCCGACGCCTCGGCGCTCAGCGCGTTGCCTTCGGCGGCGGCAGCCTCCTCGACGTTGAGCACGTAGAGGAGCGGCTTGCCGGTCAAGAGGTTGAAGCCCCGGAGCCGTGCGCGTGCGTCGTCGTCGAGTTCCAGCCGGCGGGCCGGCGTGCCGTCCTGCATCGGGCCGAGCACGCGTTCCAGGAGGTCCAGCCGCGCCTTCGCCTCCTTGTCCTGACCGCGCACGCGCTTGATCAGGCTTTCCTGCTGCCGCTCCAGGCTCTCGATGTCGGCCAACAGCAGTTCGGTCTCGATCAACTCGGCGTCGCGCAGGGGATCCACGCCGCCCTCGACGTGGGTGACGTCGGCGTCCTCGAAGCAGCGCAGCACGTGCAGGATCGCATCCACCTCGCGGATGGCGCCGAGAAACTTGTTGCCGAGCCCTTCGCCCTTGGCCGCACCGCGCACGAGGCCGGCGATGTCCTTGATCTCGAGCTGGGTCGCAACGACCTTGGCCGACTTGCCGAGCTTGGCCAGCACCTCGAGGCGCGGATCGGGCACGGGCAGGCGGCCGATATTGGGCTCGATGGTGCAGAAGGGATAGTTCGCCGCCGCCGCCGCGGCGGTGTTGGTGAGCGCGTTGAAGAGGGTCGACTTGCCGACGTTCGGCAGGCCGACGATGCCGCAGTTGAAGCCCATGGAGGTCCCGTTCAAAGTCCGAGCAGGGGCTTAGACCAAAGCGGCCGCGAGGTCACGCGCACAACCATCGGGAAAGGCCGGGCATGATCACCGACGAACGGGGGCTCGCCCTCACCACGGCGAGCGAGGACGCGGCCCGCGCCTTCGACGACGTGCTGCACTGCTACCTCGAATACCGCCTCCGCATCGGCAAGGCGATCAAGGCGCTGGTCACGGCCGACCCCGACTTCGTCATGGGTCGGGTGCTGGTCGGCTACCTCATGATGGCGCGCGCTACGCCCGAAGGGGTCGACGATGCCAGAAAGGCGCTGGAGGTGGCCAGGGAGCACGCCGGCGGCCACCTCAGCCGCCGCGAGCGCATGCACCTCGCCGCGCTGGAGGCCTGGGTCGAGGGCCAGCCGCAGCGCGCCTGCCGCATCTGGGAGGACGTTCTGGTCGAGCACCCGACCGACCTTCTGGCGCTGCGCCTCGCCCACTTCCAGAGCTTCTGGCTCGGCAACCAGCGGCGCATGCGCAACGTCGTGGTCCGCGCGCTGCCGGCCTGGGACGCGACGGTGCCGCGCTACGGCGACGTGCTCGGCATGGCCGCCTTCGGCCACGAGGAACTGGGCGACTACGCCACCGCCGAACGGCTCGGCCGCCGCGCCGTCGAGCTCAACGGCGACGACATGTGGTCGATCCACGCCGTGGCCCACGTCATGGAGATGCAGGGCCGCGACGCGGACGGGCTCCGCTGGCTCGACTTCGCCCCCGACCGCTGGGCCGACC
>JBJHBG010000101.1:0-18635 GCA_050485385.1 Geminicoccaceae bacterium | reverse complement strand
CGCCGCCGCGCAGGTCCGAGCCGCGGAAGGTCCGCGCACTGTCCCAGGCAGTCGCCACCATCTCGGCGATGGTGAGGCCCGACGCGGCGATCTTCGCCTTCACCGCCGCGACGTCGTAGCCGGCGTTGCCCACCGGCACCGGGTCCTGCCAGATCAGGTCCTCGGCGGGGACGTCGGGTCCGAAATAGCGGACCTTCGGCCCCATGTCGCGATGCGTCAGCTTGAACCAGGCGCGGGCGAAGGTGTCCGAGAAGTAGTCCTGATCCTGCATGAACTTCAGGCAGATCTCCCGATAGACCGGGTCCATCTTCATCGCCATGTCGGCGTCGGTCATGATCGGATTCTGCCGGATCGAGGGGTCCTCGACGTCGACCGGCTTGTCCTCGTCCTTGATGTCGACCGGCTCCCATTGCCAAGCACCGGCCGGGCTCTTGCGCAGTTCCCATTCGTGGTTGAACAGCATCTCGAAATAGCCGCCGTCCCACTTGGTCGGATGGGTCGTCCAAGCGCCCTCGATGCCCGAGGTCACGGTGTAGCGGCCCTTGCCGGTCTGGTGCGGGTTGGCCCAGCCGAAGCCCTGCGCCTCGACGTCGGCGGCCTCCGGCTCGGGGCCGAGCAGGGCGGCGTCGCCATTGCCGTGGGTCTTGCCGACGGTGTGGCCGCCGGCGGTCAGCGCCGCCGTCTCCTCGTCGTTCATCGCCATCCGGGCAAAGGTCTCGCGCACCTGGGCCGCCGTCTTGAGCGGGTCCGGCTTGCCGTTCACGCCCTCGGGATTGACGTAGATCAGCCCCATCTGCACGGCGGCCAGCGGATTCTCCATGGTCGACGGCTCGTCGACGCTACCGTAGCGGGCGTCGCTCGGCGCCAGCCACTCCTTCTCCGCACCCCAGTAGACGTCCTTCTCGGGGTGCCAGATGTCCTCGCGGCCGAAGCCGAACCCGAAGGTCTTGAGTCCCATCGACTCGTAGGCGACCGTGCCGGCGAGGATGATGAGGTCCGCCCAGGAGACCTTGTTGCCGTACTTCTTCTTGATCGGCCACAGCAGGCGCCGCGCCTTGTCGAGGCTGACGTTGTCGGGCCACGAGTTCAGCGGCGCGAAGCGCAGATTGCCCGTACCGCCGCCGCCGCGCCCGTCGGCGATGCGGTACGAACCGGCCGAGTGCCACGCCATGCGGATCATCAGGCCGCCATAATGGCCCCAGTCCGCCGGCCACCACTCCTGGCTGTCGGTCATCAGCGCGTGGACGTCCCGCTTCAGCGCCGCCACGTCCAGCGTCTTCAACTCCTCGCGGTAGTCGAAGCCCTTGCCGAACGGATCGGTCTTGGTGTCGTGCTGGTGCAGGATGTCGAGGTTGAGCGCGTTCGGCCACCAGTGGGTGACCGCATTGCCCATCGCCGTATTGCCGCCGTGCATCACCGGGCACCTGCCCGTCGTCGTCTCGTTGCCGTCCATGGACGCTCTCCTGAACCCTGGCCCTACCCCGCACTGACGCGCCGATCGCCGATCGCGCCATGTTACGATTGAGTCTAGCAGGTTTTGGAATTACCAAAATTTGGATCTTCCAATTGCTGGAATAACCAAAGGCTATGACGGGTCTCACCATCCGGCAGTTGCGCTATTTCGAGGCGCTGGCGCGTCATCGCCATTTCGGCCGCGCCGCCGAAGCCTGCTCGATCTCGCAGCCGGCCCTTTCCGTGCAGATGAAGGAGTTGGAGGCGCTGCTGGGTGCCTCCCTCATCGAACGCGGGGCGCGGCAGGTCCGCCTCAGCAATCTGGGCGAGGCGCTGGTGCCGCGGGCGCGGGACATCCTGCGCGCGGCCGGCGAGATCGAGCACCTCGCCCGCGCCTTCCACGACCCGTTCGCCGGCCGGCTGCGCATCGGCGTCATCCCGACCGTCGCCCCCTACCTCCTGCCGAGCCTGATCAAGGACCTGACCGAACGCTACCCCAACCTCGACATCCGACCGCGCGAATCCGTCACGCAAACGCTCATCCGCGAAGTGCTGGACGGACGCCTCGACGTCGGCATCGCCGCCTTGCCGGTCTCCGAAACCGCCCTGCACGAGGAGCCCCTGTTCAGCGAGACGTTCGTCCTCGTCCGCCCCCTCGCCGACGCCGACAAGCCCGTCCCCAGCGCCGAGCGCCTGCGCGAGATGCGCCTCCTTCTGCTGGAAGAAGGGCACTGCTTCCGCGAGCAGGCGCTCTCGTTCTGCAACGTGCCGTCCGCGCCGCCGCGCGACCTGATGGAAGGCAGCTCGCTCGCCACGCTGGTGCAGATGGTCGGCGTCGGCATCGGCGTCACCCTCATCCCCGAAATGGCCGTCGCGGTCGAAACCCGCGCCGCCCCCGTTGCCGTCGCCCACCTGCCGCCACCGCAACCGTCGCGCACCATCGGCATGATCTGGCGCAACTCCACCCCGCTGGCCGAACAACTCGTCTGGCTCGCCGACCGCGTCCGCCGGTTCGGCCGGAACCAACGAGCCACGCCGGCGGCGGCATGATCGGGGGGCTTTTGGCCCCCCGCGCCCCCCGGCACCGGCCAGGGCCGGCGCCCCGGACGGGAGGCGGAAGGCACTGAAGACGCAAGACAAGACGGGTCCGGCAGGCGCGGTCCGCTTCTGCGGGTTCCGGCGGCGGACGGAACCCGGGCGACGAGACCCGAGCGATCCCGAACCGACCGCGCCACGGCAGACCCGCGCTGCTCCAGAAAAAGACCAAAGGCCGTCCCGTCGGCATGGGCCGGAACCGGCCTCTAACTGACGTCCGCTAGCTGGTCCGGCGTAGCCGAAGCTATGTGGATAACGGGCTTACGTTCAACGAATGCGGAGACGCCGTCAGGCCGTTTCCTCATCATGATCGCTGGTACCCGGCTTTACCAGTCACGGTAATGGAAGCAGCAAATCCGGATTGAAATCGCCAATGCGCGGAATGCATTGTAAAAAGCCGAGCAAAGAGCCGGAAATCAATTCGGCACCCCGGCAGCTCGCAACCGCGCCTCCAATGTATCTCTTTGTCGAGCGTAATTGCGGAAATGGCCGTAACACTGCCTAAAGCGCCCGATCGTGGTCTCGGGAAACCGCGTCATCAGCTGCTGGCGTGCGGTCGAGAGAGCGACCCCGGTGCGGTCGTCCGCCAACGCAGCCACGAGATAGACCCAAGACCCGAACTGGTTCGGATTGATCTCGAGCGAAGCGCGGGCGGCTGCCGGCACCTCGTCCCATCGGCCCACGTAGAACAGGGCCGCGCATCGGGCGAGGTGCGCACGGAACGCCAACGGGTCGCGTGGGCTGAGCCGAATCGCATGTTCGCAGGCCCCGAGCCCTTGCTCCGGGTCGTGGTGATGGGCATGCTGCATGCCGAGCGAAGCCCATGCCCACATGAAGCTCGGCGAGCGTTCGACCGCGTCGCGCAGCAGATGCAGGCTGCGATCCGGCTCCTCTCCAAAGAAGCCGATCGAATAGGCCGCGTGAGCGGCGACCTCGATGTCCTCGGACGCTAGGTCGAGCGCACGGCGTGCCAACGCCAACGCCTCGGCCTTGTGTTCGGCAAAGTTGCTCCCCTGTGCCAGCCAGCCCACCTGGAGCGTGCGCACCCACGCGCGCATGGCGAGGGCTTTGCCGTAGTCAGGCGCGGTCGCGATGGCGGCGTCGAGATGCCCGATCGCCTCACCGATCTGCGTTCGGTTGATGGCCGACATCGCCCGCAAAATCCGGTCGTACGTGGTCAGATCGTCGGGCCGCTTGCGAGCGGCCCTCTCCTGTTCCGCCGACCGAACCTCGGGTGCGATCGCGGCCACCACCGCGTCGGTCAGTTGGTCCTGGAGATAGAAGACGTCCGCCAACGTGCCATCCATCCGCCCGGCCCACAGATGTGCGCCCGTTTCCGCATCGACCAGCTGGCCGGTTACGCGAAGGCGTTCACCGGCACGGCGCACGCTTCCCTCCAGCACGTAGCGGACCCCTAGGTCTCGCCCGACCTGGCGGACGTCGACCGGCGCGCCCTTGAAGATGAAGCTGGAATTGCGCGCGATGACGAAAAGCCACGGGACCGTGGCGAGGCCCGTTATGATGTCCTCGGTCAGCCCGTCGGCGAAGTAATCCTGCTCGGCGTCGGACGAGAGGTTCACGAACGGCAGCACCGCCAGGGAAGGCTTGTCCGGGATGACCGGGCTGGGTGGCGGAGAGCGCGCCCCGACGTCGGCCAGTGCATAGACCCGGACGGGCCGAGCGATCCCGGCGAGTGCGCGTTCGCCGCACGCTTCGAAGTGGAGGCCCAGTTTCCCGGCAATGTCGTCGTACACGCGCTCGGAGATCAACACGCGGCCCGGCGACGCCTCTTCCTGGAGCCGCGTCGCAACGTTGACGCCGTCGCCGAGGATATCGCCCCGGTCCACCACCACGTCGCCGACATGAACTCCCATCCTGAAGTCGAAGTGCGCCGGTGGCGGCAGATCGCGCTTTCGTTCGGCCAGCCGCGCTTGCATCGTCGCCGCCGCCGACACGGCGGTGACGACGGAACCGAACTCGGCCAACAGGCCGTCGCCCATCGTCTTGACGGTCCTGCCACCATGCAGCCCGACGACGCCATCCAGCAGCTCCAGGCTCGCCTTGACCGCGCGCAACGCCGCGGTCTCGTCCGCCGCGACGCGCGCCGTAAAGCCAACCGCGTCTGCAGACAGGATCGCTGCGAGCTTGCGGACCAACTCGTCGGACATGACAGAATGTTAGGCTAGTCGGTGGGCGGGTTCAATCGCCTCGCCGCAGAGCGCTTGAACGCGCCATGGCTTGCCGTGTTCGATCGTCGCTGCATGAGCGAGTTCTACCCGAAGCCATCGCGTGTGCCGGGTTCGCCGGTCGCTTGCTCGGCGGGATCGACCGGGGAGTGCGACCGGCTCGGAAACCACATCGAACTCGCGCCCGTCGCTATGGCGGCTTCCAACTGAAGCGGCGACCGCCAACCCGCGGTCAAAAGACCTGAGCGTCCTCCGCGCGCTGCGACCCCTCCTCGTCCAAGCGGACCATGCCGCGACCGGAGCGCTACGTCTCTTTCGGCTCGCCTCCCGTCATCGAGTGGCGCCGGCCTTGGCCGGGGCCTTGGGGGTCGTAGGGGGCGAGCAGCCCCCTCCTTCCTTTCTGCGTCGTGCCTCTCCGTCAGTACGTCGCCCGGCCGCCGGAGAGGTCGAAGACGGCGCCGGTGGTGAAGCGGTTTTCGGCGCTGGCGAGCCAGGCGACGAGGGCGGCGATCTCCTCGACTTCGACGAAGCGGCCGCGGGGGATCTTGGAGAGCATGAACTGGATGTGTTCGGGGCTCATCTGGTCGAAGATACGGGTGCGGGCGGCGGCCGGGGTGATGGCGTTGACGGCGATGTCGTGGGCGGCGAGTTCCTTGCCGAGCGACTTGGTGAGCGCGATGACGCCGGCCTTGGCGGCACTGTAGGCGCTGGCCGTGGGGTTGCCCTCCTTGCCGGCGATGGAGGCCGTGGTGACGATGCGGCCGTAGTTCTGGGCGATCATGATCGGTACCACGGCGCGCAGGCCGTAGAAGACGGCGTTGAGGTCGAGTTCGACCACTTGGCGCCAGGCGTCGATGGGGTACTCCCAAAGCGGGTGGTTGGGGCCGGCGATGCCGGCATTGGCGCAGTAGACGTCGATCCGGCCCATGCGTTCCCTGGCGGCGGCGGTGGCGGCGGCGACGTCGGCCGCATCGGTCAGTTCGACGACGCGGCCGTGGGCGCCCTCGCCGAGCCTGGACTTGGCCTCGTCGAGTGCGGTGGCTTCCTTGTCCCACAGTTCCACCTCGGCGCCGGAGGCCAAAAAGCGCTGGGCGATGGCGAAGCCGATACCCATGGCGCCGCCGGTGACGATGGCCTTCCTGCCGTCCAGGTCGATCTTGTTCATGTCGGTGCTCCGTCGTTCGGCCCCGGTCGTACGCTGCGTTGCGGGTCGCGTCGAGCCGCGAAGGGCTGGCATCCGCCGGGCTTAGGGACTAGGTCTCTGGCATGATGATTTTCGGCGTGTTGACGATCGTGTCCATGGTGGTGACGGCGGTCGTCCTCCTGATCGGCGTCGGCGGGTTCTACCGCGGCGGCGAGTTCAATCGGAAGTATGGCAACCTGATGATGCGCGCACGCGTCGTTAGCCAGGGCGTGACGATCCTGTTCCTGGTGCTGTTTCTGTTGACGCGGGGCTGAGGCGATGGTGACGCTGACCAAGATCTACACGCGCGGCGGCGACGGCGGGAAGACGTCCCTGGGCGACGGTGCCCGCGTTGCGAAATACAGCCTTCGGGTGGAGGCGTACGGCACGGTGGACGAGGCGAATGCCACCATCGGGCTGGCTCGGCTGCACACGAGCCAGATCGAGAGGGGCGACGCCGACGCCATGCTGGCGCGCATTCAGAACGACCTGTTCGACCTCGGCGCCGACCTCTGCACGCCCGGCAGTTCGGCGGAGGGGCGGCTGCGGGTGAGCCCCGCACAGGTGACGCGGCTGGAGCAGGAGATCGACGCCATGAACGGCGAGTTGGCGCCGTTGTCGTCGTTCGTGTTGCCGGGGGGCTCGGCGGCGTCGGCGCAGCTGCATCTGGCCCGCACGGTGACGCGGCGGGCGGAGCGGCTGGTGGTGGCCCTGGCGGCGCAGGAGGACGTGTCGGCGGACGCGATCCACTACCTCAATCGGCTCTCCGACCATCTGTTCGTGGCGGCCCGCTACCTCAACGACAAAGGGGCGGGCGACGTCCTGTGGGTACCGGGCGCGCATCGCTGACGCCCGGCGCAGCGGTGCTGCACCGCAATTGACAAGCCTTCGGGCGGAGCGCTATCGCGCAGTGCAACATGCGGCAGGCATTCCGGGATCGGGCGGTTTGGACCCGGGCCGGCAAGCAAGAAGGGCCGGACGATGAAGATCCTGGTGCCCGTCAAGCGGGTGGTCGACTACAACGTAACGGTGCGCGTCAAGGCCGACGGCAGCGGCGTCGAGACGGCCAACGTCAAGATGTCGATGAATCCGTTCGACGAGATCGCCAACGAGGAGGCGATCCGGCTGCGGGAGAAGGGGGCGGCGAGCGAGATCGTCGCCGTGACCATCGGCGAGGCCAAGGCGCAGGAGACGCTCAGGACGGCGATGGCGATGGGTGCCGACCGAGCGGTGCATGTGGAGACGACGGCGCGGACCGACACGGAGATCCAGCCTTTGGCGGTGGCGAAGCTCCTCCAGGCCGTCGTCGAGCGCGAGCAGCCGGACATCGTGCTGATGGGCAAGCAGGCGATCGACGACGACAGCAACCAGACGGGCCAGATGTTGGCGGCCCTGCTCGGCTGGCCGCAGGCGACCTTCGCCTCGAAGATCGAGGTGGTCGACGGCGGGCTCGAGGTGACGCGCGAGGTGGACGCGGGGCTGGAGAAGCTGCGGGTCAAGCTGCCGGCCATCGTGACCGTCGATCTGCGGCTGAACGAGCCGCGCTATGCGTCGCTGCCGAACATCATGAAGGCGAAGAAGAAGCCGATCGACAAGGTGACGCCGGAAGACCTCGGCGTCGACACCGCTCCTAGGCTTACCTACCTGAAGGTGGAGGAGCCGCCGAAACGCGAGGCTGGCGTGAAGGTGCCGGACGTGCCGACCCTGATCGAGAAGCTGAAGACCGAAGCGGGGGTGATCTGATGGCCGAGGTGCTGGTCGTCGCCGAGCACGACAACGCCAAGCTGGACAAGGCCACCCTGCACGCGGTGACGGCGGCGAAGCAACTCGGCAACGTGACGGTGCTGGTCGCGGGTGCGGGCTCCGGCCCGGTCGCCGAAGCGGCGGCCAGGGTCGACGGCGTGGCCAAGGTGGTGCACGTCGACGACGCGGCTTTCGCCGAGCCGGTGGCGGAGACGCTGACCGAGCTCTTGCGTGCGATGGCCGACGGCTACGACGCGTTCGTCGCGGGCTCGTCGACCTTCGGCAAGAATCTGATGCCGCGGCTCGCCGCTTTGTTGGACGTGGCGCAGGTCTCCGACATCGTCGAGGTGGTCGGGCCGAAGACCTTCAAGCGCTACATCTATGCCGGCAATGCGCTCGCCACGGTCGAGACGAGCGACGCGAAGCTGGTCCTCACCGTGCGCACCACGGCCTTTGCCGCGGCGGCCGGCGAGGGCGGCAGCGCCGCCGTCGAGACCGTTCAGGCGGTGGCGCCCAGCGAGCTCGTCGCGTTCCTCGGCCGCGAGGTTTCCGCGTCGGAGCGGCCGGAGCTGACCTCGGCGCGGGTGGTGGTCTCCGGCGGGCGGGGCATGGGCTCGGGCGAGAACTTCGCCATCGTCGAGGCCTTGGCCGACCAACTCGGTGCGGCCGTCGGCGCCAGCCGGGCGGCGGTGGATGCCGGCTACGTGCCCAACGACTACCAGGTCGGCCAGACCGGCAAGATCGTCGCACCCGAACTCTACGTCGCCGTCGGCATCTCCGGTGCCATCCAGCACCTTGCGGGGATGAAGGACAGCAAGGTGATCGTGGCGATCAACAAGGACGAGGAAGCCCCCATCTTCCAGGTGGCGGACTACGGTTTGGTCGGGGATCTGTTCACCATCGTGCCGCAACTGACCGAGGCCTTGAAGGCGTCGAAGGCGGCCTCATGACGAGGATTCGGAGATGATGGCCCCCGCCGAGAACGAGCATCCGCCGATCCCCGAGATCCAGCGCATCGGCGTGGTGGGTGCGGGCCAGATGGGCTCGGGCATCGTCCAGGTGGCCGCACAGAGCGGGTACGAGGTGCAACTGCTCGACGTCGACCAGGCCCGGCTGGACGCTGCCGTGGCCAAGGTGAAGGACGGCATGCAGCGCCTCGTGCGGCGCGGCGCGCTCGGGCCTGACGTTGCCGAGGCGGCGGCGCAGCGCATCCACACCGGCCTCGACTACGCGATCTTCGCCGACTGCGAGCTGATCGTGGAGGCGGCGAGCGAGAACGAGGCGCTGAAGCGCAAGATCTTCGAGCACGTCGTCAAGGTGGCGAAGCCGGATGCGGTGATCGCCACCAACACCTCGTCGATCTCGGTGACACGGCTCGCCGCGGCCACGGATCGGCCCGAACGCTTCATCGGCATGCACTTCATGAACCCAGTGCCGCGGATGCAGCTGATCGAGATCATCCGCGGCATCGCAACGCAGGAGGACACCTACCAGGCGATCCGCGTCGTCGCCGAGAAGATGGGCAAGGTCTCGGTCACGGCCGAGGACTTTCCGGCGTTCATCGTCAACCGCATCCTGCTGCCGATGGTCAACGAGGCCGTCTACACGCTGCTGGAGGGCGTGGGCAACGTCGAGTCGATCGACACGGCCATGAAGCTCGGTGCCAACCACCCGATGGGGCCGTTGGAACTCGCCGACTTCATCGGCCTCGATACCTGCCTTGCGATCATGCAGGTGCTGTACGAGGGCCTGAACGACAGCAAGTACCGGCCATGCCCGCTGTTGGCCAAGTACGTCGAGGCCGGCTGGCTCGGGCGCAAGACCAAGCGCGGCTTCTACGACTACCGGGGCGAGGTGCCCGTTCCGACGCGGTGAACGGGCACGCTTGCCGAGCGGTCATCCGGCGCTAGTGTTTCCCTTCGATGAGGAAGGGAAACGCCATGCGCGCAGTGATCGTCGCTTTCGTTCTCGCCTTCGCCCTCCCCGCCGCCGCCGACATTTCCGCCGCCGACGAGGCTGCCATCCGTTCGGTCGTCGAACAGCAGCTCGACGCGTTCCAGCGTGACGACCAGGAGGCGGCCTTCGCGCACGCCTCGCCGACGATCCAGGACCTGTTCCGCACCGCCGAGGTCTTCATGGCCATGGTCCGCGCCGGCTACGCCCCGGTCTACCGGCCGCAGGAGGTAAGCTTCCGCGACGTGGTGACGTTCCGCGGGGCGCCGACGCTGCGCGTGCTGCTGGTCGGCCCCGACGGGCTCGCGGTGATCGCCAACTACATGATGGAGCGGCAGCGGGACGGCACGTGGCGGATCGGTGGCTGTGTGCTGGAGCCCATCGCCGACGCACAGGCCTGACGCGCGCTCAGTCGGCGGCGGCGATGGACACCGTGCGACCGCTGCGGGCGGCCGCGACCGCCGCGTCGGCGAGCTCCAGCGCCCGGAGCCCGTCGCGGCCCGTCGGCACGTCGGCGGCCGCGCCCGTGGCGTAGGCGACGAAGGCCTGGAGTTCCAGCCGGTAGGCCTCGGCGTAGCGGGTCATGAAGAAGTTGTGCAGGGCTGCGGCACGGTAGCCTGTGGCGTCGGCGAGGCGGACGGTGGAGGTGGGCGGGTTGGCGACGGCGAGCATCCCCAAGCTGCCGTGGACCTCGGCGCGCTGGTCGTAGCCGTAGGTCGCGCGGCGGCTGTTGGTGATGACCGCGAGCCGGCCGCTCGCCGTCCTGAGCGTCGCGGTCGCCGTGTCGACGTCGCCAGCCTCGCCGATGGCCGGGTCCACCAGTACGGCGCCGGTGGCGCTGACCTCGGCGACCTCCTCGCCTAGAAGGAAGCGCGCCATGTCGAAGTCGTGGATCATCATGTCGCGGAAGAGGCCGCCCGAGCGGCGGACGTAGCCGAGGGGCGGCGGGGCCGGGTCGCGCGAGGTGATCTGCACCAACTCGACCCGGCCGATCTCGCCGGCCCTGACGCGCCGCTGCAACTCGGCGAAGTGCGGATCGAAGCGGCGGTTGAAGCCGACCATGAGCTTGGCACCGGTCGCCTCGACGACCTCCAGGCACGTCCGGACGCGCCCGACGTCGAGGTCGATGGGCTTCTCGCAGAAGATCGCCTTGCCGGCCTTTGCCGCCGCTTCGACCTGCGCCGCGTGCAGGTCGGTCGGCGTGGCGACGATCACCGCTCGGATCGAGCCGTCCGCCATCAGGGCATCCAGGTTCGCCACGCGGGCGCCGGTCATCGCTGCGACGCGTGCGGCGGCGGCGGCGACCGGGTCGTGGACGGCTGCGAGTTCCGCGCCGTCGATGGTCATGAGTGCCTTGGCGTGGGTCAGGCCGATGCGGCCGGCGCCGAGCAGGCCGATGGCGAGGGTCATGGGCGGATCGTCCCGTTCTCGGCCTGCGGAGGCGTGACCGGATACCCTGCCATCACCGCTCTCCACGGTCGAGGCCGGCGGTCCGGGCCATGGCCCGCAGCGCCTCCAGCCCCATGGACTGATAGTGGCACGGATCGCGCGCGGCCGGATCCTGTTCGGCCTCGATCACCAGCCAGCCGGCATAGTTCTGGGCAGCGGCGATGGCCAGGACCGGCGGGAAGACGACCGCGCCCTCGGGATCGCCGGGCACGGTGAAGACGCCGCGGCGCACGCCCTCCAGGAAGGAGAGCCGTTGGCGCTCGACTTCCTGCATGACGGCCAGCCTGACGTTCTTCGCGTGCAGATGGCGGACGCGCGTCATGTACCGTTCGGCCAGCTTGGCGGGGTCGGCGCCGGCGAAGTAGGCGTGGCCCGTGTCGAGCAGCAGCTTCGCGGCGGGACCGGTGTGCGCCATCAACGCATCCACGTCGGCCTCGCTCTGGACCACCGTGCCCATGTGGTGGTGGTAGACGAGGTCGAGGCCCTGGGCCGCGCAGTGCTCGGCGATGGCCTCGACGGCTTGGCCGAAGTCCTGCCAGTCGTCGAGCGTCGGCCGCTGGTCGAGCGGCACGTCGCTCTGGCCGTGGATCGCGTTCGAGGTCTCCGCGACGATGCAGACGGCGCAGCCCATCGCCTTCAGCAGGTCCAGATGCGGCTGAATCGCCGCTTTCTCGGCCTCGACCGAGCGCCTCAGCAGCTCCAGCGAGTGCCAGCCGGAGACCAGGGCGAGGCCGTGTGGTGCCAACGCGGCCTTCAGGGCCGTGGGCTCGGTCGGCATCTTGTGGCCCTTCTCGATGCCGTCGAAGCCGATGGCCGCCGCCTCTTCGAGGCAGCGCTCGAGTGGGATGTCCGCGCCGAGACGACGGTCGTCGTCGTTCGACCAGGCAATGGGGTTGGTGCCGTAGCGGATCATGGCTCAGACCCCCGCTTGGCGAGGGCGCCCTCGTAGGTGCGGCGCGCGGCCTTGACCTCGTCGCGCGCCGAGACCTCCGGCACCGCCACGTCCCACCAGTGCCCGCCCGCCTGGGTGGCCCGGCGCGGATCGGTGTCGACGACGATGCAGACGGAGCGGTCGACCGCCTTGGCCTCGGCCAAGGCCGTCTCCAACTCGGCGATCGAAGCGACCTTCCAGGCGACGGCGCCCATGGCCTCGGCATGGGCGCGGAAGTCGATGGCGGACGGCACGGCGTGGCGCGTGTCGTCGAGCAGGTTGGCGAAGCCGGCACCGCCCGTCGCCCGCTGTAACCGGTCGATGCAGCCGAAGCCGCGATTGTCGAGCAGGACGACGGTGATCTTCAGGCCGAGCATGACGCTGGTGGCCAATTCACTGTTCAGCATCATGTAGCTGCCGTCGCCGACCATGACGACGACCTGGCACTCGGGCAGCGCCATCTTCACACCGAGGCCGCCCGCGATCTCGTAGCCCATGCAAGAGTAGCCGTATTCCAGGTGGTAGCCGCCGGGCCGCTCCGCACGCCAGAGCTTGTGCAACTCGCCCGGCAGGCCGCCGGCCGCTCCCACCAGCACCGTATCCGGGCCGCTCGCCCGCTGCACGGCGCCGATCACCTCGGCATCGCTCGGGCGCGCGTTGGACGTCGTAGGCGCCTGGGTCGCAGCCTCCACCGCCGCATCCCATTCCCGTCGTAAGGCCGGGTCGATGGCGGGTGCCCGGTGCGTGCCGAGGGCGGCCGAAAGCTCGTCGAGCCCAACCTTCGCGTCCGCGACCAGGGGCAGGGCGCCGTGCTTGGTGGCGTCGAACGCCTGCACGTTGAGGCCGACGATCCGGCAGGCGGGGTTGCGGAAGAGCGCGCGGGAGCCGGTGGTGAAGTCCTGGAGCCGCGTGCCGACGGCGAGCACGAGATCGGCCTCGGCGGCGACCGCGTTGGCGGCACTGCTGCCGGTGACGCCGATGGCGCCGAGGTTCAGAGGGTGAGTCCAGGGCAGTGCGGACTTACCCGCCTGGGTCTCGGCGACGGGCACGCCGTGCGCCTCGGCGAAGCGGGCGAGGGCTTCGGTGGCCAGTGCGTAGTGCACACCGCCGCCGGCGACGATCAAGGGGCGTCGAGCCTGGCGAATGGCGGCGGCTGCCGCCGTCAGTTCGGCCGCGTCGGGCCGCTGCCGGCGCGGCGTCCAGGCGCGCGGACGGAAGAAGCTCAGGGGATAGTCGAAGGCCTCGGCCTGCACGTCCTGGCAGAGTGCCAGGGTGACCGGGCCGCACAGCGCCGGGTCGGTCATCACGGCCAGGGCGCGGGGCAGGGCATCGAGCAGTTGTTCGGGCCGCGTGATCCGGTCGAAATAGCGACTCACCGGGCGGAAGCAGTCATTGGCGCTGACGGTCGCGTCGGCGAAGTCCTCGACCTGCTGAAGCACCGGATCGGGCGCGCGGTTGGCGAACACGTCGCCCGGCAGGAAGAGGACGGGCAGGCGGTCGACGTGGGCGAGGGCGGCGGCGGTGACCATGTTGGTGGCACCGGGGCCGATCGACGAGGTGACGGCCATGGCGCGGCGGCGGTTGGTCGCCTTGGCGTAGGCGATCGCCGCGTGCGCCATGCTCTGCTCGTTGTGGCCGCGCCAGGTCGGCAGGCGCTCGCGCTCCTGGTACAGCGCTTCGCCGAGGCCAGCGACGTTGCCATGGCCGAAGATCGCCCACACACCGGCCATGAAGGCCTCGCCTTTCGCCGTCTCCTGGCCTGCCAGATAGCGCACGAGTGCCTGCGCCGCGGTCAGCCGCACGGTCCCGGTCATCGCCCTGCCTCCCCTTGGTCCGTTCCCGGTCGTCTCGCGAGGACCACACGCCGAGCGCTGGCGCTGTGCCGTGTCGGCGGCCGCCGTGCGGCGTCGATCCGGAATCGAACGCTCGGATTTGACCACTAGGCCGTCAGGCCGGCCAGGTGCAAGGCGATGCCTGCGGCGGCGGCTCCGGCGAGGACCGGGAAGATGCCGAGGCCGAGGCGGAAGACGGCCAGGATCGCCAAAGCCGAGAGCAGCAGCGCCCAGGGATCGACGCTCGCCGGTACGGGCAACTCGACGTGGAGCGGTCCGGTGTCGATCAGGCGTACCTCGTGAAACACGGTGTGGACGGCGAACCAGAGGGCGAGATTGAGGATCACCCCGACCACGGCCCCCGTGATCGCCGTCAGGGCGCCCGACAGTGCCCGGTTGCCGCGCAACCGCTCGATGTAGGGAGCGCCCACGAAGATCCAGAGAAAGCAGGGCGCGAAGGTCACCCACGTGGCGAGCAGGCCGCCGAGCGTGCCGGCAACGAGCGGCGAGAGGCCCGTCGCCTCGCGAAAGGCGCCCAGGAAGGCCACGAACTGGAGGACCATGATCAACGGGCCGGGCGTCGTCTCGGCCATGCCGAGGCCGTCCAGCATCTCGCCCGGTTCCAGCCAGCCATAGGTGGCGACGGCCGCCTGGGCCACGTAGGCCAACACGGCGTAGGCCCCGCCGAAGGTGACCACGGCCATCACCGAGAAGAAGCCGGCGATCTGCGTGAAGACATCGTCCGCGCCGAGGACGAGCCAGAGCAGCGCCACCGGCACCAGCCAGATGGCGAGCCAGGTGGCGGCGGTGCGCAGCACGGTCGGGGCACGCGGCGCCGCACCAGCGTGGCTCTCCTCGCCGAGCAGGCTGTCGGCGTCGGCGACGACCGTGCTGCCGTGGCTGCCATGGTGGCCACCACCGCCGGTGAATGCGGGTAGGCCGAACCGGGCGCCGAGATAGCCGATCAGCCCGGCGCCGAGCACGATCAGCGGGAACGGCACGGCGAAGACGTAGATCAGCACGAAGGCGGCAATGGCCAGGCTGCGGAGGGCGCCGTTGCGGAGGCTGCGCCGGCCGATGCGGGCGAGGGCCTGGAGGACGATGGCGAGCACCGCGGCCTTCAGCCCGAAGAACAGGGCCTCGACCAGCGGCACTTGGCCGTACAGCACGTAGAGCCAGCTCAGCGCCATGATCGCGACGACGCCGGGCAGGACGAAGAGCAGGCCCGCGATCAGGCCGCCGACGGTGCGGTGCAGCAACCAGCCGACATAGGTCGCGAGTTGCTGCGCCTCGGGGCCGGGCAGCAGCATGCAGAAGTTGAGGGCGTGGAGGAACCGCTGTTCGCCGATCCAGCGCTTTTCCTCGACCAGGATGCGGTGCATCACCGCGATCTGCCCGGCTGGGCCGCCGAAGGAGAGCAGGGCGATACGGAGCCAGACACGGGTCGCCTCGGCGAGGCCGACGCCGTGGCGCGGCCGTGCCGCGTCGGCGCGCGGCACGTCGTTCATCTCCCCGCTCCGCCGCGCGGCCGATGCGACACCCAGTCGTGCCGTTCCCCGGTGGCGTCGCGGCACCAGCGGTAGAAGGCATCGTAGAGCAGCATGCCCGCGTCGAGTTGGGCGAGGTCGTCCGCGAACATCCGGGAGAGGCCGAGCGAGGCCGCCAACAGGCCCGCCGCCTCGGGGGCCAGATCCAGCCGGGCGGTGTCGGCGCCGCGCACCAGCCGCGCGAGGTGGCGGAGCGGTGCCAGGCCGTCGAGCCCGAAGCCCTCGATCATCGCATCGAAGGTGCAACGCTCGTCCCGGTGGGTCCACCGGACGCCCGGACCCTCGACGTCGAACGGTGTGGCCGCGAAGCGGTCGGCGACGGCGAGGACCTCGGCCGGCGCGACGAACAGGAACACGGCGTCCGCATCGACGAAGCGGCGGATCAGCCAGGGGCAGGCGATACGGTCGACCTTGGGCCGGGCGCGCGTCACCCAAAGCGTGCGGCCCTGGTCGTCGCGCGGCGGCAGGGCCGCGTCCGCGATCAGCGGCAGGCCGGCTGCCGCCCAGGCCTCGAAGCCGCCCTCCAGTACCTCGGCCGCGATGCCCGTGTGCCGCAGCCAGGCGGCCACGCCTTCGCTCAGCTTGCGACCGTGTCGACAGACGACGACCGCCGACCGGCCGGCGAATGCGGGCGCCCATGCCCGCACCGTCGCATGGTCGCGTCGCCGCGCCGTGGGGATCGAGCGTGGGTCGCTCGCGACGTCCTCCCCCAGCCGCACGTCGAGGATCGCGGGGCAGGTGGGTGTACCGACGAGCTTGGCGAGCTTGTCGACCGAAATGCCTTGGGGTGTGGCCACGACGCGCGCTCCTGCATTGGCCCGTGAGGGCCGGGAACGCGATGCTTCGGCTTGACGCCTCGTGGGGAGATCGCCGCCCCCATCGCCCCATTCATCGTGACCGCGCGCGCCGTGTCAATGCCCGCCCCGATCAGCGGGAACGAGCGTCCTGCTCCTCGAGCCAGGCCCGGACCGTGTCGAGTTTGTTCATCAGGTGCCGTTTCAAGATCGCCGCCAGCTTCGGCCCGTCGCGCGCCTCCAGGGCGGCGAGGATGGCTTCGTGCTCCTCCACCGCGCGGCGCCAGCGCTCGGGCGTGAGGTTGGCGACGTAGCGAGCGCCGAGGATGCGCGAGGCAAGGGCCCGGTGCGTCGCCTGGAGCGTCGGGTTGCGCGTTGCGTCCAGGATGGCGTCATGGATTTGCCGGTTGCAGCGGAAATAGGGCTGCAACTCGCCGGCCTGCCAATGCTCGACCATGGCCTCGTGCAGCGTCCGCACCCGCTGCAACTCGCCGTCGGTCACGTGTTGGCAGGCGATCTCGCCGGCGAGCGCCTCGAGCGCGCCCATCACCGGGAACACGTCGGCAAGCTCGCCCAGGGTCAGGCGCCGAACCGTGGCGCCGCGATTGGGGGTGAGGGTGACGAGCCCTTCGGCCGCCAGCACCTTCAACGCCTCGCGCAAGGGCGTGCGCGAGACGCCGAAGCGCTCGCACAGCTCCTTCTCCGGCACCTTGGTGCCCGACCGCAGGCGGCCCTCGGTGATCAGTTCGCGCAGCCGGTCGACCAACTCGTCGTGCAGCGAGCGGCGGGCGATGGGCTGGGTGGTTTCCTGGAGCAGCATGGCCATCGCCTCTCTCACGGCAGCGCGCGGCTGTCGAGCGCGTCGGCCAGCACCCGCGCCACATGGATCGCTTGGCGCCCGGTCGTGTCGCCGATCTGGTGGCGGCAGGAGGTGCCGTCGGCGACGACCAGCGCGTCGGTCGCGGCCGCGCGCACCGCCGGCGCCAGCGCCGCCTCGGCCATGGCGAGCGAGACGTCGATGGTCTCCTTCTGGTAGCCGAAGGCG
Source organism: Geminicoccaceae bacterium (assembly GCA_050485385.1). Taxonomy (GTDB): domain Bacteria; phylum Pseudomonadota; class Alphaproteobacteria; order Geminicoccales; family Geminicoccaceae; genus RECO01. The sequence continues at coordinate 1,425 of JBJHBG010000101.1, read as the reverse complement.
CCGGCCATGCCGCAGCAGGAGGACGCGATCGGCTTCACCTCCAGCCCCGGCACCTGCCGGAGCACCGTCTCGACGGCACCCATGGCGCCGAACGCCTTCTGGTGGCAGTGGCCGTGCAGGTGGGCTGTGCGCTGCATCGGCTGAAGCGGCAGCACGAGGCCGCCCGCGATCTCCAGCGCCAGGAACTCCTCGAACAGCAGCGTGCCGTCGCCGGCGAGCCGCGCGTCCTCACCCGGCCACATCGCCTGCAACTCGTCGCGCATGGTGAAGATGCAGGAGGGTTCGAGCCCGACCACCGGCACGCCCGCGCGCGCGAGTGGCGCCAGCACGTCCAGCGTGCGCCTGGCCTCGGCCTTGGCCTCGTCGACCAGCCCGGCGGCGAGGAACGTGCGCCCGCAGCAGAGCGGCCGGCCGCCGCCCTTCGGCCGGGCCAGCTCGACGACGAAGCCCGCGGCTTCCAGCACGCGCACGGCCGCTGCCAGGTTGTCCGGCTCGAGATAGGTGTTGAAGGTGTCGGCGAAGAGGGCAACGCGACGGCCTCGGCCGGGCGCTTGCCGCAGTCGGAACGGGCGCCGCCAGCGCGGCAGCCGGCGCTTGCGGCTCAACCCCAGCACCCGCTCGCCGAGCCAGCCGGCGCCGGGCACGACGCCTTGCAGGTTGACGAGCCCGCGCAGGCGCGCCGCCCAAGGCGCGTAGCGGGGCAGGTAGGCCACCACCCGGTCGCGGAGCGAAAGGCCCCGGCGGCGGATCTGCGCTGCCTGCACCTCGATCTTCATCCGCGCCATGTCGACGCCGGTCGGGCACTCCCGCCGGCACGCCTTGCAGGAGACGCAGAGCGCCATGGTCTCGGTCATCTCGGGCGCCGTCAGGGCGTCCGGCCCGAGTTGGCCGGACAGGGCGAGGCGCAAGCTGTTGGCGCGGCCCCGGACCACGTCCCGCTCGTCGCGGGTGACGCGATAGGAGGGGCACATCACGCCACCGTCGAGCTTCCTGCACGCGCCGTTGTTGTTGCACATCTCGACGGCGCCCTGGAAGCCGGTGGGCCAGGGGCTCCAGTCGAGCGCCGGGGCGTGGGTCGAGCGGGCGTAGTCCGGCGGGTAGCGGAAGAGGGTGCGGTCGTCCATCCGCGGCGGGCGGACGATGCGACCGGGGTTCAAGAGCGCCTGTGGGTCGAAGCGGTCCTTCACCGCCTCGAAGCCGTCGACCATGCGCCGGCCGAACATCGCCTCGTGGAACTCCGAGCGGACGAGGCCGTCGCCGTGCTCGCCGGAGTGCGAGCCCTCGTAGTCGCGCACCATGGCGAAGGCTTCCTCGGCGATGGCGCGCATCGCCTTTCGGTCCTTCTCCAGCTTCAGGTTCAAGATCGGCCGGACGTGCAGGCAGCCGACGCTGGCGTGGGCGTACCATGTGCCGGTGGTGCCGTGC
>JBJHBG010000100.1:0-18648 GCA_050485385.1 Geminicoccaceae bacterium | reverse complement strand
TGATCGACCCGGTGGCGCTCGCCCCTTGGGGCTCGCCCTTCGTCCGTCACGTCCGCGATCACGAGGCCGCCTTCGCCGGCTTGCCGCCCGCGATGCACCAGGCACTGCTTCAGGCCTATGTACGGAGTGCCGTCAGCCGGCACCTCTTGGACGCCGAGCTCGAACCCTATCTGGCGCCCTGGCTCGGCCCGGCCGGTCAAGCCGCGTTCTATGCGCAGATCGCGGCCATGGACCAGCGCTACACGGACGTCCTCGAACCCGGTTTCGGCACGATCGACTGCGCCACCAGCATCCTCTGGGGCGAGGCCGACGCTTGGCTGCCGATCGCGCAAGGCCAGCGGCTCGCCGGGCTGATCCCCGGCGCGCGCTTCGTGCCGGTGTCCGGTGCCGGCCATCTGGTTCAGGAGGATGCGCCCGAGGCCATCGTCGCGGCGGTGCTGCCGGCGTTGCTCGCGGCACGGTAGGCACTGGGCGTCGTGCCGAGGCGTCGGCGGAAGTGGTGACGTAGCGTCTGCATCGTCGCGAAACCGCTCGCCACCGCGACGTCGGCGAGGCCGTGCCGCCCTTCCCGGAGGAGGTCGCAGGCGCGTTCGAGGCGTCGGTCGGTCAGCCAGTCGCCGGGGCTCCGCCCGGTCGCGTCGACGAAGCGGCGATGCAGCGCGCGTGGACTGGTGGCAGCGGCAGCGGCGAGGCGGGCGATCGGCCAGGGCTGGTCGAGCGTCTCGCACACCTCGTCCAGGACGCGGGCGAACCGTGCCCGGCCGCTGCGCTCGGCCACCACCGGCCGGCGCAGGCGTTGCCGCTGGTCGCCCGCCCGGTGCAGCGGGACGACGAGGCGGCTGGCGACGTCGGCGGCGACCCTGGGGCCGAAGTCGCGGCGCACGAGGTGCAGACAGAGGTCGAGCCCGGCAGCACTGCCGGCGGCGGTGAGAATGCGCCCCTCGTCGACGTAGAGCACGTCGGGCACGGTGCGCACTTGCGGATAGGCGCTGGCCAGCGCGTCCAGATAGCGCCAGTGCGTCGTGGCTCGCCGGTCCGCCAGCAGACCGGCCGCCGCCAGCACGAAGACGCCCGAGCACAAGGAGAGGATGCGGGCGCCGCGGTCGTGGGCCGCGACCAGAGCTCGCGTGAGCGCTGTCGGCACCGGCGCGTCGACGCTCCGCCAGCCCGGCACGACGACGGTGCCGGCATCCTCCAGCACCTCCAGCCCGCCGTCGACGCTGACCGTCAGGCCGCCGGTTGCCCTGAGCGGCCCCGGCTCGGCGGCGGCGAGCCGACAGTGGTACCAGTCGGGCCCCAACTCCGGCCGTGGCAGGGCGAACACCTCGACCGCACAGCCCAGCTCGAAGGTGCAGAGACCGTCGTAGACGACGATGGCAACCGCCTTCGGGTTCGGCACGATCTCGAGCATCTTCGGCATGGCAGGGGCTCTGCGTTTCGAGGATGAAGCCGCATTCTAGCTCGAAGTCCCAGCGCTGGAGCGACCAAATCATGCCGAGTACCGTCACCCACGTGCCCGCCGCAGCCCCGGCCGACGCGCTCGCCCATTTCGAGCGCCGACTCGCCTTCGAGACCGACTGCGCCGACGTCCACGCGGCGCTGCTGGAGGCACGGACGAGCGGCACCGAGCCGGACTTCGTCCTCCTCGACGTCCGCGGGGCCGGAGCCTATGCCCGCGGCCACGTGCCGGGCGCGTGGCACCTGCCGCACCGGGACATCACCATCGACCGGTTGGCTGCGTGGCCGGAGGACACGGTCTTCGTCGCCTACTGCGCCGGCCCCCACTGCAACGGTGCGGACAAGGGTGCTGCCCGCATCGCCGCGCTCGGACGGTCGGTCAAGCTGATGCTCGGCGGCGTGGTCGGCTGGCGCGACGAGGGCTTTGCCTTCGCCACCGGTCGCGAGCGCGGCGCCATCGGCTGAGGCGAGCGCGCTATGGCCCGATGGCGGCGAGGATCGCGGCCGGGCAGTCGGTGATGATGCTGCCGACGCCCAGTTGACGATGCAGCCGCACCGCCCGCACGGCGTCGTTGACGGTGTAGGCGACCGGCCACAGGCCCTGCTCGCGGCAACGTGCCGCCGTGCGCGCGCCGTAGGCCCGATGGTCGGCATGCAGGCTGCGCGCGGCGAGCGCCGTGGCGAGGGCGAGATGCCGTCCGGCGACGCGGCGGCCGACGAGCAGACCCAAGGGCAATGTGGGCGCCTCCGCCCGCAAGGTCTCCAGCGCGACTTCGGCGAAGCTCGAGGCCAGGACCGGGCACGGAGCGGCCGTCAGGAGCGGCGCCGTCGCCCGCGCGGTGCGCCTGGCCGCCACCGCGGTCTCCGCCTTCAGTTCGACGTTGCAGCCCATGCCGAGGTCCGCCGCCAGACGCAGTGCGGCGTCGAGCGTCGGCAGCGGTTCGCCACGGAAGCTCGGGCCGAACCAACCGCCCATGTCCACCCCCTCGAGGTCGGCAAGAGCCAGAGCCGTGAGGCGGCCGCGACGGTTGGAAGTGCGCGCGAGACTGGCGTCGTGCAGCACCACGGGCGTGCCGCAGGCGGCGAGGCGCACGTCGAACTCGACCCAGCCCGCCCCCTGGCGCGACGCCGCGCGGAACGCGGCGAGCGTGTTCTCGGGTGCGGTGGCCGACGCGCCCCGATGGGCCACCACCGCAGGCATGACCGCCGCCGCCGCACCATCCTCATCCATCGGCCCCGCCGTCCTCCCGCTCGAGCGACGTCCGGATAGGCCAAGCGGCAGTCGAAGGCCAGCGCTCAGGCGGAACGCCGACCAAGAACGAGGGGCACGACCTTGCGGTCGTGCCCCGGGACGAAAACCCACGGCGATCGGCTCAGGCCGTGGCGGCCGCCTTGCGACGGCGCATCCAGACCAAGGCCCCGAGCGCCGGCGCGAACAGGAGCGCCGCACCCGGGATCGGGGTCACCAACCGAACGTTGCTGAAGCCCCGGTCCAGGCCCTCGAACGAGAACTCGGTGATGAGGATGCCGAAGTCGATCAGCAGTTGGCGCTGCCCGCCGAAGATGGCAGCGAACTGGAACGGAACGGTGGAGGTGATGGTGCCGCTGAGCTGGTCCTCCTCCGTCGGCCCGGTGACGAGACCACCGCAGCCTTCGTCGCCATCGCTCTCCGAGTAGCAACCGGCAAGCGCCGCGCCGCTGCCGAGATCGAATACGGCACGCAGGATCGCCGCTACGTTCTCGGGATTGTTGTTCCCGGGAACGCCGTTGAGTGCCATGTCGTCGAACGGACTCGTCGAGTAGAAGACGGTCACGGCTCCGGGCGTGAGCGTCAGTCCCCCCGGCACCGGATCGTCGTACGTTCCCGCCACGGGGGCGGCCTGGGCGCCCCCGCCGAGGAGCAGGAGACCGCCGAACACGGCGGCCCACATCGTTCTCATCATGAAATAGTCCTCCACAACACAAGCGCTTTGTCTGGTCGTTCGTGCCGGCCCGCGACGCTGCAGCTTCGATCGCAACCGGTGCTCGGCATGTAAGCAACATTGCGCATCTGTCACAAGATAAAATTTTAGCCATATTGAATAAGATATATCTGGGTACGCCTGCGGCGAGACTCAGTCTTGCGCTTCGAGTGCCTCCACCGCTACGTCGGCCAGCGTGAGCGAAGCCGTCAGGCCGGGGCTCTCGATGCCGAACAGGTTGACCAGCCCGGCGACGCCGTGGACCGTCGGCCCCTCGATGCGGAAGTCCGCCGCCGGTGCTCCGGCGGGCGCCAGCTTGGGCCGGATGCCGGCATAGCCCGGCTGCAACGCGCCGTCCGGCAGCGCCGGCCAGTACGCGCGCACGGCCGCATAGAACGCCTCCGCCCGCGCCGCGTCGACGTCGTAGTCGATGGCGTCGACCCATTCGGTGTCCGGGCCGAAACGCGCCTGGCCGCCCAGATCGATGGTAACGTGGACGCCGAGGCCCGCCGCCTCGGGCACCGGATAGATCAGCCGGGCGAAGGGCGAGCGGCCACTGAGGGTGAAGTAGCTGCCCTTGCAGTAGTGCGCCTCCGGCACGTGCGCGGACGGCAGCCCAGCCACCTTGGCCGCGAGCGCCGGTGCGTGGAGCCCCGCCGAGTTGACCAACTCGTCGGCCAGCAGTTCCATCGGCGCCTCGCCGCCGACTTCCAGGACGAAGCCGTCGACGATGCGGCGTGCCGCCAGCACGGGAGCATGGAAGGCAACGAGGCCGCCCGCGGCCCCCAGATCGCCCTCGAGCGCCAGCATGAAGGCGTGGCTGTCGACGACCCCGGTCGCGGGCGACCACAAGGCCGCAGTGCAGGCGAGTTCCGGCTCCAACGCGCGGGCGCGCTCGGCGTCCCACCACTCCAGCTCGACGCCGTTGGCCCGCGCCTTGTCCTTGATGGCGGCCAAGGTGGCGTGCTGCTCCGCGCTCGTCGCCACGATCAGCTTGCCGCAGGCCGCGTGGTGGACGCCCCGCTCGGTGCAGTAGGCGTAGAGGCGCTGGCGGCCCTCGACGCAGGCCCGCGCCTTGAGCGAGCCCGTGGGGTAGTAGATGCCGGCGTGGATCACCTCGCTGTTGCGCGAGCTGGTCTCGGTGCCGATCGCCCCCTCCTTCTCCAGCACCAACACCTCGCGGCCGCTCATGGCGAGCGCCCGCGCCACGGCGAGCCCCACCACGCCGGCGCCGACGACGACGGTCTGTACCCGATCCACGCGCTAGCCCCCCGCGAGCATCGCGAGGTCGGCGTCGCCGAGCCCGACCGAGCGTCCGGCCGCGACGATCTGCTCGACGGTCATGGGATCGATCGGAATGCCGGCCTGCTGGCGCTCGGCCCTGGAGCGGCGCTCGGGCTCGCCCGGCAACAGCACCTCCTCGACGCCCGGCGCCGGCGGCGAGGCCTTGACGTAGGCACCGAAGGCCGCCGCCTCCTCGGCGATGGCCGCCGGATCGCCGAAGGCCGCGGGGTCCATCAGGATCGAGAGCATGTTGTTGACGATGCTGCCGCGCCTCGGGTTCGCCGGCTGCATGGTCCGCTCGCCCGCGAGCGCGCCCGCGAACACCTCGCAGAGAATGGCGAGGCCGGAGCCCTTGTGCTGGCCGAAGGCGGTGAGCGCGCCCTTCTTCGCGTCGACCAGCGCCGTCGGGTCGGTCGTCGGCCGCCCCTCGGCGTCGAGCAGCGAGCCCTCCGGCACCGGCACGCCCTTGTTGCGGGCGACGCGGGCCTTGCCGAAGGCGATGGTGGAGGTCGCCATGTCGAGCAGCGGCGCCGGGCCGTCGGGGCCGGGCAGTGCCGCACTGAACGGGTTGGTGACGAAGCGCCCGTCGCTGCCGCCGAAAGGCGCCACCACCGGCTGATGGTCGACCACGTTGACGAAGTGGACCGAGGCGAGGCCGGCCTTGGCGCAGTGCTCCGAATAGGCCCCGATGCGGCCGATATGGGCGCTTTCCCGGAGTGCCACGACGCAGGCGCCCTGGGCCTTGGCGCGGGCGATACCGAGGTCGAGTGCCTTCAGCGCCATGTGCTGACCGAGCCCGTGGCGGGCATCGACGACGATGACCGCGCCCGTGTCGTTCACCACCTCCGGCGTCTGGTTGGCGACGAAGAGGCCGGAGCGCAGGTGCTCGATGTAGGACGGCAGCATGCCGACGCCGTGGCTGTCGTGGCCGGCGAGGTTGGCGTCGACCAGATGGGTCGCCACGATCCGCGCCTCGTCGGGCGACGAGCCCGCCGCCTCCAGGATGCGTATGGCGGCGGCGGTCAGGGCATCGGCGGTGTAGCGCTGCATCGAGCGAGCCTTCTGGTTGATCGTTGGCCTGGCGGCATGCGGTGTTGGCACCGTTCGCCGCGACCCGGAACCCCCGGCATCAGACGAGCGACCCGACGACGTTGCATAGCCGGTCGTGCAGCGGTGCCGCTGCCACCACCAGTCCCTCGTGCCGGGCGGTCGGCGCGTTGAGCCGAAGCGGCCGACCGTGCCGGTCGGTCACCCGGCCGCCACCTTCCTCCACCATCAGCACCGCGGCGGCAAGATCCCAGTCGGCGACGCGACGGAGCGACACCAGCCCGTCCGCCCGGCCGGTGGCGATCAGGGCCAAGCGGTAGGCGAGCGAACCCAAGCCGCGTACCTCGCAGGTGGCAAAGTGACGGTCGAAGCCCACTTTCCTGGCCTCGCGGCCGCTGACCAGAAGCTCGGTCTTCTCGTCGGGCGACCAGGGCCGCAGCCCGAGGGCGACGCCGTTGAGCCAGACGCCCCCACCGCGGCAGGCGACGAACAGCTCGTCGGTCGCGGGGTTGAGCACGATGCCCAGCACCACGCCGCCTTCCGCCCGGTCCCAGAGCGCCACGCTGATCGCGAACTCCGGCCGGCCGAGCACATAGCTGCGCGTGCCGTCGATCGGGTCGACGATCCAGACGCGCGGTGCGGCGAGCCGCGCCTCGTCGTCCGGCGTCTCCTCGCTGAGCCAAGCCTCCTCGCCGTGCGGCAACTCGGCGCGGAGCAACCGGTCGATGGCGATGTCGACCTCGGTCACGATCGCCCCCGGCGTCTTCTCCCAGCGCTCGGGATCGCGCCGGAACTGGCGCATGGCGAGCGTGCCCGCGGCCCGCGTCAGCGCCACCGCGTGGTCGAGCCGTGGATGCGCGTTCAGCGCTTCCATATCGGCTTGCCGGAGCCGGGCAGGCCCAACTCGGCCCAGCGGGCGCTGACGCGCTCGACGATGTCGGGTTCCATGTAGAGCTTCTTGCCCCATTCGCGCTTGGTCTCGGGCGGCCATTTGTCGGTGGCGTCGATGCCGAGCTTGGAGCCGAGCCCACTCTCCGGCGAGGCGAAGTCGAGATAGTCGATGGGCGTGCTCTCCAACACGGTCATGTCGCGCGCCGGGTCGACCCGGGTGGAGAGCGCCCACATGACGTCCTTCCAGTCGCGCGCGTCGATGTCGTCGTCCACGACGATGACGAACTTGGTGTACATGAACTGGCGCAAGTACGACCAGACGCCGAGCATCACCCGCTTGGCGTGGCCCGGATAGGCCTTCTTCATCGAGACCACCGCGATGCGGTAGGAGCAGCCCTCGGGCGGCAGCCAGAAGTCGACCACCTCGGGGAACTGCTGGACGAACAACGGCAGGAACACCTCGTTCATCGCCTCGCCCAGCACCGACGGCTCGTCCGGCGGCCGGCCGGTGAAGGTGGAGAGGTAGATGGGGTCCTTGCGCATGGTCATGGCGGTCACGGTGAAGACCGGGAACCGTTCGACCGAGTTGTAGTAGCCCGTGTGGTCGCCGTAGGGGCCTTCGTCGCCGTAGTCGTCGAGGCTGACATAGCCCTCCAGCACGATCTCCGCCGTGGCAGGGACTTGGAGCGGAATGCTCACACAGTCGACGAGTTCGACGCGCTTACCCCTTAGAAGGCCGGCATATTGGTACTCGGAGAGCGTGTCGGGCACGGGCGTCACCGCCGCCAGCGTGGTGCCGGGATCGGCACCGATCACCGCCGCCGCCGGCAGCGGGTCGCGCTTCGCCTGCCCCCAGCGCTGGTGGTGCTGGGCGCCGCCCCGGTGCTTCAGCCAGCGCATGAGCGTGGTGTTCCGGCCGGTCACCTGCATGCGGTAGATGCCGAGATTGTAGTTGTCGCTCCGCGCCGTCGACGGCCCCTTGGTGACCACCAAGGGCCAGGTGATCAAGGGGGCCGGCTCGCCCGGCCAGCAGCTTTGGATCGGCAGCCGCGCGAGGTCGACCTCGTCGCCCTTCAGCACCACCTCCTGACAGGGCGCCCGGCCGACGCTCCTGGGACGCATGGCCAACGCCGACTTCAACAAAGGCACCAGCTCCATCGCCTCGCGCCAGCCGCCGGGCGGCTCCGGCTGCTTGAGGAAGGCCAGGGTCTCGCCGAGTTGGCGCAACGTCGACGGCTCGCGATCCATGCCCCAGGCCACCCGCTCGACGGTGCCGAAGAGGTTGATCAAGACGGGCATGTCGTAGCCCTCGACGGTCTCGAACAGCACGGCCGGCCCGTCGTCGGCGAGCAGGCGGGTGTGGATCTCGGTCATTTCGAGAACGGGCGAAACGGGTGCGGTCACCCGGACGAGACGGCCCTTGGCCTCGAGGTGGGCCATGAAGTCGCGGAGGCTGGCAAAGGGCATGAACTCAGGCGGCCTTCCACTTGATCGCGCAACCCATCGACGGCGTCTGCTGCGCCGGCCCCTGGCCGGTCGCCGCGACTTGCCGCATGGCCGCCAGCAACTCGTTGGTGGCGTTCGGCACGAGCGCGGTCTTGGATTCGTCGAGCCGGCCCCGGTACTGTAATCCCAGATCGCCGTCATAGCCGAAGAAGTCCGGCGTGCAGACGGCGCCGTAAGCCCTTGCCACCTCCTGGCTTTCGTCGTGCAGATAGGGGAAGGTGAAGCCGTGCCGCTCGGCGAAGCGTCGCATGTTGTCGAACGAGTCGTCCGGGTAGTTGACGGCATCGTTGCTGCAGATGGCGGCGAAGCCGACCCCCTCCGCCTGGAGTGCCGTGGCGGTCTCGACCAGCCGGCCGACGATCGATTTCACGTAGGGGCAGTGGTTGCAGACGAAGACGACCACCGTTCCCTTCGGCCCCTTCACGTCGTCGAGGGTGTAGGTACGACCGTCGGTCGCAGGCAGCGCGAAGGCCGGCGCCGGCGTGCCGAACGCGCACACGGGCGGAGTTGCGGCCATGATCGTCTCTCCTTCTTGGCGTTCAGTCGATGCGCTCCTCGCCAACATAGGTGGCGAAGTGGCCGCTGGCACCGCTGCCGAAGGTGACCACGTCGTAGCGCTCGGCCACCGGGGCGGGCATGCCGGGCGAGCCGTCGGGCATGCCCGGCACGGCGAGGCCGGCGACGCCGTCGGGGCGTTCGTCGAGCAGACGCCGGACCTCGGCAGCGGGCACATGGCCCTCGACGACGAAGCCGTCGACCACGGCGGTGTGGCAGGACGAGAGTTGCACCGGCACGCCCAGAAGGTCCTTGATACCGTTGAGATCCCATACGTTTTGTGCTGCCACCGCGAAGCCGTGCGCCGCCATGTGGTCGATCCACATGGCGCAGCAGCCGCAGGTCTCGTGCTTGAAGACCTGGATCTCGGGCGCGTCGGCGAGGGCCGTCGACGCCATCAGTCCGGCCGTCAAGGTCAGGGCGGCAAGCCTCCGCATGGTCGTCTCCCTCTCCGATCAGCGACGCAGCCAACGATGCCAGGGCAGCTTCGAGGCCAACACCGAGACGATGGCCGCGGTCAGGACGAAGGAAATGGGTGTCGAGACGAGATCGGCGAGCAGTTGCGGCACGTCGTCCCGCACCGAGATGATCGCGCGCCGCCAGTTCTGATCCATCAACGGAGCGAGGATCACGCCGAGGATGATCGGCGCCACGGGGTAGCGGTACATCTTGAGGAAATAGCCGAACACGCCGAAGGCGAGCGCCCAGTAGACGTCGGTGAGCGCGTTGCCGATGGCATAGGCGCCGACGACGGAGAGCAGCAGGATCAGGGGGATCAGGACGGCGCGCGGACAGCGCACCAGCCAGGTGAAGATGCGCACCCCCGTCAGGCCGAAGATCAGCACGCAGCAATTGGCGAGCAGCAGGCTGCCGACGACGAACCAGAAGACGTGGGCGTTCTCGACCATCAGCATCGGGCCGGGGTTGAGGCCCTGGATGAACAGCGCACCGATGATCACGGCCGTCACGGCATCGCCCGGAATGCCGAGGGTGAGCATGGGGATGAAGGCACCGCCGACGGCCGCGTTGTTGGCCGTTTCCGGCGCCACCAGACCTTCATAGGCGCCCTCGCCGAACGGGCGGCTCGGGTTCCGGGTCACGCGCTTGGCGTGGTCGTAGGCGAAAAGGGAGGCGATGTCGCCGCCGGTGCCCGGCAGGGCACCGACGCCGACGCCGATGCCCGCACTCTGCAACGACAGGGACAGGTGGCGGCGCACGAGCCGCAAGGAGGGCAGGATGCGGTCGACCTTCTGGCGGATGGGGGCGGTGTCCAGGTGGTGCAGTTGGACCAGCGCCTCGGCGATGCCGAAGACGCCGATCATCACGGCGATGGGCGAGATGCCGGCCCAAAGATCGACCACGCCGAAGGTGAAGCGCTCCTGCGCGGTCAGGGGATCGAGGCCGACGGTGCCGACGATCAGCCCCAGAGCCCCCGCGAACACGCCCTTGGCGAGGCTCTCGGCGGAGAGCGAGGCGACGAGCAGGATGCCGAGGATGGCGATCATCAGGTAGTCGCGGGGCTGGAACACCAGTGCCACCTCGGAGACCCAGGGGGCGGCGAAGGCGAGCACCAGGATGCCGGCGAAGCCACCGATCACCGACATGACGGTGGCAAGCCCGATGGCGGCCCCGGCCTCGCCCCGCTGCGCCAGAGGGTAGCCGTCGAGGGCGGTGGCGACGGCGGCCGGTCCGCCCGGAATGTTCAAGAGAATGGCCGAGCGGGCACCGCCGTAGACGCCGCCCATGTAGATGCCGCAGATCAGGGCGAGCGCTTCCTCGGCCCGCCAGGTGAAGGTGAAGGAGATGAGGATCGACACCGCCATGGTGACGCTCAGGCCAGGGATGGCGCCGATGTAGACGCCCGCGGCCGTGCCGGCGGCGGTGAGCAGAAGCAGCGAGGGGTCGAGCCAAGCGACCCCGATCTGGGCCAGGATTTCGGCCATCACCAGCGCCCGAGCCGATCACCGATCCAGGCAAGGATCGCCCGCTCGGGCACGACGCCCTCGGGCAGCAGCACCTCGAAGAGGAGGCGGAAGAGCACGTAGATCACCGCCACGGCCAGGATCGACCAAGCCAGAACGTGCAGCGGTTGGCGCCGGTGCAGCCAGAACATGCCGAGCGCCAGAAAGCCCGTCCCGGCGAGGAGAAAGCCGAGCCGGTCGAGCACGAGGGCCAAGCCGCCGACGAGAACGAGGAAGCCGACGAGGCGGACCGGCAGGAGCGTCGGCAGGAAGGCGCGGCGCGCGGGATCGGCCGGCAGCCGCCGGCCCTGCCAGACGGTCGCCACGGCCGCGACGACCATGACGCTGCCTGCGGCCAAGGGCAGCGCGCCGGGCGAAGCGAGGCCGCTCAGCCCGGCGATACCGTAGGCCTGCCACAGCACGAACAGCGCGAGCCCCAGCATGGCGAGCGCGAAGACGCGCTCGCCCGGCAGGCGGGTGCGGGGCTCGGCCACGGCCGCCCTACGGTCTGCTCAGGGCCGCTCGATACCGACGGTGTCGGGCGACACCTTGGCGGCGTCGGCGTCGTACATGATCCACGACGTCACCGACCGCCAGCGGTCGAGGAACGCGTCGGCCTCGTCGCCGGAGATGTTCATCATGACGTTGCCGCGGGCCTCCATCAGTTCTTCGAACTCCGGCGTGCTCGCCGCCGTAGCGAACGCCTCGACCAGGGTAGCGACGATCGGCTCCGGCGTGTCGCGGTTGACGAACACGCCGTAGAACGGCCCCCACGGCAGGTACGCCTCGAACACCTCGAACTCCTCGGTGATCGGCGGCACGCCGGGCAACAGGTCGACCTCCGCCGTGTCGACCACGGCGAGCGGCCGGGCGCGGCCGGCGCGGATGTGCTCGGCCGCAGCACTGACTCCGACCGGCATGAAGTCCACGGCCCCGCCCAGCATCGCCGTCAGCGCGGGCCCCTCGCCGTCGTAGGGCACGGCCGTCACGGGAAACTCGACGCCGCTCGCGAGCATCGCGCCCACCACGTGCGGCAGGCCACCGGGTCCGGTCGCCCCCATGCGGATGGCACCCGGCCGCGCCTGCGCGTCGGCCACCAACTCGCCGAAGCTCTGCCAGGGTGCATCGGCCGTGGTGACGATGACCGCCACGCCGCGGGCGATGACGTTGACCGGGTAGAAGTCGTCGTAGTCGATGTCCGCCAACTCCAACACCTTGTGGAGCTGCGGGTTCTCGGCGCCGAACAGCAGCGTGTAGCCGTCCGAGTTCTGCGCGTTGACGTAGCGGGTGGCGATGGCGCCAGTGCCACCCGCCCGGTTGGTCATGACGATGTCACGGCCCAGCGCCGCCTCGGCATGTGGCTGAATGGCGCGGCTGACGGTGTCGGTGGCACCGCCCGCTCCCCACATGATGACGCCCTGAAGGGCCTTGGTCGGATAGTCGGCGGCGGCGGGCGTCGCGGCCGCGAAGGCCAGGACGGCAGCGCAATGGACGAGGCGCATAGGAGTCTCCCCAAACGCCCGGACCTTGGCGGCCCGGTGCGGTCTGTTTCGTCGTTACACGATACGCGCGCTCAGTAAGCCGAAGCGTCGACGCCGGTCAAACCCGAAGCACAGCCCGGAAGGCTCAGTGGCGGAAGTGACGGGTTCCGGTAAGCACCATCGCCACACCGGCGCGGTTCGCCGCGGTGATCACCTCGGCGTCGCGCTTGCTGCCGCCCGGCTGGATCGCCGCCGTGGCACCGGCCGCGATCGCGGCCTCCAGCCCGTCGGCAAACGGGAAGAAGGCGTCGGACGCGACCACGCAGGGCGTGGCGCCCACCCCTTGCGCCGCCTTGCTCGCGGCGATCTTCACCGCATCGACCCGGCTCATCTGCCCGGCGCCGATGCCGACCGTGGCACCGTCGCGGGCGAGCACGATGGCGTTGGACTTCACGTGCTTCGCGACCGTCTGGGCAAAGAGGAGATCGGCCAGTTCCGCCTCGCTCGGCGCCCGCTCGGTGACCACCTCGAGCCCGCCGGCCTCGGCCTTGCGATCGTCCGCCGTCTGCACCAGAAGCCCGCCGGCCACCGTGCGCACCCAACGCTGCGGCAACGCGGCATCGGCCACCTCCAGAACGCGTAAGGCACGCTTCGCCGCCAGCACTTCGCGTGCCTCGGGCAGCACGGCCGGTGCCACCACGACTTCGGTGAAGATGCGGGCGATGGCCTCGGCCGTCGCCCGGTCCAAGGGCCGATTGACGGCAACGATGCCGCCGAAGGCGCTCACGGGATCGCAGGCATGGGCGCGCGCATAGGCCGTGGCCAAGTCGTCGGCCAGGGCCACGCCGCAGGGGTTGGCATGCTTGACGATCACCACCGCCGGCCGCTCGAGGTCGCAGGCGAGCGCCCAGGCGGCATCGGCATCGGCGAGGTTGTTGTAGCTCAGCGCCTTGCCCTGGAGCACCTCCGCACCGACCAGCCCCGGCGCGGTGCCCTCCAGCCGATAGACGGCCGCCTCCTGGTGCGGGTTCTCGCCGTAACGGCAGCGGTCCACGCGCTGTCCCGCCAGCACCAGTGTCGCCGGCAGCACGTCGCCCGCTTGGTCCTGGAACCAGGCGGCGATGGCCGCGTCGTAGGCGGCGGTGTGGGCGAAGGCCTTGGCCGCGAGTTCCCGACGGAGGTCGAGGTCCGGCCCGCCCGCGTCCAGGGCCGGGATCACCCGCTCGTAGTCGCCGGGGTCGGTGACGACCGCGACCGAGGCGAAGTTCTTGGCAGCCGCCCGCACCATCGCCGGGCCGCCGATGTCGATGGTCTCGACGACGGTCCGCGCGTCCGCCCCGGCGGCGACCGTCTCGCGGAAGGGATAGAGGTTGACGGCGATCACGCCGAACGGCGCGATGTGGCGCGTGGCCAGCTCCGCCATGTGCGCCGTATCGTCCTGCCGAGCGAGAATCCCACCGTGGATGGCCGGGTGCAGCGTCTTCACACGTCCATCGAGAAACTCACCGTAACCCGTTAGTCTTCCAGCGTCCTCGACCTCCAGACCCGCGTCGCGCAGGGCCTTGGCGGTGCCGCCCGTGGACACGAGTCGGAAGCCCCGCTCCGCCAGCGCGCGGCCGAAATCGGCGATGCCGGCCTTGTCGGAGACGGACAACAGGGCGCGGCGGGCGGTCTCAACCATGGGTGTCGCTCGATCGTTCGAAGTGGGCGAAGAAGAAACCGTCCATCCCGCCGGGAATGGCCGCGGGCAGCGTCCGCCATTGGCCGGGGGCGGCGCTGCGGGCGCCCAGTTCGGCGGGCGGTGCTACGACGGCAGCGCTACGCCGCATCGTCGGCGTCGCGGCGAGCCACGGCTCGACCAGCGTCTCGCCCTCCTCCGGCTGCAACGAGCAGGTGGCGAAGACCAGCCGACCGCCCGACCGCAGGAACGGTGGCGCCAAGTCCAGCAACTCGCGCTGCCGGGCCGCCTGCGCCGCCACGTCGCGGCTGGAGCGGTGCCAGGGGATGTCGGGATGGCGGCGAACGGTGCCGGTGGCGGTGCAGGGCGCGTCGATCAGCACCACGTCGAACGGCTCGGCCGCGTCGAAGGCACCGAGTTCCGCTTCGACGATTTGGGCCTCCAGGTGCAGCCGCGTCAGGTTCTCCCGCAGCCGCCCTGCCCGCGCCGGGTCCGGCTCCAACGCCGTGACGACGGCCCCGGCGGTCACCAGTTGCGCCGTCTTGCCGCCGGGTGCCGCACCGACGTCGAGCACCCGCTTCCCGGCAACGTCGCCGAGGCCCCAGACCGGCAGCGTGGCGGCGACGTCCTGCACCCACCAGCAACCTTCGGCGAAGCCCTCGAGGTCCGGGATGGCGCCGGCATGGAGCAGCCGTACGGTCTGCGGGCCGATCGGCTCGCCGCCGAGCTTCGCCGCCCAGACATCGCGGTCGTGCGGCACGGTGAGATCGAGCGGCGGTTCCTCGAGATGCGCCGCCGCAATGGCCCGCGCCTCGGCCGCGCCATGGGCCTCGACCCAGCTTCGCCACAGCCAGGCCGGCACGTTCTTCGACGGGTCCGGTAGCTGCGGCCGCTCGCTCGCCACCTTGCGCAGGACGGCGTTGATCAGACCGACCTCCGGCCGTTGCAGGCTCCGGGCGAGACCGACCGTCGCGGCAACGGCGGCGTGGGGCGGCGTGCGCAGGAGGCAGAGCTGCGCCGCACCCAGCCGCAAGAGGTTCTGTGCCGTCAGCGAGTCGGGCACGAACCTCAGATATCGCTTCAAGACGCCGTCGAGCTGCCCCTTGCGGCGGAGCACGGCTGTCACCAGTACCCGCGCGAAGGCCCGGTCGCGCGCATCGGGCGCGAAGCGCTCGGCCGCCGCTGCGAGTGCCGCCTCGAGGTGCACCGGCGGGCGGCTCAAGACCGCGTCCAGGGCCGCAAGCCCGGTACGACGGGCCGCATCGACCGCTACCGCTGCCGTCATGAGGCGACCAGCTCGCCGTTCAAGGCCTTCCGTACCAGTGCTGCACTGTTGGCGAGGCCGTAGAGCCGGAAGAACGAACCCATGCGCGGCCCCTCGCTCTGCCCCAAGAGCACCTCGTAGAGTGCCTTGAACCAGGCCCGCAGCGGCTCGACGCCGTGACGCTTGCCGATCTCGTAGACCTCGTTCTGCACGTCGTCGGCGACGGCGTCTGCCGGTGCCGTCTCCAGATAGGCCAAGAGGTCCGCCATCGCCTGACGCTCGGCCGGGGTCGGCGCGCGATACGCCTTGGTCGGCGCCACGAAGTCGCGGTAATAGGCGACCGCCAACCGGACCAACTCGTCCAGCCGGGCAAAGCGCTCGGGCGTGGCGTCGGGCGCATAGCCGCGGATGAAGCCCCAGAGCACTGCCGGATCGTTGGTGGCGGCGACCGAGGCGAGGTTCAAGAGCATGGTGTAGCTCACCGGCAGATCGCCCGGCGGCGGGCTGCCCTCGTGGATGTGCCAGACCGGATTGTTGACCCGTTCCTGGGGCGTCTGCTCCGGCACCTTGGCGAGGAAGCTCTCGTAGTCGTCGACGTGGCGCGGGATGACGTCGAAGAAGAGCCGCTTCGCCTTCTTCGGCGACTGGAACATGAACAGCGCCAGGCTGCTCTTCGGCCCGTAGGTCAGCCACTCGTCGACGGTGAGGCCGTTGCCGATGGACTTGGAGATCTTGCGCCCCGTCTCGTCGAGGAAGAGTTCGTAGGCGAAGCCCTCCGGCGGTGCGGCGCCCAGCACGCGACAGATGGGCGCGCTGATCTTCACCGTGTCGATCAGGTCCTTGCCGTACATCTCGTAGTCGACGCCCAGCGCCGCCCAGCGAAGCGCCCAGTCGGCCCGCCATTGCAGCTTGCAGTGCCCGCCCGTGACCGGCACTTCCTCTTTTTGGCCGTCCTCGTCGGTGAAGACGACGGTGCCGCGCTCGGGATGGGTCTCGTCCAGCGGCACCTGGAGGACACGGCCGGTCTTGGGCGAGATCGGCAGGATCGGGCTGTAGGTGGCGCGGCGCTCCGCCCCGAGGATCGGCAGTACGACCTCGCGGATCGCTTCGTGGCGTTCCAAGACCTTCAATAGCGTCGCGTCGAACCTGCCCGAGCGATAGCACTCGGTGGCGCTCATGAACTGGTACTCGAAGCCGAAGGCGTCGAGAAAGCGCCGCAGCCGGCCGTTCATGTGGTGGCCGTAGCTCGCCGCCTCGCCAAAGGGGTCGGGGATGTCGGTCAGCGGCTTTTGCAGGTGGACGGCGATGGCCTCGCGGTTGGGCAGGTTCTCTGGCACCTTCCTGAGGCCGTCCATGTCGTCGGAGAAGCACACCAGCCGGGTCGGCCAGCCGGTCAGTTGCTCGAAGGCGCGACGCACCATGGTCGTCCGGAACACCTCGCCGAAGGTGCCGATGTGCGGCAGGCCCGAGGGCCCGTAGCCGGTCTCGAACAGGACCGGACGGTCGGGCTGCTCGGCAAAGCGCGTCAGCAGGCGCTGCGCCTCGACCGCCGGCCAGACCTTGGCGTCGCCCAAGAGGGTCGAGGCATCGTTCGTCAAGGCGCGTTCCTCCGCCGTCACCATGCGAGGCTCGCCAACGCGTAGTCCGGTCGAAAGCCGTGCCGCGCGACGAGGTCGCGAATGGCGGCGATGGCCGCCGTCTCGCCCGGCTGGATGCCGAGGTCGCGGGAGTGGATGCCGCGGGTGATCAGCACGCTCGGCGCCCCGTAGGCATTGGCCCCGGCGATGTCCGTCGGCAGGCCGTCGCCGACGACGACCACCCGCGCCGGATCGTCGACACCGACGGCGGCGGCGGCCTGCGCGAAGATGCCGGGATCGGGCTTGCCGATCCACTCCACCCGCCCGCCGCGCTGCTCGTAGCGCTCCGCCAGGGCGCCCGCGCACCAACTGAAGGTGCCGTCCTGCACCACGATCACCCGGTCGGGATTGGCGCAGACCAACGGCAGGTCGCGCGCCAAGGCGGCGTCCAGCTCCGCGTCGTACTCGCTCGGCTCGCGTCGCGCCTCGTCGAGGCCGACCACCAGGATGAGGTCCGCTGCGGCCACGTCGACCGTTGCGGTCAACGGCAGTTCGTCGTGCAGCAGCTTCGCCCAGCTCGGGCCGACCGGCAGGTAGCGCCCACCGGCATAGGCCGTGCGCAGGCGCTCGTAGGTGGCCTCGCCGCTGGTGACGAGCGCGTCGTAGGCGTTGCCCAGCCCCATCCCCGCCAGATGCTGGGCGACGTGGTGGGCGCGCACGGGCGCGTTGGTGACGAAGGCGATGGGCTTGCCCGCCGCGCGCACGGCGGCGAGTGTCTCGACCACGCCCGCGAAGGGCGTCTGTCCGCCGTGGACCACGCCCCAGAGGTCGAAGACGAAGGCGTCGGCGGACGCGGCGAGCGGCCGAAGCCCCTCGATCGGTTGCGGCATGGTGGCGGTCCAGGCGGTGACGGGAGCCGGCGGTGTGCCACGACCGGGCCTCCATGTGAAGGCTCGAGCGGCGAGCCCCAGCGCCCTCGGGCGATTGCCGCCGGGTGGCGGGCCGGGATAAGACACCGCCGACACCCTGGCCACCGAGCGACGGAACCTGGCGCCATGAACCTCTGGACGGTCCTCAAGCTCCTGGTTGCCTGCTTCGTGGTGGGCGTCGTGCTGGCCTGGATCGACCGCAGCCCCACGGGTGTGCTGGAGCGCGCCTGGCAGACCACCGTCGCCGCCGCCAACACGCTCTGGCGCCAGTTCCAGGGCCTGCTCGGCTCCGGTAGCGACGTCGTCGGCTACGTCCTCACCGGCGCCATCGTCGTGGTGCCCCTCTGGCTCCTGTTCCTGTTGATCGGCGCGCTACGCCGCCGCCGCTGAAGTGGGACAAGGTGACGACAAACCGGAAATCGCCGCCGGGCTGGTAATGGAGGAACTGGGTTTGCAGGCCGCTTCACAATGTTGCCGCGAACGCCTGGCGACCACTTCGCGCCGCGGCAGCACTGCTAACCTACGCCCTACGAAACGACGATTTTCCGGCCAACTATGGCCCCGAGTAACACAGAGCTAGGTCGTCAGAAATTTGCAGGGAGCGGCTCGACGCCGGCGGCACGGGCACGCTCGGCAATAGCTTTCAGAAACTCTCGCTTTTCCGGGGTCCGCCTGCGGCCGTTGTTGCGAGCGCGCACGTAATCCATCTCCGTGAGCCCGGCCGCTACACGGCGCTGATCAGAACCGGCAATGTAGTCCTCGAAGCGGCCGAGGCTGCGCATCGATTTACGCTCCTTCCAGGAGTCCGGGATAACCACCCTCCTCCCGAATACGGCGAACAAGATAGTCGGTATCCAGGTCCTTCGCAAGTTTGTGCATCAACCGAGCTTGCTCGACCATGTCTGCATCGAGATGGGGGTCGGCAGCCGCTTGGAGACCTCGAACTACCCCGCTCTCGGCGCCGTTGAACGAGTGATGAGCGGGGCGGCGGGGTTGGGCGCGGGTACGCGAACGCGCTCGATGTGCTTTTCGGGCCGTTCGGGGGGTCTCGGGCGG